>NZ_QUKK01000005.1:0-258644 GCF_003481085.1 Coprococcus sp. TF11-13 | reverse complement strand
CTGTTATTGGTTTGTTAGATCTTTGATATCATCTCTGATCCGACGTTCTTGAAATTCTTTTTTGGAATTTCAGGGTTGTCATGTTGTTAATTTTTCAAGGTTCTTTATGTTCTCGCCTCTCAGCGACAACTTCTAAATACTATCACATTCATTTCTTAATGTCAACAACTTTTTTCATCTTTTTTCAAGTCATTTCGTCAGCTCTTATGAACTGATTTCGTATCATAATCGGGAGATTATATAACGAATAAATCTCAAAATCCGATGTTTTACAGATGTTTCTGACACCGTCTCACGCGACAGCTTTTATAAGATACCACCATCATTTGGCAAAGTCAAGCACTTTTATTGAATTTTACACGAAATAATTTTGGCCACAATACCAAATGATACTGTGGCCATGCTCACCGCTATTATCGTGCTTTATATGATTGAATATTTTCTTCTATATATACTCCAGTGCCTGCTGTATATTTGCGACACCTACCACCTTCATGTCTCCAAGGTCTTTCATCTTCTTCACATTGTCCAGATTGGATCTCGGTATGATACAGGTCTTAAATCCCATCTTTGCGGCCTCGCGTACTCTCTGCTCAGCACCTGACACTCCACGCACTTCGCCTGAAAGTCCCATCTCTCCGAACATGACCATATCAGAAGGTATGGCACGGTTCTTGAAGCTTGATACAAGAGCAAATACTATTCCCAGATCTGCCGACGGATCATCAAGGCGCATACCTCCGGCTATATTCACATATGCATCACAGCCCGCCATAACTATGCCGCCTCTCTTCTCGAGAACAGCAAGCAAGAGATTTACCCTGTTGTAGTCGAGTCCCACACTTGTTCTTCTTGGCAGATTGAAGCTTGACTGGCACACCAGAGCCTGGATCTCAAGCAATATCGGTCTTGTTCCTTCCATTGTACATACTACTACAGACCCGGATGTGTCATCAGGTCTTCCATCCAGCATAAGCTGTGACGGATTCTTCACCTCTGCAAGTCCGGTTCCCTTCATCTCAAATACACCGATCTCATTTGTCGAGCCAAATCTGTTCTTTACTGCACGAAGGACTCTAAACCCGGCATTACGCTCGCCCTCGAAATAGAGAACTGTATCTACCATATGTTCAAGGGTTCTTGGGCCTGCCACGGTTCCCTCTTTGGTAACATGTCCTACTATGAATATGGCGATCCCTGTCTGCTTCGCCATCCTCATGAGTCTGGCTGTAACTTCCTTTACCTGGGATACACTTCCCGGTGCAGACTCCACGTCATCCGTAACTATGGTCTGTATGGAATCTATAACAATGACCTTTGGAGTGTCCTTCTTGACATACTCCTCCACATCCTCGAGATTGTTGACACAGAGAAGCAGCATATCCTTTGTAAAATTTCCGATACGCTCTGCCCTCATCTTTATCTGTGAAAGAGACTCCTCACCTGACACATAAAGTATCTTCTGTCCCATCTCTGACATATTCCTGCACATCTGCAGCAATATGGTGGATTTACCTATACCCGGATCTCCTCCCACCAGCACAAGGGATCCGCTCACTATCCCGCCGCCTAATACTCTGTTTAATTCGCCTATTCCTGTGGTAAAACGCGTCTCGTCGGTGGTCTCCACCTCCAAAATGCTTGTAGGCGCCACGACAGCCCTTCTACCGGACTGGCTCTTGGCGCCTACTGTCACTTTCTCCTCGCAAAATGAATTCCACGCTTTACAGCCGGGACACTGCCCCATCCATTTTGTCGATTCGAATCCACATTCCTGGCAAAAAAACACCTGTTTTCCTTTTGCCATAAATATCTCCTGTGTATGCTATATTAGTCAAATGCTCTCTTAACATCAACCTTGACTGGTCTGCCCTCTTCAAGATCTACGCTTATGCTCATCTTGCCACCGAGGTTGGTCTTGTTCTTGCCGACATATACATCGTCTACGTGAACCTTGTACTCTGTCTCAGGCTCAAGCTCAAGTGTGATGGACGCATTCTCTGGTCCCTCAACTACAAATGTAACATCGTTCTCATCAGCCTTGAAACCATGTACTGCTGTTCCCGGTACTGACTCATATACGAACATTCCGTTCTTCTCAAGCTTTGTGATCTCGTTGAAAGTCTTTATCTTGTAGATATCTCCCTGGAACTCAAAACCGTCCTTCTTGGTCTTTGCTCCAAGCTCATAATTACCGAATTCCAATGACTCCCCCTGTGCATTTATCAATTCATTTACTACTGACATTGATCTTATCCTCCTGTTGTTTTTGTATGATCTGAACTCTATCGCAATAATATCCTGATATATATCAATAATCTCTGTATACTATCCGTTAGTGATTTTCATTATACAGTAATGCATCCTTTTTTTCTACAAAATTATGCATTTTCACCAATATTTCATATTAATTTCTACTGCTATTTTTCCGCACTTGGCACTACTGTATATCATGCTCACATCACAAATATCTAATCCGACATCATTCCTCTGTCTTTTGTTTCGCTGTAAGTGATATTTTCTCAGTGGTTTTTCCGTCGGCTTCCTTCTTTTTCTTCGTTGACACTGTGACTGTATCACCTTTTTTGACATCACCTCTAAGCATCGCCTCCGCAAGCACATCCTCCACATATGTCTGGATAGCCCTTTTGAGTGGTCTTGCTCCATACTTCTTGTCATAGCCTTTTCCAAAGATATATTTCTTTGCATGGTCGGTGAACTTAAGCTCAATATCCATCTGTGTCTGGACACGGTTCTTAAGTTCCTTTAACATAAGCCCGGTTATATCCTTTACATTTGCCTCGCTCAGGGCATGGAACACGATTATGTCGTCTATTCTGTTCAAAAACTCCGGCTTGAAGGTTCTCTTGAGCTCATCCATTACATTGCTCTTCATCTTCTCATGTTCCTTTGTCTCATCGCTTACCGTGACAAATCCAAGCTGCTTAGGGTCAACTATCCCCTGTGCCCCTGTATTGGAGGTCATGATTATGATGGTGTTCTTGAAATCTACCTTTCTTCCCTGGGAATCCGTTATATGTCCGTCATCAAGTACCTGAAGGAGAATGTTGAACACATCGCTGTGAGCCTTCTCTATCTCGTCAAACAGCACAACAGAATACGGATTGGTCCTGACCTTCTCACTGAGCTGTCCGCCCTCCTCAAATCCCACATAACCCGGAGGTGAACCTATCATCTTGGACACGCTGTGCTTCTCCATGTACTCCGACATGTCAACTCTTATCAGGGCATCCTCACTTCCAAATACTATATCTGCAAGAGCCTTGGAAAGCTCTGTCTTACCGACACCTGTAGGTCCGAGGAACAGAAATGATCCCATCGGTCTCTTCGGATCCTTAAGTCCGACTCTGCTTCTCTTGATAGCACGTGATACGGCTGTAACAGCCTCCTCCTGGCCAACTACCCTCTTGTGAAGTTCACTCTCAAGGCGTTCAAGCTTCTTTGACTCCTTCTCCGTGAGCTTGCTCACAGGGATCTTGGTCCACACGGACACAACATCCGCAATATCGTTCTCCTGAACTGTGATATTTCTCCGGCTGGAAGACTGCTTTCTTGCATTCTTCTTTGCAATCTCCTTCTGTCTCGCGCTCACCTCTGCCGCCGCCTCTATATTGCCAGCCATGAGTGCCTTCTCCAGATCGTCGTTGAGCGTTGTAAGCTCAGCCTCCACAGCCTTTTTCTTCTCATAATTATGTCTGTCCGATGAGAATCCGAGCCTTTTTCTGGAGCATGCCTCATCCATAAGATCTATGGCTTTGTCCGGCAGGAATCTGTCTGTTATATATCTGATGGACAGATCCACCGCAGCTTCAACCGCATCATCGCTTATATCGACATTGTGATGCTGCTCATAGCATGGTCTGAGTCCCTTGAGTATCTCCACTGCCTCATCCCTTGTAGGCTCATCCACGTACACCGGCTGGAATCTTCTCTCAAGGGCCGCATCCTTCTCTATATACTTCCGATATTCGTTCAGAGTCGTAGCACCTATCATCTGGATCTCCCCGCGTGACAGGGACGGCTTCAGTATATTGGACGCATCTATTGCACCCTCGGCACCGCCTGCCCCTATGAGTGTGTGAAGTTCATCCACAAACAATATGATATTGCCATCCGATATGACCTCTCCGATGACCTTCTTTATCCTGTCCTCAAACTCTCCTCTGTACTTGGAACCGGCAACCATGCTTGAAAGGTCAAGCGAAAGGAGCCTTTTACCCTTTACAGTATCCGGCACTTCATCGTGGGCTATGAGATATGCTATGCCCTCCACAACAGCAGTCTTTCCAACACCCGGCTCTCCGACCATACATGGATTGTTCTTCATTCGTCTGCTGAGTATCTGCATGACTCTCTCTATCTCTTTTGTACGTCCGATGACCGGATCCATATTGCCCATCCGTGCTTCCTGTGTCAGATCTCTGGAATACTGATCCAGTGTAGGTGTGGATGTCTTGCTCTTATTTCTCGACTTTTTCAGTGCTGCATATTCTCTCTTTGCCGTATTCGCATCGCTTCCACAGGCCAGAAGTATGTCTGTGTACACCTTCTGGATATTTACATTCTCTGATGCCATAAGCTTTACAGCTACACAGTCTGTCTCCTTTATAAGTGCCAGAAGGATATGCTCTGTTCCCACCTCCTGGGAATTGAGTCTTCTCGCCTCATACTGTGAGTCATCGAGAATCCTTCTTGCGCTCATCGTATATTTGTCTCTCTCCCCTGTGACTACTCCACCGGGTTCCAATGTATACTTCAACGCATCTATGATCTTAACTATATCCAGACCATTCTCGTTCAGAATACTGTACGCTGTTGTATCTGCTACGGATGCCAGTGCAACGATAAAATGCTCGCTTCCGACAAAATTCTGTCCAAGCTTCCTCGCCACCCTGTTTGCCTCTTTTATAACTATGTCAGATTCTTTGCTGTACGGTAATTTCATTCAGTCCACCTCAAATCTAAATAATCTAGGATTTTATGCGCTTCATTATAGCATATGTCGTCGTGCGTAAGCGCGATGACCTACGCACGCATCAGCGTGCTTCATTATAACATATATATTACAGGAATACAAAAGAGGTTTTGAGACAAATTCTCTCAAAACCTCTTCCGTAAATATATATCTATAGATTACTGCTCGTCTATAGCCTTACCTATATCATGTCTCATGTACTTGTTGTCAAATGTGATCCACTCTGTCGCAGCATATGCATTCGCACGAGCCTCGAAAAGATCCTTGCCCTTTGCTGTAACACCGAGTACACGGCCGCCATTTGTCACGATCTGATCACCGTCAAACTTTGTGCCGGCATGGAATACAAAGTAGTCATCCTTACCGTCAAACTTCTCAAGTCCATGTATAGGATAGCCCTTCTCATATGATACAGGGTATCCGTCTGATGCAAGAACTACGCACACTGCCGCATTGTCCTCAAACTGAAGATCAACTTTATCAAGTGTTCCGTCGATACATGCCTCCATGACATCGATAATATCATTCTTCATACGAGGAAGAACTACCTGAGCCTCAGGATCGCCAAATCTTGCATTGTACTCGAGAACCTTAACACCATTTGGTGTCATCATGAGTCCGCAGAACAGAACTCCCTTGAACTCTCTGCCCTCTGCCTTCATGGCAGCCATGGTTGGCTTGTAGATGTTCTCCATGCAATACTCGTCTATCTCTTTTGTATAGAAAGGACTTGGGGAGAATGTTCCCATTCCGCCTGTGTTGAGTCCCTGATCTCCATCCTTTGCTCTCTTGTGATCCTGTGCTGAAGTCATAGGCTTGATCGTTGTTCCATCACAGAAGCAAAGGACTGATACCTCACGTCCTGTCATGAACTCCTCTATTACCATGGTATTTCCGGCTGAACCAAAGTGCTTGTCAAGCATGATCTCCTTGACGCCTGCCTTTGCCTCCTCAAGGTCATTACATATGAGAACACCCTTGCCGAGTGCAAGTCCGTCAGCCTTTAAAACTATAGGGAATGTGGCTGTCTCAAGGTACTTGAGCGCTGAATCGGCATCTGTAAAGTTCTCATAAGCCGCTGTAGGTATGCCATACTTCTTCATGAGATCCTTGGAGAACGCCTTTGAGCCCTCTATGATCGCTGCATTTGCACGAGGTCCGAATGCTCTGATACCGGCTGCCTCAAATGCATCGACCGCACCTGCAACAAGCGGATCATCCGGCGCAACAACAACCAGATCGACTGCCTTATCCTTTGCAAATGCAACCAGCTTGTCAAAATCCATCACACCTATATCAACGCACTCTGCAAGTGCTGCGATACCTGCGTTGCCAGGTGCACAATATATCTTGGATACTTTATCACTCTTTGAAATACTTGTAACTATAGCATGCTCTCTTCCGCCGCTTCCTACTACCAATACTTTCATGGATATTCCTCCTAATCTTCTACAACTGCAATTCCATCTTCAACATGTACTTTGCCATGGGCGATCTTGTCTATAACCGCAGGCAGAAGCTTCCACTCAGCCTGTTCCATCACACGCTGCTGCAGAGCTTTCGGTGTATCACCATTCTGTACTGCAACTGCCTTCTGCATGATGATCGGACCTGTGTCAGTGCCTTTATCTACAAAATGGACCGTAGCTCCCACTACCTTGACACCTCTTGCAAGGGCTGCCTCATGAACTTTAAGTCCATAGTAGCCTGTTCCGCAGAATGCCGGTATGAGTGATGGGTGTATGTTGACTATCTTATTCGGATATGCATCTATCACTATCTCAGGTATGACCACAAGATATCCTGCGAGAACTATAAGATCCGCTCCGGTCTCCTGAAGCTTTGCGAGAAGTGCTTCGTTGAATCGAGCTCTGTCCGCGTAATCCTTAGGGCTTACGACCTCCGCTGCTATCCCCGCCTTCTTCGCCCTCTCAAGAGCAAATGCATTCTTATTGTTGCTTATGACCGCAACTATCTCCGTATCTGTTATGACTTTATTATCTATGGCATCTATGATGGCCTGGAGATTGGTTCCGCCGCCTGATACCAGAACTGCAACCTTTAGCATAAGTCTACTCCCTTTTCACCAGCTACAACTGTACCGAGAACAAATGCCTTGTCGCCGGCAGCTTCTATAGCTGCAATAGTCTTATCTGCGTCTGCAGGGTCTATAGCAAGACACATACCAACTCCCATGTTGTATGTGTTGTACATCATATGCTCATCTATATCGCCTTTCTTTGCGAGAAGCTTGAATATAGCCGGTACCTCATATGAATCCTTCTTAACCTGAGCACGAACTCCGTCTGGAAGCATTCTTGGGATATTCTCATAGAATCCACCACCTGTGATGTGACTGCATCCCTTGATCGTAATGCCTGCATCCTTCACTGACTTGAGAGCCTTTACATAGATTCTTGTAGGCTCAATAAGTGCCTCACCGAGTGTCTTGCCAAGCTCGTCGTAATATGTATCAAGAGATTCCTTTGTCATCTCGAAAACCTTTCTTACAAGTGAGAAACCGTTGCTGTGCACTCCACTTGAAGCGATACCTATAAGTGTATCTCCAGGCTTAATGCTCTCTCCTGTAATAAGCTCCTTCTTCTCAACAACACCTACTGCAAATCCTGCAAGGTCGTACTCATCCTCAGGCATAAGTCCCGGATGTTCTGCTGTCTCACCACCTACGAGGGCAGCTCCTGACTGGTTGCATCCCTCTGCAACGCCGCTTACTATAGTTGCAATCTTCTCAGGATAGTTCTTGCCACATGCTATATAGTCAAGGAAGAAAAGTGGCTCTCCACCAGAGCATGCGATATCATTCACACACATTGCCACTGCGTCGATTCCGATGGTGTCATGCTTATCCATAATATAAGCGAGCTGAACCTTTGTTCCGCATCCATCTGTTCCTGACAGAAGTATAGGCTCTTCCATATCCTTGATCTTAGCGAGACTGAAAGCTCCTGCGAATCCACCAATTCCGCCAAGTACCTCGGGTCTCATGGTTGTCTTGATGTGCTTCTTCATAAGCTCCACAGACTTGTATCCAGCTTCAATATCTACTCCGGCATTCTTGTAATCCAATTTCTTATCCTCCTGTTATCTGTTTTGTACAAGGCGCACCGGCACCTTTTCAAATATTCCAATAAATTATAGATTATATCGAATACTTTGTAAAGATTGAGATGATTACAAATTGATAATGTGGTGAACGTGTGGTATAATCACAATATATTGTGATTATAGCTATCCGCAATATATAACAGTCGATTATACTACAGCAAAAGCAGTTACTAAAGGAGCACCCGCATGACCAACAACAGATTGAACATCGGTATTTTTACATGTCATATTGATAACGATTACGCAACAGAGGTTTGCAAAGGAGCTGAATACGCAGCAAAGGAACTTGACTGCAATCTCATCGTATTTCCGGGCATGTTTCTGAATGCCTCCTTTTATGATCCTGCCAATCAACTGTATGATTACCAGTATAATTCGATTTTCTACTATGCACATCCTGAGTGTCTGGACGCACTTATCATCTCCGTCGGAGCTATATCATCTCTGTTATCGGAGAAGGACATGAATTCTTTCCTTTCCCATTTTGATGGAATACCTATCCTCACACTGGAGGAGAAGCTTCCGGGATATCCATGCATCAGAACAGACAATTCAAGAGGAATGAGGGATGCCATAGAACATCTCATAAAAGAACACAAGAGAAAGCATATATGCTTTGTTGCAGGCAAGGATGACAACACCGACAGCAATCTCAGACTCAAGATATACAGAGAGGTTCTCTCTGAGAACGGACTCAGCGTTGAGGACCGCATGATAATACACGGCGACTTCGCAGAATACTGTCAGGAGGAGACTGCACAGCTTCTGGATGTCAACCCGGATGCCGATGCCATCGTATTTGCAAATGATCGCATGGCAATAGGCGGTTACGCAGAGCTCAAAGCCAGAGGAATACGCATAGGAGAAACCATGTCAGTCATCGGTTTTGACGATTCACCATCTTCCGTCAACATGGATCCCCCCCTCACCACAGTCAATATCAATTCCTGTGAACTCGGTTTCCGTGCAGTGTATGCGGCGGTGAGACTTGCCCAGACCGGCAACATGAAATCCGAGACTCTGGATTCCAGACTTATAAACAGACTGTCCTGTTGCTGTCACCTGTGCACAGAGAGTGACCTGATAGATGCCGGCAGACATTTACTGGATCTTGACATACCGGACATCATCGATATTCTCGACGGACGACTCTTCGGAGAGATCGCAGATTCTTTCTTTGCCTCCAAGGTCATGTCCGCATACAACAGGATACTCATTGATATAGTATCCGTGATCAAGAGCGACATTGATACGGAGTATCCACAGAACAAGATCATCGATGAACTCAAATGTATTCTCGAATCTGACCTGACCGATTTTTATTCTGTCCAGAAAACAGCATACATGTTCCGTGAACTGGCTTCCATCTTCTCAAGCTGTAAATTGTCTGCAGCCAAGAGTCTCCAGTTCAACAGACTTAACACGACCATAACCAACACCATATCACTCTTCATCTCGAATCAGCTTTACAACACGATATACGAGAACAAGATGATGGGCTGGTCATCAATATACATAACCCGTGACACCCTGACATACGGCGAGGATCTTGGCAAGACATACACATCCATCCTCCACAAGCTTCAGGGGCTGAATTACGAAGGAGCTTACATCTACACATACGACGATCCTGTGCGCATCACAGACACGGGAAGCTGGATCGTTCCAAAGTCAGTCTTCCTTCAGGCTTTCTTCAACCCGAACAATTGTCAGGTGCTTTTCGGAGAGTCCAGAAGGGTTCCTTCTGTAGAAATTTTTGACAACGAATATACATACTATGACAAGCGTTTTACATCCGTCATAGTTCCTATATTTACAAACGAGGATCACCACGGAGTGTTCATATGCAACACAGATGTGGCTCACTTCAGTTCCATATATTCCACCAGCCTGCAGCTCGGTGCAGCACTGAAATATATGTCGTTGCTCCGTGAGCAGAACATCACGCAGGAACAGCTCAGGATGTCTCTGAACGAGATCCACGAGAAGAACGAGCTTCTGAACCACCTGTCGACATCAGATGAGCTGACGGGTATATATAACAGACGTGGATTTATGGAGCGGGTTGAATACTATATCAACATTCCGTCAAACTGTGGAATGAAGGCCATACTTCTCTTCGCTGATATGGATTCACTGAAAGTTGTAAATGACAAATTTGGACACAAGGACGGTGACTTCGCCCTCAAGAACATCGCGAACATCCTGTCCCAGAGCTTCGGTCCACATGATGTCATCGGTAGAATAGGCGGCGATGAGTTCGTATGCTTTGCATTTATAGACAACTCCGATTACGTCACCGAAGTGCAGCGCAAGATCAAGGATTTCTCAGCCGAGCTGAACGCAACCTGTGGCAAGCCATACTTCATAGAGATGAGCGTTGGTGTTACTGAATTTGTCTGTGATGGAGAACAGACCATCGAGGATCTACTCTCACAGGCAGACACGGCACTTTACTCAAACAAGAGATACAAGAGAATGTCCATACTGAAGTAATCTTCAGTACCAGAACAGAGATATATACATAAAGAGAGACAGATATTTATTTCGACTGAAATAGATATCTGTCTCTTTTTGTCCTATAGGTCTACTTTGCCTGATCCAGCGCTTCATTGAGCTTCTCTGTTCCCGGCAGGACAAATCTGCCCTTCTCGATGATCGGAACTTCAGTTCCATCCGGATGAACGGAATATATTCCTCCTATCTCATCGTAAGGTATTGTTATGTCTGTATGGCAGTTGAAATACGCCTTTGACACATCTGTTTTTCTCAGAATAGAACACTCATTGTCCTTTGCCACGATCTCCTTGCCATCAGGATTGTGGAGCACATTTTCCTCACTCCAGCTATAGCATGTATCTCCCACAGCAAAATGCGGTCCCATCTTCTCAACTATGAGGATAGGCAGTTTATACACTATGTCATATTTGTTTGCCATGACGTATGCTGTCGTATTTGTTCCTATTGCAAACTCTCCTATAGGAAGTGTATCCCTTCCGCCCAGAAGATTCTCCTTTATATACGCCTTATTCTTCTCCGTATCCGGATAGTTGTCACATGTATAGTCCGCTATTTTTCCATCCTCAAATGTAAGCTTGAGATTCACATATTTCAGGCCGTCCAGGAATACTTCACTTACGTTTAATATTCCGTGGGTTCCGGTGAGCTTCGGTGAAGTGAACACCTCTCCAACAGGTATATTCACATCGGCTACGCAGTTCTCAAAGTTGGTCTCCTTCGATGGATCTGTCATCTCGTGCATCATAACGGTCATATCAGTCACATTTGCTCCCTGACCGACAACCCTCACGTGTTCAGCCTTATCAAGCTCATCTATCATACTCTGATGGATCGCCCTGAACAGATCATTGTCCAGTGTGTTGATCCTGACAGTATCCCTGAATATATCTCTGTATCTATCTCCGATCTCCGGCACAGGGTATGCTATTATAGTGAAGCTGCACTGATCCTGGGCTATATATTCATTTACGATCTGTGAACTCATTGTGCGGTATGAGATCGCAGCCTCCTGCTGTTTCTTGTCGAGCACAGGATTCAGTTCACTGTTCTCCGGCTCAAATGGGTTCTCGCCGAACACCTCGACCACCGCAGGGCCCGCATATACTGAAGCCTCATAGGCCATATTCTTGTATGCCTGTCTAAGCACCTCCAGCTTTCTCTCCATGAGCTTCTTGTCCATGAAGAGTGCCTCATCCATCCTGTGATCGTACTCGAGCTGTCTGTTAGGAACGCTTGACGAATAACCTATCCTGTGTATAAGTCTCCTGTTGATCCTGTTTGCCGCATATCGGTAGCATATCGGCCTCAGACCCATCTGCTCAAACTGCAGTATCGCGGCTCTTATCATCCTCTCCTGTCCAAGGAAATATCGGATATTTACAGTTTTCTTCTTCGAGAGATCTATTCCGGCAGCCTCGAATCCCAGTCTGTAGCCCTCGGTGAATGTTTTTGCCATGGCCTCTATCTCTGAATCCGGCAGGGTACTCATGAAAATCGCCGTGTCGATCTCATTTTTTCCAACATACTCTCCATATCTGTACAGATACGTGACATCGCCCAAATCGCTGTTCATAATGATATCCGTCGCAAATGTGAGATCAGGGTCAAGCTGCTCTCTTATCCTGTACGTGATCCAGAACTCGGCATAATCGTTCTCAAAATAATACACAGCGGATTCCAGATCCTTCACGGAAAAATCATCCTGAAACATGAAATATATCTGGACAAACAGCTCCGCAAACAAAGTTATGTCAACCACTCTGCCCTCAAACGCGTACACTGTCATTCCTCTTATCTCGTTGTACACAAATCCCAGAAGCTGGGCGATACGCTTTATCTCCTCTTTGTCACGGGTGTAATCCTTTGAAAACTCACCCATGATATATCTGTAATTTGCATAGCTTCTATTGTAGTTGTCTCCCAGTATGTCATTGTACAGCCCATGGTTCATCGCCTGAAGCTGATCAAGGCTCCTGTCTGGCAGTGCGTCATTTTTTACCAGTTCCAGAACATCTCCTATTCTAGCTATAAATCCGGCAACATGACTGAAATAATCTCTGTACGGCTCCTTTACCAGTGATTCATGGATTATCTGTCTCACACGTTCCATGATAAGCTCATAGCGCTCTTCTATATCATCATATTCTTCTGTAAGATTCTTATAATAATTCATCGCATGCCCTTTCTATAATCCCATCAATAAAAATATAACAGACGCTCCAAGAACTATAACATTAAGTATGATCGCCATCTTCTTGTTTGTTATACCTCCGTTGTCCGCCCTGTAGCCTATGGCCGAGAATACCAGGCCTGTAAATGCCATCAGCATCGCGCTGACCATGAGGACTCCGTACACCCTCTGTACCTTTCCCTGGGTAAGTATGGATTTTATGATGGATATGACCACAAACACTCCGCCAAATCCGCCCAGAAAGTATCCAATTATGGTGTCCGTCGGCAGACCCGGTGTCGAAACTTTGAATTCCTTACTTCTTTGCATGATATCTCCTGATAAGTTTTGCTATAACGTAATATATACAATATCCTATGACTCCACCAAGCGTATTCATGATGATGTCATCGATATCGAACACACCCAGTTTGGTTATGTACTGCACCGTCTCTATGACAAGTGTAAATCCCAGAGAGTACAGCAGAGCCTGTACAAATGTCGTGTTCTTATTTCTCGCCCATCTGAGCAGCATACCAAACGGTATAAATGCGATTATATTGCCATAAAGATTCAGAAATACACTCATTGGCGACATCTGATCACCGTATGTGATAAATCGCTGTATTTCCTGCAGAGGGTGAAGATTGTATCTGCGTTCATCATATCCCCCTCTGCCAAACATATCGCTGAAAATAAGAAAGTAAACGATACAGATTATATAAAGCACAAACAACACAGAGCACACAGCCCTGAGTTTTTTTCTATCTATCTGCTTCAAAATATTACTCCTGTCAGGACAGGTCTGCAGCTTTACGCATCTCCATTATTCTGTCAAGAAGCATGTCTGCACACTCTTCCTTTGACATCATCGGAAGTTCACTGATACTGTCCCTTGTAATGAGAGTGAGAACATTGGTGTCAACACCAAATCCCGCCCCTGCGACCTTTAAATTATTTGCCGCAATAAGATCTATATGCTTTGAATCTATCTTCTTCCTTGAATTCTCTATGAGATCCCTCGTCTCCATGGAGAATCCGCAGATGATCTGATCCTGTATCCCCTTTTCAATTCTCTGATTTCCAAGTGCAAGCAGAATATCCTTCGTTCTCGAAAGCTTGATGCTCATGTCTCCGTCAGCCTTCTTGATCTTGTGTTCTGCCACCTCTGCAGGTCTGTAATCAGCCACCGCAGCTGCCTTGATGATCACGTCCTGCTCTGTACTTCTGTCCATGACAGCCTCGTACATATCCTGAGCCGATGTTATGTCAACCACATTGACAAATCTCGGCGGTTCTATCTCCACCTTGCCTGTGACCAGGGTGACGTCCGCCCCTCTGAGCATGGCCTGTCTGGCAATGGCATATCCCATCTTGCCTGTGGAGTGATTCGTTATATATCTGACCGGGTCTATGGCCTCACGGGTAGGGCCTGCCGTAACCAGAAGTCTCACCCCGGCCATATCCTTTTCTTTCGCTATGGCCTTAAGGATATAATCCTGAAGAACCTCCGCATCAGGGAGCTTGCCCTTGCCTGTGTCTCCACATGCAAGGTATCCAGTTGCGGATTCCACTATCTCATATCCATATGACTCAAGCTTCTTTATATTGTCCTGTACTATAGGATTCTCTATCATTCCGGTATTCATGGCCGGTGCTATGATCTTAGGACATTTTGCCGGCATGATCGTTGTGCTGAGCATATCGTCTGCTATTCCCCCCGCTATCTTGCCGATTATATTGGCCGACGCAGGTGCCACCATGAACACATCCGCCCTCTTTGCCAGTGCTACGTGCTCCACGTTGAACTGGAAATTCCTGTCAAATGTATCGACCAGGCATTTGTTGCCTGTGAGCGTCTCAAATGTGATCGGATTGATAAAGTTTGTTGCGTTCTCCGTCATGATGACATGCACATCCGCATGCTTTTTCACCAGCATACTTGCCAGATTGGCTATCTTATATGCCGCAATGCTTCCTGTGACTCCGAGAACTACTGTCTTTCCTTTTAACATACTGTGTATTTTATCCTTTCTTCAAAGGCTGTATTCTATAACTCAGCTATAAAGTTGTCAATCAGTCTCGCCTTGCCGAACTTGACTGCCATTGCACAGAGTACATGTCCTTCTGCCTTCTCTATGGACTGCATGGTATCCATGTTGACCATCTCTACATAGTCGATAGTTGCAAGCGGTTCAGCAGAGATGAGCTTCTTCATCTCACCAACGATCTTCGCTGCGTCTCTCTCTCCGTCAGCTATCATGTCCTGACCAAGCTTTACGGCCTTGCTGAGAACTACTGCAGCCTTTCTCTCCTCTGGTGTGAGGTAGATGTTTCTTGAGCTCTTTGCCAGTCCGTCCGCCTCTCTTATGATCGGACAGCCGACTATCTCTATATCAAAGTTCAGATCCTTGACCATTCTCATGATGATGGCAAGCTGCTGGGCATCCTTCTGTCCAAAGTATGCTCTGTCAGGTGTAACTATATTGAAGAGCTTTCCTACAACTGTACATACACCCTTGAAATGTATTGGACGTGTAAGTCCGCAGAGTGCATTTGGAAGTCCTGTCATGTTGATGAATGACACGAAGCCGTCTGCGTACATCTCCTCAGGCTCCGGATTGAATATGATGTCTGCACCTGTGCTCTCACAGAGCTTTGCATCAGCCTCAAGATCTCTTGGATAGCTCTCAAGATCCTCGTTTGGTCCAAACTGTATAGGATTTACAAATACGCTTACAACTGTTCTGTCGTTCTGCTCCACTGACTTCTTGATAAGACTCTGATGTCCCTCGTGAAGATAACCCATTGTAGGAACAAGACCAACTGTAAGTCCCTGCTTCTTCCACTCTTTAACCTGCGCTCTTACCTCATCTATCTTCTTTAAAATTACCATGATCGTTTTCTCCTTTAGTATAACTTCTCTATTACTTCATCGTCTATCTTGTATGTGTGCTCAGGGCCCGGGAATGTTCCGGCATTTATCTCATCGATATAAGCCTTAACCGCACCTCTCATAACATCGCCCACATTTGCAAACTGCTTTACGAACTTTGGAACAAAGTCTGAATACATGCCAAACATATCCTGATTTACAAGCACCTGTCCATCGCAGTAACGGCCTGCGCCTATTCCTATGGTAGGGATGCTTACTGTCTCTGTGACTATCTTCGCAAGCTTCTCCGGTACGCACTCCATTACGAGCATGAATGCGCCTGCCTCCTCAACAGCCTTTGCATCCTCTATGAGCTTCTTAGCTGCAGCCTCTGTCTTGCCCTGCACCTTGAATCCGCCAAATGCGTTGATGGACTGTGGTGTGAGTCCAAGATGTGCACATACAGGTATGCTCGCCTTGACTATGGCGCTTATCTGCGGACACATGTCCTGACCGCCCTCAAGCTTCACCGCTCCGGCACGTCCTTCCTTCATGATCCTTCCGGCATTGACAACCGCGTCATACACGCTTGTCTGATAGGACATAAATGGCATATCTGTGATAACAAGAGCATTCTTTGCGCCCCTTGCCACCGCTGCACTGTGATGTATCATATCATCAACAGTTACAGAGATCGTGTCCTCATATCCGAGGATAGTGTTGCCCAGGGAATCTCCAACAAGAATAGTGTTGACTCCTGACTCATCCACGATCTTCGCCATGGTGTAATCATACGCTGTGATCATGGATATCTTCTTGTCCGTTCCCTTCATCTGCCTGAGTGTTGCCGTCGTGTTCTTCATAATTAAATTCTCCTATTCCGTTCAGTAGACGTATCAAACCGCTATAATCTCTGTCCGGGTGCTTTCTCTCTGCCACCGGCACAAGGCATCTGGACACCGCAGCATATGCGCTCCGTTCATCTCCGCTCAATGCATTCAGATGCTTTCTCACAGTTTCTGTATCGCATCTCTCAACAGGCCCTGTCAGGCTGTCAACCGTTCCCCTGTCAGCCGCAGCTTTCGCATTGCCGAGGAACAAAGGCACTATAGCCCTCTGTGCCTCCTCCGCCGAGAAGCCGCACTGTGTCAGAAGCTCCTGTGAAACCGCCAGCAGCCCTGTTACCAGATTGCTTGCAAACACCGCAGCGCCGTGATACTTCACCTTGTCGGTACCATCAATGCGCACACAGCTATTGCCGAGGGCTCTTATGACAGAACATACCTTATCGACATATCTGTCATCTCCCTCAACTGTAAAAAATGAATTGTCCAGTTCTTTATAGGATTCGTACTTTGAACTTATTGCATACATAGGATGAATCGAATAACCAAAGGCTCCCGCCTCTGTTATACCTGAGAAAATATCTGATGTCATCGCCCCACTGGCGTGACAAATGATCCTGCCACGAATGTCAAGATCCTTTATACTCTTCCACACCTCTCCTATCTGTCCGTCAGGAACGGTGAGAAAAATAATTTCACTATACTCACACAGCTGCTCCAGGCTGTCGTACACACAGGTCTCGGTAAACTCTGCTGCAAGCTCCGCACTCTGTCTGCTGGCGCTAAAATATCCACCAACCTCCAGGCACAATGCTCCATCCGTTTTCTCTCTGACAAGCTCTCTCTTCTCTGCGATATACCTGCCAAATGTGAATCCGACTTTTCCAGCTCCAATAAATCCAATCCTCATACAATCACCTGCTTAAATCTGTTGTCAGTATCCGTGTATGCGCTTCCTGTGGAAGCATGATTCAGGTACAGCTTCTTTCGAATACCATCCATCCAACATACTAACATTCCACTTTTTAATTGTAAAGTTAGTACTTAAACTTTTCTATTACTTCTTCGTTAGCTTTCATGGCAGCCTTTTCCATGTCTCTACGCTCATCCTGAAGCTTTAATCTGACTGCCTCGTTGTTGACACCGATTATCTGAAGGGCAAGATATGCAGCATTCTTGCTTCCGTTTATCGCAACTGTTGCAACAGGGATTCCTGAAGGCATCTGAACGATAGAAAGAAGTGCATCCATTCCATCAAGAGTTGCGCCTGAGAGAGGTACTCCAATAACAGGGAGAACTGTCTGTGATGCCACAACTCCAGGGAGTGCTGCCGCCATTCCTGCAGCCGCGATTATGACCTCTGTTCCGTTATTGTTAGCTTCCTCGATGAATTCTGAAAGTCCTGCGTGTGCTCTGTGTGCTGAAAGGCATCTCACATCGACCTCCACACCGTAATTCTTAAGAATTGATACTGCCGGCTCAACCTTTGGCAGATCACTTGTTGATCCCATGATAATTGCTACTCTCATTTTTCATTTCCTCTTTTCTTGTTTATTTATATTGCAGCGCAGGCTTATTTTGCCTGCGCACTTTATATAATGTTAGATACTGTTGAGATACTGGTCTATCATCTCACTGGAGGTCTGGTAATCTCCGGTTCCCACATACTCCTTAAGTGCAGTGAAGAACTCTGTGTCTATATCTCCGTAGGAGTACCTGTCAATATCACGTATAAGGTCCTCCACAGGTTCGCGGTCCCCCGCTCTCAAGAATGCCCTGAGCTCCTTGAGCTTGCTCTTGTTTATTCCATCCCGGACTTCCTTCTCAGCAGGCTCCTCCACATGATTTATCTTTGACATGTACTTGTCTATCTGCTTGAAGAAGTCGTTCATCATAGCTATAAAATCGCGGGTATTATCGCGGGCATACTGCTGGTTTCCGATATTTATCGCAGACTCCAGGTTGGCCGCCTTGCGCTCGATTCCGTAAGCCCCGATATTTGCACTGCTGCTCTTGATGTCATGGATTATATTTTTGTACTTTCTCACATCGTCGTCTATATATTTTCTGAGCTGCTGTACCTCTTCCCGGTACTCATCCCTGTAATTTCTGACAAATGTGTTAAAGGTTCTGAAGCTTCCACCCATGGCTTTGACGGAATCTTCCACGGACACAAATCTTCCAAGCAGGACTGCATCCTCCATATAGTTGATGTCATCATCGGACTGGGAAAGCTCTGTGTCTCTCTCCTTTATCTTGTCCTCCGATATATAAGTCCTCAGCATGGATTCTGCCTGATCGAGCTCTATCGGCTTAACTATGACATCGTTGAAGCCCGATGTGAGTATCTCCTCTCTGGATGTCTCGACCGTATTGGCGGACAGCGCAATGATAGGCATCTTCTTGTACTCCTCACCGTCAAGATTTCTCATCTCCCTGACGGTATCCAGTCCATCCATGACAGGCATAACGGTGTCGATAAATACCATATCGTAATTCTCCACCATGACCTTATCAAGTGCATCAAATCCCGATGTGGCTGTGTCGCACGCCAGACCATATGTATCAAATATGGTCTTCTCCACCTGTAATGCAAGCTCTGAGTCGTCCACTATAAGTATGCGGGCATCCGGCAGCCACAGATGTGAATTGGCATTTCTTCTCGCCATCTCCTTGCGCTTTCTCTCATTGTAGTTGACATAACTATAATCAAACACTGACTGCTTGATGCTGAAGCGTATGGTCGTTCCTGCGCCATATATGCTCTCTGCGCTGATGCTTCCATCCAGCATACGCACAAGCTCCTTGGCTATGGCAAGGCCAAGACTGACTCTGAACATTCCTATATCTGATCTCTCATAGGAGTCATCCAGCTCAAACAATGTTCCAAGTCTCTCTTCCTTAACTCCAAGTCCTGTATCCGATATCTTGAAGTCCAGATATATCTCATCGTGATCCCTGTCAAATATTCGGGATATCTCAGTCTCCGGTTCCTCTATGAGCTCCGAGAATTCACTGACTGTGTAATCCTCGGCCTCCGCCTCATCTACATCCTCGTCAGCTCTTCTGGCTATACGCCAGTCAATGTCTATGCTTATATAGCCCTCTTTTGTAGTATTTGCGGACCATGCAAATATGTTCTCAAGAATCTCTCTCACCGCCGTCATATCTCCTATGAGTCCGTTCGGTATCTTGTCCTCAATGCTGACCTTGAGATCGATGAGATCACTGTTCACCATTGACTTGAATTCGTCGGAGAGCTCATCTATGAGATCCGAGGCAAAATACTGCTTGTACTCCGGCTCTATGATGTCGTCCTTGAGGTTTGAAAGCTTCGATATTCCATCGGACATATCGAGTATCTCTCTTCCCGCAGCATACATGGCACCGTACTGTGCATACTCATCACTCTGGGTATCCTGACAGTTTCTCATGGCAAGCTCTGAGATGGCGATTATGTTATTGAGTGGAGTCCTTATCTCATGATTAAGATAGTTTACATAATCATTCTTTGCCTGATTTGACTTCTCCGCCTCCTCACTCTTCTTGCTGAGCTCTTCCACCTGCTCGTTCTGTCTTCTGAGAAGCTTGAAGATACTTCTCGCAACAGCTATTCCCACTAAGATAAGAAGAACTATAAATATCACAAGGAGCATCTTTGCCAGATTCGTCTCGAAAAAACCAAGTTCCTTGTCTATGACAAATGTAAGCGGCTGTTCACACTCCACGCCGTCCGCATTTTTTGCAGTTAACATAAAACGGTAAGTACCTCCCTCAAGATTGGTGTACTCGACCTCCATCTTGTCAGTTCCCGTGAGTGTTCTCTTCTCGCTCTCAAAGCCCTCAAGGTAATACTCCACTGATATGTCAGCACGGTTTACATAACTAAGGACTGAGAACTTGATAGTTATTCTGTTGGTGTTCTTCGGCACATCTATCTGTCCGTCCAGATCTGAGAACTGATGCTCAGTTCCATCCACCTCTATGGAGGCAATACGAACCCTAGGAGCTACCTCGTTCACATACTCTGAATTGAGATTTATCCTGCACAGCCCTTCATCGCAGCACACATACACAACGCCTGTCTTTGACACATAGTTGGTTGATTTCTCTGTTATGTTGGATATTATTCCGTCGTTCTTCGTAAAGCTTATATATTCAGGTGAGGCATTGCTCAGTATATCCTTCTCATAATATCTGTATAAACCTCTGGAACCAAACATCCACAGGTATCCCTGATCGTCCATTATGAGATCGTATATACCGTTGGTGTTATCCACGGTGGTGACCTGTCTGACGGTTCCCTCCTGATAATACAGACCATTGTCCGTTCCTATCCACAAACCGCTGCTTCCGCGGACCATACTTGACACAACGCTCATCTTCTGGGTATCATCCAGCTTCATCTTGCCGACAGTATAATCCGTGTCAACTATAAACACGCCAGCGCCGTTGGAACCGGCATACAGCTCGCCGGTCTCGTCTGCGTACAGGCTGATTATGTCAGGGTTATCAAGTCCATCCAGTCTCGATATGCTCTTTACGACATCATCGCCCTCTATCACAGATATACCGTTCTCTGTTCCAACCGCCACCGTTCCCGGCTTTATCTCAGTTATACAGTTCACGGCATTGCTTATGAGTGATGACTCTCCACGGCTGTAGCTCTTGTACTGCCAGTTTCGGCTCACCTTTATTACACCATATATCTTATATGTAGCTATCCACAGATGATCGTCCGAATCCACATACAGATCTCGTATACTTATACCGCTGAGCTTTGATACGAGCTCATTGTCCGCACTCATCACAAGCTTGCCATTTGAATCTACGATATACAGACCTTCATCAGTTCCTATAAACGTGTTGCCATTGTAGCTCGTCACACAGTTCACGATGGAGCTGTCTATGCCGTACTTCATGGTGACATTCTGGAACTTGCTCCTCTCCAACTGAAGAATACCTTTTCTGTATGACGTAAACCAGTAATTGCCCTCAAAGTCTATGATCATATCGCTCATCGACTCGTTAAAGCTCAGTCCCCCGATGGCTGTCACATTACCCTTTGATGAGATATATCCAACACCGTCATCGGCAAGCGCCCAGATGTTGTCGCCATCCGAATATATCTTGTTGATTCCGTGAAGGTTGCCCGTGTTGATGATCTCATTCTTGCCGTCTGTTCCTATCTTAAGGATGCTGTATCCGGCGGATCCATAATACCTGTTGCCATTCTCGTCAACATACAGTGAGTTTATATCGTCGACCCTGTACTCTGACTTGTTGGTTATGGAGACATGTCTTTCAGGATCAACGGTTATCAAAATATCATTATTGGCTATTGCATACACATAGTCCCCATGTCCTGATATATTTCCCACGCTGAGTCCTGACACGACATCATCAGCCAGAGCTTCCGCACCGTCAGATGACAGACGAAATATTCCCGACGAGGCCGCTATCCACAGATTCTTGTTATCGTCCTCGTACATGGCGTTGATGGTCGACACACCCAGATTGTACATCTCGGAAACTCTCTGAAAGGTTCCGTTATCATACATGTAGAGTCCATAGTTGTCCGTTCCAACATACAGCTTCTCATCACTTGTGAGATAAATACAGTTGATCGAATATTTCGTGGCATCCTCGTCACCGTCCAGTGAGAACAGTGTAAATTCACTTCCGTCATACCTGTAAAGTCCGTTGTCCGTACCTATCCATATGTATCCACTCACAGACTGGCACACACAATTTGCCTCTCCACTGTCAAACCCATCGGTATCGGAGAATGTCCTCTGGTTATAATTTGATGTAAAATCCTCATCTGCAAACACACTAAGCCGTGGCCACATCACTGTCGCCACGGCAAGTATTATCACGTATATGATAAGTTTCTTTTGATGATCTCTCATTTTTTCCTCCGAAGATATGTCCGCTCCTACGCCTCTTTGAGGAATGCAACATATCCTTTCTTGGTCTCATATATATCTGCCTTGGATGTCACTTCCCATGGTGCATGCATGTTGAGTACAGCCACGCCACAGTCTATTACCTCCATACCATACAGTGAAAGTATATATGCGATGGTTCCGCCGCCACCGACATCTACCTTGCCGAGCTCGGCTGTCTGGTATGTGATCTCCGCATCATCCATGATCTTTCTTATAGCCGCCATGTATTCTGCATTTGCGTCATTTGATCCTGACTTTCCTCTTGATCCTGTGAACTTGTTAAATACCATTCCTTCACCGAAGATAGCCGCATTCTTCTTGTCAAATGCTGACTCAAATGTAGGATCAAAGCCCGCAGATACATCCGATGACAGCATCCTTGACGATGCAAGACATCTTCTGAGTGAGATCTCTGAGAAGCCACCCATGGCGTTCATGATCTCAGCTACAGTATTCTCAAAGAAGTGTGACTGCATTCCTGTTGCTCCAACACTTCCTATCTCCTCCTTGTCAGTGAGCAGACAGCAGGTCGTCTTCTCCGGATCGTCAGCCTCAAGCATGGCGACAAGGGATGTGTATGCACACACTCTGTCGTCCTGGCCATATGCCATGATCATACTCTCGTCTATACCGCAGTTCCTTGCCTTTCCTGCAGGAACGATCTCGAGCTCTGCTGAGAGGAAATCCTCCTCCTTCATATCGTACTTCTTCTCAAGGAGCGCAAGTACAGCTTCCTTTACAGCCTCCTTCTCCTTGCCCTCAAGCGGTCTGCTTGCAAACAGTATGTCAAGCTGCTCTCCCTCTATCACTGAATCCGCTCTCTTCTTGAGCTGCTCCTGAGAGAGATGTATGAGAAGATCTGTAACACAGAATACCGGATCATTCTTGTCCTCTCCTATGTTCACTGTCATAACGTCACCATTTGTCTTTGCAACAACACCGTGTATGGCAAGTGGGAGTGTTACCCACTGATACTTCTTGATTCCGCCGTAATAGTGAGTGTCGAGATATGCAAATCCGCCCTTCTCATAAAGCGGATTCTGCTTCACATCCATTCGAGGGGAATCAATGTGTGCACCGAGTATGTTCATGCCCTTCTCAAGCTTCTTCTTTCCTATATTGAACATGGCGACCGTCTTGTTCATCCACACGGCATACACTTTATCTCCAGCTGCAAGGCTCTCCTTGTTCTTAATGATCTTCTTCAGATCTCTGTAGCCGTGATCCTCTGCCTGTCTGACGATCTCTTTAACGCATTCTCTCTCTGTCTTGCCATTGTCAAGGAATTCCCTGTAGTCCTTACACAGGCTCTCCAGCTCCTTTATCTCATCCTTCTTGTATTTGTTCCACGCATTTTTCTGTGCCATTTTCATTGCCTCCTGTTAATAACTGTACACATCAGTGTCTATATTCCACGCACTCCTGCGCATAGTAATACTGCGCAGGATAACGAGTATAGCTCCCATTATTATAAAGAAAATAATATATACTGCATATGACGGGATCATTGTAAACTTGAAAACAAGATATCCTGCCACACACAAAACAATTGCTATAACAATTGCAATAGCCATATTAAAGAATGCATTCAGATTGCCTCTGAGCGCACCGTATTCATCCTCCCAGTCAAGCTTCGGATGTGTTGAATCGAGAAGCACACCTGTGTATGTGCAAATGCCCGAGCCGAGGATTCCCAGCACAACATAATACACACTGTCTATAACACTACACTCCATATATATGCAGAGGATAACCGTGGTAACCGCGATCGTAACTCCGCTGAACAGCATGCTAACCCAGACCTTTGCGCGGATCTGGAGATCATATGTCATCGGGATGTGCTTTATAAATGATATATGGCTTCCCTCTCTGGTGAACGCCGTGGATGCGATACTGTTCATCGCTGTTGCAAAGAATGCCAGGGCGATGACCGCAACCAGCATGACCATGTCAGCCAGGAAAAGCCCTCTTCCAAATGTGTCTCTGAATGCCCTGATCGAATCCGCAGTTGCAGGTATATTGAACAATGCCACAACGAGTATCGGCCATATCAGGTTGACCACAACGCAATACTTCCTGTATGCCGGAGTCCTCACCAGTGTCTTTATCTCCTTTGCCATATATGATCTGAACGGTGTCTTTATGGCAAAGTTCTGCAGCCCGACAACATCCTTCTGGCGGCGTCCCGACCTTCCGGTGGATGACACAAGGTATACGCCCCTGAGGTACAGCAGATTTCCAAGGAAAAACAGAAGTGCCACACAGGAAGCGTTCACAAGCACAAAGAGCAACATATACACGATGTTGTTACTGCCCAATGCCTTCAGGAACAGCGGAACCGTGAAAAATATATTGTTCATTACCTTTATGAATATATTGTCACCATTTTTAAGACTGTCTATGTAATTATTTATATTCACAGAGTCCATCTGTGCAAATGACCATATGAAAAGGCCTGCAAACACTACAACCGCAAGTCCCACCATGAAGTCCACATTTCTGAGCAGTTTGAGTCTGCTGAAAAACGCCATGACTATCAGTGCAAATATACCACAGTACACCAGCGGCAGAACCGGAAGTAAAAATACTCCAAGTAATGAGGTTATCACGGATACCGGCTTTATCTCTGCGGCTACAAAGTAACCGATAAATCCACAGAAGAGAACCATAAACTCCATGACGCTCTCGGCAAAATATGCGTGTGTAAACTTGGCGGCCACAAGCTCTGCCGGTTTCACAGGCAGCGGCAGTAAATGATCAAGATCAGATGAAAAATAAAGCAGATTGAATATGACCATTATACTGAATATAACGCCGAACACCGACATGAGCTGGATAACGAGGTTGAGTCCCTCTGTACAGCCTCCCGCCTCCATGAGTGCGGCAGTCATTATGTAAACTATAAATCCCACAACAATACAGCACGGGATCATGATACAGCACATGGCGATGATTCCCATGACCTTATATGCCTTTGCCTTGTCCCCGTGCTCCGGCATCTCCATATCATTATTCCTGCTTATCATACTGAGCAATATCCTAAAATTCTTCATGCGTCATCTCCACAAATATCTCTTCAAGAGATTTGTTCCTGTGCTGTGTCTCAAGCTCATCCAGAGTTCCCTGGTATATATCCTTTCCCTTTCTTATCATGATTATCTTGTCGCAGAGCTTCTCTGCAACCTCGAGAACATGTGTTGAAAAGAATACACAGTTTCCTGCGTCGGCATGTTCACGCATCATCTTCTTGAGCTCATATGCCGCATTCGGATCAAGTCCCGTCATAGGCTCGTCGAGTATCCATACAGGTGGATTGTGCACAAGCGCAGCTATGACCATCATCTTCTGGCGCATACCGTGGGAATAGCTGACCATCTGTCTGTTCAGGCTGTCCTCCATACCAAAGCGCTCAGCCATCTGCTCTATCCTCTGCTTTCTCTCGGTGGTCGATACTCCATATATATCAGCGATGAAATTGACATACTCAAGTCCCGTAAGTCTGAGAAATATATCAGGATTGTCGGCTATATAACCCATGGACTGCTTGGCCTCCATTGGCTTTTCTCTCATATCGAAACCATTTATCTTTACTCTGCCCTCCGTCGGCATAAGTATACCTGTCAGCATCTTGATGGTAGTTGTCTTACCCGCACCATTCTGTCCAACAAATCCTACTATCTCACCCTTGTGTATATGGAAACTGAGATCATCAACTGATACAATGTCTCCGCCATACACCTTCTTAAGATTCTCCGCTATTATCATGCGCATGTCCTTTCATCACTATATCGTTTTTGCATACCCGGTCTTATTATATCAATTCAGCGTACGGTTTACAAGTTTACCGTTGTATCAAGACAGAATGAATATATGACCTTCTCCTTAACCTTCATGCCGGTGAGCTGTTCAAGCACATCGGCGTATTTGTCGAGCTGGACATGGTATCTCTTAACCAGCTCCGACGCATCATTCACGCTGTCTGTCTTGTAATCCAGAAGAACTATGCCGCCATCCTCCTCGAAGTAGGCATCTATGATTCCCTGTACAACTATCGTCTCGTCTCCGCAGTCCTTAAGTGAGCTCATTATTTCTCCGGGCTCCATCATCATGTAGAACTGTCTCTCACGGTACAGTCTGTCCGACTTGCCCGCAGCCGCCATGCGCTGTCCTATCTCACTGTGTATCATCTTATATATCTTCTTTGGTCTTATCCGCTCTCTGTACAGCTCATCAAATAACCCAAGCTCAAACACTCTGTCGACATCCTTCTCCGCATCCGCAATAGTTTTCCCTGAGAAGTCTGCAAGCTCCATGATCTTGTGATAAATGTTTCCTATCTCATTTCCATGGACTATCCTCTCCTCACTCATGAATGCTGGGATTGGGACCTCACTTCTGGCACTGTACTCCCTGCTGGTTAGGATATCCGGTGTAATGGCATCCTCACCGTGCGCCTGAAGTCTTTTTATCTCGGTTATGGACATCTTACTCTTAAGCCCCGAATGTCTGTAGCCATACCTGAATTCCAGTCCGTTCTTCACATGGTCATACAGTTCTTTGTCGAGCTTCGCTTCAGAGGCTTCCACTGTCATATTTTCTGCTTCATCCTGATCAGTCTCAGAAGACATAAAGCTGTCGGCCTCCACCTCGATGCTCTTCACATGATCGCACTCTCCCACATACCTGAGCGCGGTATATATCCAGGCGGCATAGCCATTTGCTTTCATGATAGATGCATAATTCATCCTGTCTCCGATTATATACATATCACAGGCTGCCTTGAATTTATCTGCATCCTTCACGCACCCGGTCATGTACAACTTTTCCTTTGCCCTGGTTAACGCCACATACAGTACTCTCATCTCCTCGGCATAGGTCTCCGCAACGATATTCTTACTCATTATCCGCTTGAAAAATGTCATTCTTCTGGCTCTTGTTCTGAGGTCGACCTGGTCGCACGCCAGATAATGATCCTGGTGGACAAGCACATTTGATCTGGTGTCCATCAGATTAAACTCCTTGCCGAGCCCAGACACAAATACAACAGGGAACTCCAGTCCCTTGCTCTTGTGCATGGTCATGACTCGGACGACGTCCTCATTCTCACTGACCACATCAGCCTCTGCAAAATCCAGATCATTTGTCTTGAGCTCATCAACATATCGGATGAAGTTGAACACGCCCTTGCTGTTCTCCTCGAAATCATCCGCCTTCTTGATGAGCATGTCGATATTCGCCTGGCGTCTTCTTCCCATCGGTCTGGCACCGACAAACCAGTAAAATCCGGTGGTGTCCAGCACGTATCTTATTATGTCGCTTATGGACATATAATTTTTATTCTTCTTGAGATAGTCAAGCATGCGGAGGAATTCCCACAGTCTGTCCACAGCGTGTTTTTTCTCGCCCACATGGGTGTCCATATAATCTATGACCTTGTCATAAAGTCTGGCGTTCCAGTCCGTGCCGTTCTTCTCGTATCTGCTGCGGTATTCACCCACTATAACCGCAAGCTCCTCCTCATCAAGGCCCACCAGTGGCGACCTTAAGACAGCAGCCAGGTCGTAATCCACGTAGCTGTTATCAACTATGGAGAGCATGCTGACCAGTGTCCGTATCTCAGCAGCATCAAAGTAGCCACTCTCACTCTCAATATACAGAGGTATGCCCTTCTCCTGAAATACCCTGTCAAATATGGTGGATGCTGTGGACACACTTCTAAGCAGTATGACGATATCCTTATATCTGACAGGTCTCCTGTCAGCACCACTTCCAACATACAGAGGTTCACTTCCGTCAACAATATCACGTATCTTACCGGCGATATAATTCGCCTCAACCTCAGGATTGCCATACTCCTCAGATACATCCGCTTCTCTCATATTGTTGTCTATGAGTATGAACTCTGATACAGGGCCATGATCCACGTCATCCGGCTCCGTCATCCCTTCTCCGTCACTTATGGCAAATCTGGAATTGAGCTTTGCGCCCTCATCGTACTCTATGTCTCCTATCTCTCGCCTCATGAGCTGGGCAAATATTGAGTTCACCGTCTTTAACACATTTATCTCACTTCGAAAGTTTCTGGTCAGCAGTATGCTGTTGCCATCTATGTCCGGGTCCGCTATGTCAGCATCACCCAGCCTGCGGTAGCTGTCATACTTCTCTATGAACAGATCCGGTCTCGCCATTCTGAATCTGTATATGCTCTGCTTAACATCGCCGACCATGAATGTGTTGTGGATATCCTCACCGTGTCCCGACACACTTGCCAGAATATATTCCTGCAGAAAGTTACTGTCCTGATACTCATCTATAAGTATCTCCCTGTACCGCCTTGAGACTTCCTTTCCAATCTCTGAAGGGACAGCCCTGTCATCCTCTATTCCATCGCAAAGTATCCTGAACGCGAACTCCTCTATGTCGTGGAACTCGAACATATTCTTGTCCATCTTGACCTTCATCAGCTCATCCATATAAAGCTCAGTGAGCTTCAAAAGTGATGATATCACTGGCTCAGTCATGGCTGCCTGCCTCAGAATGTCATCCACATCCAGGACGACCGAAACTATGTCGTCTATGATCGACTTATACACATCCCGCCTTGATTTGACAAATTCCTTCTTCTCCGGGTCAGCTCCACCGCCCGGGTTCACAAATCTGTCAAATGCATAGCATATACTCCGGCCCTGGGCATCCTTCTCCATCTTGAGTCCCTCCGGTCTCAATGACGATCTGTATATATCTCTGAGTTCAAACAGGTCAACATGCAGGTCGTCTTCCCCGCCACAGCTTCTGAGCATGTGTGTTATCAGCTCAACATCCTTATCCACACGGAGTCCGTACGCCTCAAGGCCATACGCCTCCGTTGCATATTTCTGGCACTCCCTGACCATATCATCCGCAGTTCTGAGCATCATGTACACCCTGTCCGCAAATGTTCTGACCATCGGAAGCCCCATGACTTCTCTTCTCTTCTCCTCCTCAGTGGATGATGTATCCACGGCAAATTTCATGGCATCCGCCGCCTGCGCAAGCCATTTCTTCGGCTCCGGATAGCTGGATATAACCTTTATTATCCTCTCAACGATATCCGGCACGGCACTGTCACTCTCATTTCTCGCAAACGTCATTATCAGCCTGTCGAAACCGGGCACGACCGATTCATCCTCATAGCACATCTCCATGACCTGATCCATCACGTCGTGCTTTATGATCTTCATCTCCGTGTCGTCCGCTATGCCAAATGCACAGTCGAGCTCCACCCTCGCAAAGTATTCCTTCACTATCCTAAGGCAAAAGCTGTCTATGGTGCAGATGTCAGCATGGTTGATCAATGTCATCTGCTTTATAAGATGCTCGTCATATTCGCCCTTCGCCATCATCTCATCTATCTTTTTCTGCAGTGCCTGTCCTATCTTCTCCTTCATCTGGGCCGCTGCCGCATTTGTAAATGTAACGACAAGAAGCTCATCCACAGATACCGGCTCGCTTCCCTCTATTCTGTCACCACGCGAATTTCTTCCGGCCACCATCTCTATGATACGCTCCACGAGCACCGCCGTCTTACCTGACCCCGCCGCTGCAGATACAAGAAGATTGCCATGCCTTGTGTCGATGACATGCGCCTGCTGGTCTGTCCACTTTATTCCATTGTCAGTCTTCATATCTTTTCCCATGTCATCATTCCTCACTTATCTCTATATCGAACTCAGCAGCTCTCTTCACTATCTGTTCAGACAGTTCCCTCAGCTCCTCAAGATGCACCCTCTCCTCCGCAAGCTTCCTGCCGGTGCTCTCGAGAGTATCCCTCATCTTCTGTGTTGCCTTATCGCCGCGGTCATCTACCTTCTTCTTTGCATCCTCATACTTTTTCCGGGCGCTGTCACATGACTTAACGGCCTTCTCCATATCGCCCCTGACCTTCTTGTATTCAGTCTTGATATTCTTTATATCCTCAGCTTTGCGGTTGTAATTTTCCGCCTCGCCCCTATAGATCCTGGAGTATGAATTGCCTGAATACTTGCTGTCAAATGCACATATGCCCTTAAAATCACAGTATTTGCACGCATTTGCCTTGCCCTCATTGACCGGATTTATCTCGATGCTTCCCTCGGCTATACTGCCGGCAAGCCTCTCTATGTTCCTGCGGTTCGCCTCCATGAGATCTGTTATAAGAGTCTCCTCAAGGCTCTGTCCGTTCTTGAGTGTCGCTGAGCTGTTGTCCATGACCTTCAGCGCCCTGTTATCTCCATTGTACAGGCCTGAATATCTGGACTCCTCAAGTATCTTCTTCTCGAAGGTGTCCACAAGCACTCCCCCGAACACCTCGTCATCGGCCGCAAATCCCATGCCGTCATCGGTGTATCTGATCTTATCTCCCATTGCCGTCACGTCACATGCCGGATTGTCAAAGGTATAATACAGAAGTCCGCCCACATGTATACCACCAGGTCTTCCAAGCTGTGCCATCCTGCGCTTTTCAAGCTCGCAGGCTATGGCGCCGTATGTCACGAGCTGCATCTGGAGTCCTCCGAGCACCTTGTCTATATCCAGCTTCTTATCAGATGACTTGTAATCTATGATCTTGAAATAAGCATCCCTGTCATCCGTAAATTCATCTATTCTGTCTATAACTCCCTTGAGGCTCATCGTGAGTCCATTTGGAAGATTGAATATATATCTGTCTATGTTGTCTGCATTTTCCGATGTGTTGAACCGCCGCTCAAAATTCTCCGGGTCCATCTCCCCACATCTGATAAATGTGCGGAGCGTCCTGGCTGTCCTCGACGCAACATCCGCCAGAAGCTTTTTCATGTATGCCGCTCTTGAAGAATCCTCAAAGTACAGCCCGGCTTCATCCTCCGCAGATTCATTTGCAAATTCCACCGCCTTCTGTTCCAGCTCCGCCTCGTCCAGATGTACCCAGTCGTTGTCCCTGAACATCCTGACAAATGAGAATATCTTCTCCATGGTTCTGTGAAGTATATTACCAACATTTGCAGCGCCTATCCTGTATGTCTCCCTCTCTCTGAGCGAAAGTCCGTATGTCAGGAAATACTTGAACTGGCACTCAGCATACCGCTCAAGCTTGGACACACTCTCCACCAGATTCTCTCCATATATAAGGCGTACAGTATCTGGAGACAGATTTTTTGACGAGTTAACATAATTCTGCCCGAAATTGATCGATCTGAGCTGTCTGCCATATCCCATCTTCGAAAGCAGTTTTCTGACAGCGTCCAGCGTCTCCCCTGCTTCAACGTCATCAGAATGTCTGATGATGTATCTGAGCGCTCCCGCCGCAGTCTCCGGCATCTGACCGTCCACATCATACTCCTCCGTCCGTATATCCGGGAATATATTCTTTATCCTGTCTATCAGGTATGACGGCTTCATGGACTTGAGATCCTCTCCGATCTTTCGGCACAGCACATAGATCATATCCGACGCCTTGGTGAGCGTGGTGTATATATAGAACTGTTCTATATACGCATTTGTCTTATCTGATGGAGCCAGCTCTATACCGTAGTCCTCAAGACTCTGGCGGTCTGCACCGGAGAGTATCCTGCCCTTCTTGGCCGGTTTCGGAATTATGCCTTCGTTCACTCCCGCCATGAACAGCACCTTTATATGGTTGAGCCTTGATCTCGTCATATCGCCGACCACCACGCGGTCTATAGTCGGAGGCACTATACCGATCTCCATATCCGCTATGCCTGCATCCAGGATTCCCGCATATTCTTTTACGGTAAGCTTCTCATCGCCGATTATAGCCTCCATCTTCTCAAACAGGGCAACAACCTTGTCAAATATCCTTCCGTATGCATCTCCCTCATCCCATCTCTCCTGCTCATACAGCACTTTCTTATGAGCCTCAAGCTTACCGCACACATCAAGCTGCGCAAGGAAGCTGTAAAGAGATTCCGTATATGTTCTCACTGTGTTCTTAGAGCCAGGGCTTGCCGGCTTCCACACATCGATACATTTGTCCGGGAAAAGCTCCATGATCTGGGCTCTTATAGACTCCATGTCTGCCGCATAGTCAGGATTCCTGTCATCGGTTATCTCCTTCGTCCAGCTCCTGTAACCCCTGAGATTCCTGAGAAGCACATAGTTCTCCATCCTCTCAATGTCGTCCTGATCCACACCGGTCATTCCTGACTTTAACAGTCTGAACACGCTGTCAAATGAGAAGTTCTCCGTCATCACACCGAGGAAAGCCCTTATGGTGTCTGAGCACGGATCTCCCTTAAGAGATATATTTGCATCTATGAACACAGGGATTTCGTATTCCTCCATCGCCTGACGGTAATACCTTGCCACATCCTGCAGATCACCCGCAACCACGGCTATATCCTTATAACGGTATCCCTTGTCCCTGACAAGCTCTCGTATTCTTCCCGCTATATACTCAGCCTCGTCTGCCGCCCTGTCCACAGCGACCACATGTATGTCTCCGTCATCGCCTGTGACTCTGCCATGGGGGTATCTGAACAGATTGGCCTCAAGTCCGGCAAGCTCCTTGCTTTTCTCGAATCTGTACGGTCTGCGATCCTGACACATAACGACATTATCCAGTATGTCCACCTGCTCATCACCCGCCATTCTCACAAGCGCCTGCACAGTCTCCTTGGTGAGTCTGAACAGCTCGTACTCCTTCGGCTTTGTGAAGCCTATCTGCGACGCATCTATCGTAAATACAAATATCATGCTCTCAACGCGTGTCATGAGCTTCCTGATAAGATCCATCTGTACCGGTGTAAATCCTGTGAATCCGTCAAGATACAGATGGCTGTGTGCCAGCATATCCGACCTGTCCACGCATTCAGCCAGCAATTCAATGAGCTGCTCCGCAACTATATAGCTGCCATCCCTGTTGTACTCCTCAAATCTCTTATATATAAGCCTGATGTCATGCATTTTTCTGTATACCAGACTGTCCTTATCCAGCTTGTCCATGACTGCGTCGATCGAATCCCTGTCAACCGCATACTGGAACAGCTCAGACATCATGGATTTCATCTCATCTATAAAACCCATCTTGTTGATATAGCTTCCATAAACAAGGAGCTCGTCCTGTGACTCTATAAGTATCTTCTTGATGAGCATGCTCTTTCCAAAGTCCTCCAGAACCCTTCCCGGATTCACTGACAGCTCATCGAATACCCGGTACGCAAGCCTGTTGAAGCCTATGGCATCTATGTTCATTGTTCCATGCCTCGGATGCATGGTCACTATATCTCTCTGCGCCTCCATGGAGAACTGCTCTGGAACCACGTACAAATAATTCAGGTCTCCGTGAGCCATCGACTCCTCTATCAGCTTCTTTATCACATATTCTGTTTTTCCTGAACCGGCGGGTCCCAGTACAAACTGTATTGCCATCTGTATTCTCCTTACACCTCAATATACTGTTATCTATGCTGTTTTTTCATCTGCTAATAATTTTCTCATAAAATCGCTCTCTTGTGAATAAAATATATAAAAAACAGGGAGAGCAAATAATGTCATCAACTAAACTTATCGTATTAAAATCAAAAGAACTCATATACACCGCCATACTGCTGGCACTTGTGATCGTATTTGTCATTATACTTATCACCATGTTCCGCGGCAAAGATTCAGATGACACCAGTGGTTCAGCCAGGAGCATCGCAACCTCAGCCCAGACTGATCCGTCTCCTAAGCTCGACGAGATACATTACACACCGGGGACATACTCATCTTCCCTTGTTCTGGGAGAAAACACTCTGTCCGTCATGGTCACTGTGGATGAGGACTACATCACAGATGTGTCATTCAAACAGGTGGATGAGACTGTGACCACCATGTACCCACTTCTTGAAACGGCACTCGAGGATATCAATACTCAGCTTCACTACATATCTTCCGTGGACGATATAACACCTTCCGGAGACAGCACATACACTACCAGACTTATCATAGATTCCATACGAAATGCCCTGAAGGATGCCGTGATCAACTAGCTGTCACGGTGCTTTCTGCCAAAACAAAAGGACATATGACCGTATATATCTTGTATTATATACGGTCATATGTCCTTTATTTATCCCACCGTTTATACGGTCGTTACTGCTTTGCAACTATGTTATCCTTATCCTTGAAAATACTGCCTCCCGGCACATATCCCCTGACTCTTGATACAGGATAGATGTTGCTGAATCTTCCTATTACGGTTCCAGGATTGAGGACGCTGTTGCAGCCAACCTCAACATTATCTCCGAGCATTGCACCAAACTTCTTAAGTCCTGTTGCAATGTCAAAGCTCTGTCCGTCCACATTTCCCTTAACGTGAACCAGAGTCTTGTCAGACTTCACATTGGACGTGATGCTTCCGGCACCCATATGTGACTTGAAGCCGAGGACTGAATCTCCCACATAGTTGTAATGAGGAACCTGAACGTTGTTGAATATGATGACATTCTTGAGCTCTGTTGAATTACCTATCACACAATTCTCTCCGACCAGTACGCTTCCTCTGATGAACGCACCCGGGCGAACCTCTGTGCCTGCACCTATGATTGTCGGTCCAAGGATGGTTGCTGTTCCATACACCTTACAGCTCTTGTGGATCCACACATGCTCATCCACCTCATTGTACTCATCCTTGTCCAGGCTCTTTCCAAGCTCAAGCACAAAATCCTTGATAAGTGGAAGCGCCTCCCATGGATAGGTAAGCTTCTCAAGAAGAGGCTTTGCCATGGTCTGATCCAGGCTGTAGAGCTCCTTTATTGTTACAACTGACTGTATATCTTCCATAATAATAGTCTCCTTTTCTATCACATATAACTGATACATACTATGTTATACACCTTTGAATCAGTATGTGCAATCACTGTGTATCCGCATTCTTCTCCGCCTTTGCGCCTGTTCTGGCTGTGGCTCTTGTCTCCTTCTTCTGAGCACCTCCGCCCTTGGCGTAGAACACCTTCGTTTTGTCGAATACCCCTGTTATTCCATTCTGGTTCTGTATCTGCTTCACAAGGTTTGTGTATTTGGTGACAAATGTAGTCATCTTATCCGTGTATTCCTGCTTGGATATCTGACCTTCAGCGACACCCTCAAGCCCCTTTTCCCAGCTCGCCGTCAGGTCCGCTCTCAGCAGACCGTTGATGGAATAATATACTATATCGTATATTATCTCCCCAAGGAATGTCGGGTTCACTATCTGTGTCTTCTTGTTCAGCGATATATATTTGTTCTTCTCCAGCTTGGTGATGATCCCGTCTCTTGTGGCACTTGTTCCGATTCCAGCTCCCTTGATCTGCTCTCTGAGCGCCTCATCCTCTATGAACTGTCCGGCATTCTCCATGGTCAGGATCAGTGATCCTGAGTTGTATCTCTTAGGTGGGGATGTCTCACCCTCCTTTATGTCGATTCCCTGGACGCTCAGCTTGTCACCCTTCTTTATCTTCGCAAGCCTTGATATGAATTCAGGGCTGTACTTCACATCGTCCTTCTTCTTGGAAAAGCTGTTGGCCGCCACCTTAAGATAGCCATCGTTTATCAGATATTTGAAGTTGGCAAACAACTTCTCTCCGTTCTTGGAGAGTGTCATTGCAACCTTCTGGTATTCCGCAGCAGGGTAAAATATGCTGAGGAATCTCCTGCATATGATCTCATATACCTTGAGAGCTGTAGGTGCCAGACTTCTAAGTGCTCCAAAGCCCTGTCCGGTAGGTATGATGGCGTAGTGGTCGGTGATCTGCTTATCGTTCACATATTTCGTCTTTGCGATTCCCTTATATGTGCCGCTCTCCATGGCCCCCTGTGCAAATTCTGCCACAGGCTGGAAATTCTTAAGTCCCGATATGTTCCGTCCTATCTCCTTTGCCACGGCCGTTGACAGCACTCTGGCATCTGTTCTCGGATAGGTTACCAGCTTCTTCTCGTAGAGCTCCTGGACTATCTTAAGAGTATCAGACGGACTGATCTTGAAAAGTGATGAACAGTCATTCTGAAGCTCCGCCAGATTGTACAGCATCGGAGGCTGTTTCTTCTCTTTCTTGCGCTCCACAGCCTGGGCCACAGCCTCGGGCTCCCCTGCCTTCAGCTCCGCCAGAAGCTGCTCCGCTGCGGGTCTCTCTTTAAATCCATTCTCCTTATACAGAAGAGGCGACTCGAAATACTTTGTGCCCTTCACTGCCTTCCATTCTGCATCAAATGTCTGTCCTTCCTCGCCCACATTTGCAACGAGTCTGTAGAACGGAGTCTTTACAAACTCCCTGATCTCACGCTCTCTCTTCACTATTATACCGAGGACACAGGTCATGACACGGCCGACGGCTATGACACATCTGTCCATGCCGAGATACCTCTGGACTACATTTGAAAACTTCAGCGACAGCGCCCTTGAAAAGTTGATACCCATAAGGTAGTCCTCCTGGGCCCTAAGGTACGCTGCGTCGCTGAGACTGTCGTACTCTGAGAGCGGCTTCGCCTCACGGATTCCCCTGAGGATCTCCTCCTCGGTCTGTGAATCGATCCACACACGGCGTTTCTCCTTGCCGGTTACGTGAGCCATTGAATCCACAAGCCTGTATATGTATTCTCCCTCTCGTCCTGAATCCGTTGCCACATAGATACAGCCTATGTCATCGCGGGTAAGCAATCCCGCAACGATATTGAACTGTTTCTTTGTGTCAGGAAGAACTTCATATTTGTATTCAGTTGGAATAAATGGAATAGTTGAAAGGCTCCACTTCTTAAGATTCGGATCGTAGACCTCTGGGTAGCTCATGGTGACCAGATGTCCGACACACCATGTGACAACCGCTGTATCCGACTCCAGGTAACCATTTCCCGCATTGCCCTTCACCCCCAGCACGTCGGCAAACTGCCTCGCCACGCTTGGCTTCTCTGCTATATATAAATTCTTCAAATTATGCTCCTATTCTTTCAGCATCCGCCACACACATGATCCTGTTTATGCCGTGGCCGGTGCAAAAATACATCACAACACATCTGTATATAATAGCAGAATTTGTGGAGGGGGGCAAGTGGGGACGGAGGTGCCTGCTCCTCCGCTTCGCACTTCTCCACCGCATTGCGCGTTAATACAGAATTGCTTCGCACTTCTCTCGCGCTTTGCGCGTTATTCCAGAATTGCTTCGCACTTCGTGCTCCCGCAATTCTACGCGGCATTCACACTCCGGCCTATCGGCCTTCGTGTTCATGTCGCGTCATCCCGTCAAATGCGCTACATGCCGCGAGCAAGCTCTCGCATGTGCGCGCTTGACGGGATTATAACGCGCAAAAAGCACCCCGCCTGCGATACCGCAGACAGGATGCCTCTAAGCTATTTTATATAGAATTTAGTAGGATTAGCAAACTCAATCTATGTTTTACTGCTCGAATAACAGCTGCTCGTATGTTGGGAATGGCCAAGCTGTCTTTGGAAGTTCCTTCTCAAGCTCATCAGCTGGCTTTCTCACTGTGTCAAATGCTGCAAATACTGTGTTGTGGAAGTACTTAGCCCAAGCCTCTGTATCTCCCTCGTAATCTGCTGCCTTTGCAACCAGCTCCTCAAGGGCTACTGTAGCGCTCTTGAGCTCTGTGAGCTTCTCTGAGATGGTGTTCAAAAGTGATACCTGAACTGTAGGATCAATTCCAAGAGCCTTGATCTCAGCTGCACCCTTTGCAAGCTCTGCCTGATATTCCATAACTGCAGGAATGATCTCCTCATTAGACATCTCTATCATAGTGAGTGCCTCGATGTTGATCTTCTTTGCATAGTTCTCAAGCATTACATCAGCTCTCGCCTCAAGCTCTGCCTTATCCATAACTCCAAGGTTCTCGAAGATCTTAACGCTCTTATCTGCTGCAAGATAAGGAACAGCATCAACCATGCACTTAATATTTGGAAGACCACGCTTTGCTGCCTCCTCAACCCACTCATCTGAGTAACCATTGCCATTGAAGATTATTCTCTGATGTGCTGTGAGTTCTCTTCTGATGAGTGCCTTGCAGGCTGTCTCGAAATCGTCAGCGCCCTCAAGTTCATCTGTCATCTTCTTGATCTGATCTGCAACTATTGTATTAAGTACCATCATTGGGAATGCGATGGACTGTGTTGAACCAACCATTCTGAACTCGAACTTGTTACCTGTGAATGCAAATGGTGATGTTCTGTTTCTATCTGTGGCATCCATTGTAAATGTAGGAAGTGTTGATGCACCTGATACATATGTCTTGCCCTTTGGGGACTCTGTAGCCTCACCCTTCTCGATGATCTGCTCAACGATCGACTGGAGCTGCTCTCCAAGGAATGCTGAGATGATTGCTGGAGGTGCCTCGTTAGCTCCAAGTCTGTGATCATTTCCTGCTGATGATGCTGAAAGTCTTAGGAGCTCAGCGTTGTTGTCTACTGCTGCCAGAACTGCTGCCAGGAAGAACTGGAACTGGAGATTTGTCTCAGGATGCTTGCCTGGATCGATGAGGTTCTCGCCCTCGTCTGTTGAGATCGACCAGTTGTTGTGCTTACCTGAACCATTTACACCGGCAAATGGCTTCTCATGGAGTACGCACTCAAGGTCATGCTTTGCAGCGATCTTCTTCATGGTTGCCATAACCAGATGGTTCTGATCTGTGGCGATGTTGGTTGTTGAGAAGATTGGTGCAAGCTCATGCTGTGCAGGTGCAACCTCATTGTGCTGTGTCTTTGCAAGGATGCCGTATTTCCACAGCTCCTCGTTCAACTCTGTCATGTATGATGCGATCTTATCCTTGATCGCTGCGAAATACTGATCATCAAGCTCCTGTCCCTTTGGAGGCATTGCTCCGAAAAGTGTACGTCCGCAGAGCTTAAGATCTGTTCTCTTTGCAAATTTCTTCTTATCTATCAGGAAGTACTCCTGCTCAGGACCAACTGATGAAGTAACCTTCTTGGCTGTTGTATTGCCGAACATTGCAAGAGCCTTAAGGGCTTCCTTGCTGATGGCATCCATTGAACGGAGAAGAGGTGTCTTGTAGTCAAGTGACTCTCCTGTATATGATGTGAATGCTGCTGGGATACAGAGGATGCATGTTCCCTCATCTGTTGTCTTTACAAATGCAGGTGATGTACAATCCCATGCTGTATATCCTCTTGCTGCGCATGTCTCACGAAGACCGCCTGAAGGGAATGATGAAGCATCCGGCTCTGACTTGATGAGCTCCTTGCCTGTGAACTGGAGGATAACACCGCCATCACCGACTGTGCTTACGAATGAGTCGTGCTTCTCTGCTGTTGTCTCTGTAAGTGGCTGGAACCAATGTGTATAATGTGTTGCACCAAGCTCCATTGCCCATTCCTTCATGGCTGCTGCAACTGAATCTGCGATTGATGTATCGAGAGGCTCGCCCTTGTCAATAGTCGCCTTGAGTGACTTGTAAACTGCTTTTGGAAGTCTCTCTCTCATGACCTGATCTGAGAATACGTGTGAGCCAAATACGGCTGAAATTTTGTTCATCATAATTACTACTCCTTTTCCTGATTAAAATGAATCCTTAACGTATCCTCAAAAAAAGAGAAAGGTGTCCTCCTTCTTGAGAACACCTTTGTCCATTTCGTATCATCTAATTGTTGAATATAAAATACTCCATATTCTTTCAAAAATCAACCCCTAATTTTAAAAAATTTATCAAACATATATTGCACTGTTCTCATCCACACAGTAGCACGCCAGCTTTCCGCCCCTGTTTCTCTCTCCATTTCCGCAGTCGAGATCCATATAGTAAGGTGTCACGTAAACGTTGTAGGAATGATCTTCATTGAGTCTGTTCGTCGTCACATGTCCGCAGAACACATACCTGTCAAATGCTTTTTTATCTGAAAAAGGAACATTGTGGATATCAGGTGAGATGAGAAATCTGTATTCATCTCTTCTCACGGCATTCGTTATAGATTCAGCGATATTGATCGTTCTATCAGCATTTCTGATGTATGAGCCACAATGAATGCCCGGATGGGTGACAACACAAACTCCGTACTTTGGCGAATGTATCTCTGTGTAATGTGACAGATGTGCCAGAAACCCATGCATTTTCATCTGATCATCCACATTGAGCTTCTTGATATCTCTGACTGTTCCACCACCGCCGAATATGATCCACTGTCTCTCTGACATGCTTCCCTCTATGTACATCTGGGCAAACAGTTCATGATTACCCTTTATGAGCTGCATCGAACCACCCACAAGATAGTCCGACATAAACTCAAGAAGAGAAATTCCCTCATCGTTCCAGTCAAATATGTCTCCCATGACTATCATGTGGTCCACGGCTGGATCAAAGCTTATCTTTTTCAACATTTTTCTGAATGACATGACATCTCCGTGGATGTCGGATATGAGATATAGCATTTATTCTTCCTTTGATAATCGTTCTATCAGTCCAGCCTCTTAATAAGCTCCTCATATATCTCCTCCGCCACCGCCAGCTTATATGCAAGTCTTGTCGGCTGAGGTGGGAGCTCCACATAATACTCTTCCACATCACCATCTATATCTATGGCAAAGTATACCTGTCCCGGAATCGAAGCGTCTGGATTTGCCGGATCCACATTTCCCATGGTTCCAGTCACGCCGATCCCTATATTCGCATTATACGCCTTTCTACACACCTGCGCCATTGAACCTGCAGTTTCCTTTGAATAGACCGTATACTTGTCTATGATCTCTGCGGGAACCCCCTGCATGATCTTCGCCTCATTGCAGTAGGTGATAAATGCACCTTTCAGCACTGCAGAGGAACCTTCCGTGTCGGTGATAAGGGAAGCTATCTGCCCTGATGTGGCGGATTCCATGGTGGTGATGGTGAGGTGACGGGAGATAAGAAGTTGTGTGAGATTCCGGTAATTCATTCTGATCTTATTCTCTATATTGCATTCACTCTCCATAAAGCGTCTATTCTCCTTCTTTTCCTTTTCACTTTTAGAATAGTAACTTTCCTCAAATACGTCAAGCGGGATAATATACTATTACTGAAGCATATCCAACCCCAATCCGGTATTGCATTTTGTTTTCCCAATATGGACATATGTATTAAAAAATTGCTTCTCCTTCAACTCTCTCGGACTGTTTTCAAATATAAGTGTAACAGATTCTTTTACTAGTTTTCTATAATACATTAAATTCCGAATCATCCCTTAGCAACAATCAATCATTATATCAAGGATTGCTAAAATATCTGATAATTCTTTTCTAAACTTTTTCCTGTATAATTCGATATCGCTATTATCTTTAATTTCTCCAATTAATTCAAATGAATTTTTCTCGTTGTAGCAGGCAATCACGCCCATATTTCCAGAAAGTTGAACTCTTGTACGTTTTCCCATTTTCTTCAAGCCTGAAATAAACTGAGGGGTCAAAATAGAATACGCAAGGTCATCCCCCGATGCATTAACCTCAAACCGGTCATCAAATACGCGATCTCCCGTTTTCAAGTAGCTTGATATATTGTTTTTTTCATCTATGTATACGGCCTTTCTATTTTGCCTCATTTTCCCAGAATTACTCTTGCCCATTATCTGTACAAATCCATTCACGCTTTTACTCAACGCCATTGTCATAAACTGTCCTGAAAACTCTGTAATAGTAGTTTTCAGGTTGTTTTCATTTGCAGTATAATCCTGACTTTCTGTTTTCAATTCAAGATCACTGTATGTAAATTCTACATTTCTGTATATTCCATGAATATAATCTGAACCTGTTGCTCTATTATAAGTTGGAAGAATACTGCATTTTTTTAAAAAAGATTCATCCACATAACCACTTGGCGAATAATCAATAACCTGAATTCTCTCCTCGAGAACCCCGAGCACAATATTCTGTCCTATAAACACCCTGAGGTCTTTCATTTTTTTATTACACAGTATAGCAAGTAAGAAGCCAATAAATATGCATACTACAGGCACCACTCTAAAAACAGTATCAATAATTGGACCATATATATCAAATATTACCCCCACAAACGGAAGGAGTATTCCCACTAACGACAAATACATGGGGATTTGTATTATTTTGATATTTCTTTGTTTTGCTTTTATTATACTCTGCATTTCTTCATCATTTTTATAATTAACTATCTGCTTATTCATATATACTCCTTGTTCCGTAATAATCAATGATGCAACTGGTAAACTTTTTCATTGACATTTACACATTGAAGCTGGATTTTTCATTGTGGCTGCCATCTTCTACAAAAAACATTCTAAATCCCAATATCATAACCGGAACCACCTCGTTCATATGTAGCAAAAGCGTCACTGCCGGCTTGATAAATCCCAGTTCCGCCAATATAGCATATATGATCAGAAATGCTTCTATCATATATATTCCAAGCACAAACGTTCCGCGTCTGACAGATACTTTCATAAGCCTTGATGCAGACAGAATGACAGCGATCGACAAAATCACAAGCAATACGAACCACAATATACACAAACCAATTCCAGCCTGATGTTCAATTATCGTAATATTATATCTTGCTCCAAAAATTCTGTCTGGCATACTTCCAGCCTGATCCAGTTCATCCATGATCGAAGAACCTGAAATCTTATTCTTACTGGTAAATACATCATCACATCCGGCAAATATAAGTATAGCTCCACAAAGCAGTGATAACAGACAAGTCACAATATTCAACCTGTGCTGAACAGCCATGTATAGAATAAACATAATCGTTTCTGCGCATACGATAGCAAATGTGAGATCATCTTTGGCCGTCACAAGTTTTACACTCACAACATTTGCAAGTTCGATAAGAAACCAGAACAAAACACCACTCCAACTTTTCTTTACAAGGTCAACGCCCTTTACCATAACCACAAAAGCTAGTATCGTTATCACCACAGCATATATTTCGTCACTTCCCGAACCGAATAATCCCCAATGTCCTCCATCATCGAGTCCACTGTCGGTATGTATTGAAAACGTCACACTTGCCCAGCAGATAACGACATATAGAAACGTGAGCACAAACAATGCCGCCGCATCTCTAAATTTCTTTTTATCTGTAAAAAGCGATCCACAATAACACACTGCGCCGTATGTCTTATCACATATCTTCTCAAGCGGCAAAACAAAAAGTATCACCCCTACAAGAATACATATAAGAATGTTCCTTATCTGGCTGACTGCACCTCCGCCGCCTATGTATCCAGCCAAAAATGTATTCTCCGTTCTCCTCATTATTCCCCACATGGCCGCATAACATAAAGCTGATATCACAAATGCCGGTATTGCCGTTTTTAGAATCTTCTGATCGTATTTTTTCATCTTTCTCCGCCTCCATATATCAGTTTTTCTACTTGTAAATCATCATTTTTTTAAAGGTTTAAAAAGGCTTAATAAGGTTAAATAAGGTCACCGTATACACTGCGACATTATAAGTTCCTGCCTTATCTCCTCATTTGGCACAAATGCAGAATTACTCTTCCCCTGATAAGCCAGATATCCAAGATGGATCAGGCAAGTGAGAACATCATCCTTATTCGCAAAACTTACTATGTCATTCTGAAATAATACCTTCAAATAATTCAGTATTATGCCAATCTCTTCACAAGTTCCTCATAAATCTCCTCCGCCACAGCAAGCTTGCACGCAAGCCTTGTCGGCTGAACCGTAATCTCCACATAATAAGCTTCCACATCGCCATCTATGTCTATGGCAAAGTATACCTGTCCCGGAACTGAAGCGTTAGGATTCGCCGGATCAACATTGCCCATTGTTCCAGTCACACCGATCCCTATATTCGCATTATATGCCTTCCTGCACGCCTTCGCCATGGCACCTGCAGTTTCCTTTGAGTAGACTGTGTACTTGTCTATGATCTCCGCCGGAACTCCCTGCATGATCTTTGCCTCATTGCAGTAGGTGACAAATGCCCCCTTAAGCACAGCAGATGAACCTTCCGTGTCTGTGATGAGGGATGCAATCTGCCCCGAGGTGGCGGATTCCATGGTAGTTATGGTAAGTCCTTTGAAAATAAGTAACCTGGTAAGTTTTCTATAGTTCTCTCTTATATTGTTTTCTCTATACTGTTTGTAATCATTCACTTTATTATCAATCATAGATTAACGCCACCTTATTAGTTGAATATTTACAGTCTATCTAACATATCAGTGACAGTAATCTCCGCCACAAGTCTTTAGGCCTTTTATCCCGCCAAAATAAGCACTTTCTTGCCCTCAAATGCAAATCCGTAATGTACAATATGGTCTTTGTCTATCCCCTCATCCACAAGCTCTGTATCATATTCTTTCTCATTTATCTGAGTCAAAGCTGCAAGTGCTGTATCCTGAAGTGTATGTTCGTCTTCCTAGTTTTCATCCTCATCACTATCATCATCTGTATGGTCCAAATCATCAAAATCATCAAGATCCATACATTCATCATTATATTTCGCTTCCATAATCTTAAAGATCTGCTCACGTTCCTCGTTTCTGATCTTCATAAGTCTACTATATAGCTCACTATAGTTTACCGGTTCTCCATTTTTCTTTTTCTCATCCATAAGCTTATCAGCTTTTTCTACAAAATCAAGAAAGTCGTGAAGTTCCTCTTCACCCTCATCTTTATCGTCAGGAATCACCAGTGCTTTGTGTGCCATGTCTACTTTTATATCTGTCAGCCTTGTCATTTTCACTAGAGCATTAAGCTGTTCCTGAAGGCTGAGTATCTGAATCTCCAATACTTTTCTATCATACCCGCTATCGATTATCTCCTGATCAGTATTTATGAACCTGCACTTCAGATCCGGCTGTGGCTTAATGGGAATGATCAATAGTCTGACAGCTATAAACACTGCTATCATACTACCCATGTCAAATAATGAATTACTGCTGAAACTGTTGTCCACAATTCCTGCCTTTGCACATATTCCAAATATCAGAAGTCCCAAAACACTTACATCTATCCATATCAGCATCCACATTCTTTTATGTGAATAACGTTCAACTATCTTCGAAGCACATGCCAGCAGAACGATAATAAATGCCAGCAATGCAATCATCCATATAACAACTGGCGAATTCAACGGTTCGCCCACAAACGAATAATCACCTGATACATTTCTGCGCAATCCGTTCTCGAATCTAACCAATACAGGAAGTACAACATAGCCATAAGCTATCCCCAGCATCACACTAATGATTATATAAATCAGCCATTCTACTATCGAATCGCTATTATATAATGCATATATCATAAGCACTTCCACAGCTGCACTGAACAGCACCATTAGAACCCATATGGCATATCCAGTCATCTGCCAGGCAGAAGATAATGAAGTTTCAAATAACAAATCTGCTTTTGCACAAATCCGGTTTGCATATATGTATGTAATAACGACAAGATAAATTACCGATAAGATAAACCATACAATACCACTCTCAAAGAATTGCCTGCATATATAACATACTGCAAGACTCAACGCAATCACGCAAAATATGTACAAGCCTGCCCGACTAATCTTCGTATAAGGGATATAACAAAAAATGGCAATCAGCGAGGCAATCACAAGTATGGTAACTAAAAACACTCTTGATTGCCTAAGATTCGGATTTCTCTCTTTACAAATATAAAGATAAAATTTATACATGAGTTCCCACGGGATCAAAATAAATACCATGCCGGTGACTAGCATCTGCCATTGATCCCTAATCCACCACGGCAGGAACTGCGCAAGTCCGGTTGCTTCAGCGTTAAAACTGAATACTCTCTTGAATATAATAAAGTCTTTTACCACAAATGCAACCAAAAGCAGTACTATGATAACTGCTGCTTTTATCTTGTAACTTCTGGATGTTATTGGTTGCTTCTCCTTGTAAGCTTTTTCATCAAACTGGCAAACTCTGTCATCAGCATCTAACATCTCTTCTGATGTATCATTCGTTTTTTCAGTTGAAGTTCTGCTTGAAGTCTCATTTGAAATCTCTGTTGAATCTTCGTTGGTTTTTTCCACTTGCTCTCTCCTTTTCCTCGTTTTTTGTAGTTAGTTTTTGTCTTATTAAGACAAGAATTTCACTATCGCTGCACTATATGTCTCTCCTCTTTTGTATTGTGGCTTATAGAATCAAGCGCCACTTTTTAATATATTAAATTATACACAGAACTTAATTACTTAACAATGTAAGATTGAAATCTGCTGCTCTGGTGGCTTCTTCCCGACTTCAAGCTCGGAAATCTTCAAATGTAATGTAACTATAAGCATTAAACTCTGCAGATTAGTCAATTAAAAACGCATCGCTAAGATGGAGTGCTAAAATAAAAAAAATACTAATAATACAAAGGAGAATAGCCATGAAGATGAACAAAATCAAAAAAACATTAGGTATTTTACTTATGACTTGTGTATTGCTGTTTGCATCCATAACTCAAAGCGAGGCAGCTACCGCAACTATGACACAAGCTGAAAGGAAAGTATATACCAAGTGGTTGCTCAACGGAATCACCAAAACTCAATACGGAACATATTACAAAAGCAAAACCCAAGGAATAATGTATAATCCAGAATTCTATGTTTATGACATCAATGGAGACGGACACAAGGATATCATTGTAACAGGTCGATTAGGTCTCAGAACTATGACTTATTCAGAGGTTTATATGCATGTGAACGGTAAGTATAAAGCTATTCCTGTAAGAGGAAGCCTGTACGGTGTGTCAAATGCAGGCATCTATACAATTGAGGATGATTACAGTTTCGCTGGGGCTGTACGTTATCACACTTTATCCACATACAAATTCAGTAAGCATGGAAAAATCTCACAAAACTATACTTTTAGCAAAACCACCATGTATTATGACATCGACAGAAATATCAGATATAAAAACGGAAAAGTAATCGAGAACAAATGCACATCCTCAACTGGGAAGAAAATAAGCTTAACAACATTCAGAAAAACTAGAACCCAGGTCAACAAGAAGAATGTGTCTAAAAAAATGCACCCGGTAAGCAAGAGTGGTATTAAAAAATACTTAAAATAAAGCTTTTCGGGAGCATCCCAAAGTTTGTGTAAACCTTCAAACTGATGTAAGATAAAATTACTCAGTTTGGAGGTTATTTTTATGGCAAGAAGAAAAGACAGCCCACAAAAAGCAGCAATGAGAGAAATGATGCGTGACTATCTGAAAAATAATGATATCAGCATCAAAGACGGCACCGATGTAAACAGTATCATGCGCGACATGATGTCTGTCCTTTTGGAAGGTGCCTTGGATGAAGAACTGGATGAGGAGTTAGGATATTCCAAGTATGACTACCGAAACAAAGAAACGGACAATAGTAGAAATGGACATTCCCGTAAAACTATGCATACCAGTTATGGAGATATGGATGTAGCCATTCCAAGGAATCGTAATGGTGATTATGAACCACAGCTGATTAAGAAGTATCAAAATACAGTAACTCAGGACATGGAAGAAAAAAATACTTTCTATGTATGCCAAAGGAATGACAACCGGAGACATTGAATCCCACATGCGTGAATTATACGATATTGATATTTCTGACAGCACAATCAGCCGGATCACAGACAAAATCCTGCCGATTGTAAAAGAATGGCAGGAACGCCCTTTGGAAGAAGTGTATGCTGTAGTATTTATGAATGCAATCCACTATCACGTCCGCAGTGAAGGACGTATTGTAAAACGTGCGGTTTACATTGCCCTTGGTATCGATATGAATGGGAAAAAAGATGTTCTTGGAATGTATGTTGGAGAAAACGAAAGTGCGAAATTCTGGCTTTCTATCATGAATGGATAAAAAAACAGAGGCGTTGAGGATATCCTGATTGCATGCGTTGATGGTTTAAATGGATTTTCACAGGCAATCGAGGCTGTTTATCCAAAAACAGAGATTCAGCAGTGTATCATCCATCAGATCCGTAATTCAACGAAGTTTGTTTCATACAAAGACATCAAAAAACTGATGGCTGATCTGAAGCTTGTATATGCAGCTCCAACGGAAGAAACCGCTTTAAATGAACTGGAACTGTTCAAGGATAAATGGGATTCCAAGTACCCGAAAATCTATAAATCCTGGAATGATAACTGGGCAACCCTGTCCACTTATTTCAAATATCCGGAGGCAGTAAGACGGCTGATTTATACCACAAATGCCATTGAATGATTCAACCTCCAACTCCGGAAAGTGACCAAAAGCAAGACGGTTTTTCCGTCGGATGACAGCCTTTTGAAAATGCTGTATCTGGCAACCATGGATATCACGAAAAAATGGACCGGACACAGGCAGGACTGGGGACAGATCCATTCCCAGCTTGAAATTTATTTTGAAGAACGTCTGGCAGGACGGAACCTGTAAAGCAGTCAATTTTAGGCAGGTTTTATTGACATGCCTAAAAACTACTGTATAATGCAGATATGGGCAGAATCCGGAAAATCGGCTCTGCCCATTTGTAACTATTCACAAATCTTATATCAGTTTTTAACGTTTACACAAAACTTGAAACGGTCTCTCGTAATCCAAGTTGTTTCGATCGTGCCATTACTGCTCTTAGAATACACAATTATTTTATTTGCCGCAATACCAAACCTGACCAGCATTCTTGCGTTCAGTATTATTCCACAGGAAATTTGATAACATCTGTCGTCAATATATCATCCATAGTATCAGTGTCTTCCATCTCAAGTTTAAACTCAACATTCTTAATTTCCCTTATTTTGCTTTCTTCCAAATCATCTTTGTAAAGGGTAATCACGCCAATTCCCTTCCTACTATCAAATACAGTAAGCGTCACATATGCATTGAACATCAGACCATCTATTGACATATCCTCCAGATTTATATACACATTCTTGCCTGTATTGTTCTCCATGCAGAAATATAGATTAGTATTTCCATATTCATCAGTCTCATTTCCAAGTGCTGTTATTCGGATTCCATCTGCACTGTATATTTCCTGCTTATCCGTGTTTGCATCCACTTCTTCGCCAACCTGCGATGTCTCCAGCTTATAATATTCATCCTTGAAAATATCCTCGTAACTATCCTTGTCTTTCTCCTCTGCCCAGAAATAGAATTCAACTGTTCCTATGTTTGTGATCCCTGCAATTTTTGTTGTATCATCAGAAAGCGTTACACATGAATTGCATTTCTTTCCAGCAGCCACATCGACTCCCCAGAACACCCAGTCCATATAGCCATTTATAACTATCTTTTCGCTTCCGATTTTCAGGTCCTTATCTGTATTATTCTCCACTGTAACCTCTATTTGATCCTCGTCGTATTCGTTTACAGAATAACCAGTGGCTGTAACCTTTACACCATCCTTGTCAAGCAGCACCTGTTCTTTTATAGATGTATAAGAAGCACTCGCTTCCTCTTCTACAGTTGTATCTTCTGAAGTAACCATTTCTGTCTCTTCTGTAGTTTTTCCATCATCTGAGTCTTCATCTGAATCCTACAGATTCTTGTTGCCCAGTTCTGATTCAAGTATTTCTTTTTTACTTTCTATTACTGGTGAAGCACATCCTGTTATCATCAATGCACTCAGCCCCGTAAGCGCCATTGCCAACAAAATCTTCTTTCTCATATGTATTGTCCTCCTCATTCACAGATCTTTCATTGTTCTACCATAGTCTTCAAACCAGGATATACACATCCCCCAGACTCAGTTTCTTCCTTAATACCATTGTACTCTTCCTGTGTTATGAGATTATCATTATTTTTGTCCATAATGCTATTTGTAGTGTAGAAAAAAACACTCTCACCATTTTCTAACAAGTCTGTATAAAGATAATACTCTGTTTGCATTTCGTTTCCTTTAAACACCTTATAGGATACTATAAAATTAGCCGCTCCTCCTGATCCTTCTGTACAAAAATGGTTTCCACAGTAAGTTGTATTGCTTCTTTCCCAACTTGCCGCAACAAGCTTTGGAACGTCTCCATCCATTGTGTATATGTCGTATATCAATGGTGATGTCATATCTGCAATAATAAGTTCTTTTACCCCATCACCATCAATGTCATCAATTACATATCCCACATTGTCCAGTTCTTCCAATACTAACATTACATTATATCTAGCATACACATCATCCGCCGTCTCATATGGGAATTCAATATTGGTCAAATCCCCATACTCTAATTTCTGATGATTGAGTTCGATATATCTGCTTATTATCTCTTCATATTGTGTTAAATAAACAGCATCATCAATATTCTCTTCACTCGGAATATCATCCGCTACATCGGTCTCTGTTTTCTGTTCGGTCACAATTGATTTCTCTGTATTTTTCTCTTCTGATATCATTTCTTCCGCGATGCTCACCTCTCTTGTCGTTGTCTGAGATTGAATCACGTCCAACTTATCCTGTATACTTTGGCAACCTGAACCAACATATGTAATTCCTGTCAAAGCCAGCACCCCCCCCACTATCTGTACACTTTTGTTTCGCATCATGCATTCCACCTCATCTACACTGTCGTCTTCTGCCACTGCCAATATGGTATTATTGTACTTTTCTGATTTTACCAACTTATCTCCGCTAGCCTGGCTTTATATATTATTTCTGTTCATTGAACCATAGCTTTGCTTACAAAAAGTAGTAGAGCATAATCAATCTACGGCTCTTAGAATACACAATTCATTTATTTGCTGCAATACCAAGCATATGGACATCATTATATATGAAATCACCAAGTAATATATGCATCCCGTCAATTATACCTATAAATCCTCTTGGAACTACTACCAACTGCCTTATACGTCTTACGTCCAACTTTTTTGTATACAACAACCTTATACGAGTAATTTGACCATAGTCTATTAGCCTTGCTGTCACTATAATATGTAATACGATTGGATTTTATTGTCTTTACAAGCTTATATCCACCACCATTTATACTTCTATATACTAAATATCCTGTTGCATTTGCCGAGCTTGATTTCTTCCACGTGATCCTTATACCCGCACGCTTATTCTTTATAGATGTAATCTTTGTTTTCGCTGGAACAATTGTGAAATTTTTCTTTATTGTCCCCTTATATGCACCTTTAAACACAATTTTATATGTATATGTGCCAATACTCTTTCTTCCCAACGGAATATATATTGTGTAATCTCTTCCTTTTACAAGGCGATTCCCACTATTATCCTTAACGATCACCGACGGATTTCTTACTTTTCCATTATACATACACTTTTCTGTGGATAAACGTACATTCTTTGAAGTCATTGCTATACCACTGGAAATCGTAAACATATACGATCCAGACCAATCGGCTGCAGGCACCATAGGTGGAACGATAACTATATAGTGTACTCCCGCCGAAAGCATATATCTATATATTTTTTTGTTATCTTCTCTGCTTTGCCATTCATATGCCTCTCTGTCGCCTTCTTCATCATAGATACTAAGTCCACAAGTATCCGCATCTATAACTTTGAATATAATTTCAACTTCTGTCGACTTTTGCAAATAAAATTTGTATATATCTTTTTTGTCATTTAAAGCCAACATACCAGTTATTGTTGATGGTATTTTTACAAGGGTAGCTTCCTCAAAACTATTATTTGGTTCTCCCTCGCTTGTTCCCACACTTTTATACGAAGTTTCTATCTTATAATTTGCAGTTTCCCCATCATAAATATTTTTTCTTCCATAGACCACTATATAATATGTCCCTTTTGATAAATCCCAATGAAAATTTGTTTTTCCGAATTCCAAATCATAATTATATTCCATATTTTCAGATGCAATACAATCCCCATCATCGTCATATAGTCTGATTGTATATGGCATCTGATATGCTGTAAACTTAATTGAAACTCTTCCTGCATTTGTTATACTAAATTCATATTCATAACTTGACTGACTCGATGTCAAAATTCCATCTACACTTTTTCCAAGAGTAAGATATTCATCAGATAAAGCCAACTCTGCTCTACCTTCCGCTATATCTATATTATCAGACGCTATAACAGTAACTGCACCTCCCCCTATAAACACAACTAATATGCAAAGTACAACAACAATATTCTCTGTTATCCGCTTTAATTTCTCTATTATCATAAACTTAATCCTCCCTCATTTCTTATATTTAATATTCTAAATAATTATGGTCTCCGTATGCCAAAGCTGGCGATATAAAACAAATTAAATCTGTCTTGTTATATTTTACCATATTATCCCATGCATCTTTACTATCATGTCCATATTGTCTCTTTTTATGTCTATTTTTGTGTTTTACTATTTTTATCATCTTACAATTAGTTTAATTCCGCCGCAGCTTTTGTAATTCTATCTGTGAGATAATCATTGGCAGATTTCAGATCTGGGACAATACATTTATGTGAATTCCACTCATTTTGGTAATTATCAAAAGTATCCTCTGTGATTTGTCCAAGATCATTTTCATCATTTTTATAACTCATGTACCCATACATGATTGAATCATCCGGCCTCCCCGCATTGCCTTCCATTGAAACTTCTAATAACTCTGCTCTCTCTATGTCTCCATCCAGCGAATACATAATTATCTCCTGATTAGCTGCCCCATTTGAACCAGTTCTTAATATAAAATCTCCGCAATAATCAATCCTACAGCGTTCCCAACTGTCAAGCACCATTTTCGGAGTGTCACCTTCCAAGGTAAACACTTCATATATCATCGATGAGTTTATATCTGCCAGCAGAAGCTCATATATACCATCACCATCTATATCTGAAATTTTATAGCCAACATCTGAAAAACCTTTATCCATTATATATATACTGTACCGCCCATCGGTGTCTTCCCCATAAGGATATTTATCCATTGAAAAGTCTCCCAAGGTTCCATCATCCTCTCTGCATACATCCCTCTTACACGCATGCTCATAGATCAGATCACAGTATATTTCCTCGGCTTCCTCATAAGAGAGCGTCTGTCCACGCTTCTCATTAACTTCTTTTTCAGTTGCTGCTACTTCAGCTTCATCTATCTCTGTTTTCGTGATTTCACTTGCATTTTTATCTTCTTGCGTATAAGCTTCCATCGTCGGCTTATCAGATATACTGCTCTGCTTCTCCGATTCTGTATACTGAGCATCTTTATCCTCATACAAACCGGGTTCTGTACTGTTCGATTCACTTGTTGTAATTTGAGATTGTATAATATCAAATTTATCATGTATGCTCTGACAGCCTGATGCAACACACGCCGTACCTGTCAAAGATAGAATCAAACCCATTATGTGCCAATACCTATTTCTTCTCATACTTATCTACCATCCTTATCGTTGCCTCTGCCAGCTTCACCATCACATATCTGTTCGGATGAGTTCATTAATTATACGCTTTATCGTATAATCCTCCATAATTCTATTTTATAATTTTTGCTTTCTTTGAAACACCTCTTAATGTCAATATTTTTTTGTACTCCTTCAATTTCCTGACAGGTACTCTGATCACGATTTTACTATTTACGCCTTTTAATGCTCCTGCACGGACTGAATTTATCGTTAGCTTTGTTGTTGTTATTGTTAATCTTTTTAATTCACTACAACCAGCTAATGCTCTTTCGTTTATTACACACACGTTATTTCCAATTTTCACACTACTCAACATTCGACATCCATAAAATGCTCTTTTACCTATTGATTTCACATTAGAACCAATAGAAACGCTTTTTATATTTACATATTCTCTAAATGCATTATCTCCTATTGAAACAACTGAAAATCTAACACCACCTATTACTACATTGTTTGGTATAATTAGCTTAACTATCTTTTTTGAGTTTTTTCTCGATGCAGCCCCTGTCAGAGATACCATACCGCATCCATCTAATCTGGAATCTGTAACTCTATATTTTAAATTTCCTACATTATATACTTTTCCGGTTTGTATTCGTATTTTAACTCTCTTTGTAATGCTTCCAGAATAGTTCCCTTTTCCAGATATTATTACCTTTGCGATTCCAATATTTTTGTTATTATGATATCCAATAGTATAATCCTTTCCGACCTTCATAATTGTATTTCCACATTTCACTACAATTTCAGGATATACGCATGTTTTTCCTGTATATATATCAGAATCAGGAACTCCGCAAACCGAAATTTGATTATTTTTTAACGAAATATCTCTAGATTTTATCAAAAAATTTTTTTTAATAGTACCACTGTAATCACCCTTACCAGTAATAACTATAGAAGCATTTCCAACATTTATATTGTTATTATACGTCAATATGTAATCCGTTTTTTCATTTAAAACAGTTCCCTCAACTTTCACTTGTACATTTTGGAATGTTATTCTTCCACCTTCATAAATAACACTTTTTGGTATACCTATAATATCTACATCATATATTTTACCTATATCTACAATTGGTTTTATTATATAAAAATATCTATCTATTGTACCTGTGTAATTTTCTATACCAGATATAATTATTTTTGCTTTTCCAGGATTTTTATTATTTTCATATGTTAAAGTATAGTCTCTTCCCTCCTGAAGTTGAATCCCATTTAGAAAAATCGTAATACTCCTTTGTTTTTGAAAAGCCCCATCATACGTTTTATCTTCTATTCCTTGGATTATAGCATCTGATATATCAGTTTTAACCACTTCTAATACTTCATATTGTATTGAACAGTCTATTGCATATTTATATGCATTTGACCACCTGTAACATCTTATTATCAAATCATCACTATGTTCATCAAACACCATTGCGCCCATTCTTTCTACACTTGCAGGAATGTATATACTCTTTAAATTTCCGCAGAATGAAAAAACATAACTTCCGATTTCTTTGAGTCCATCTGGTAATTCAATACTTGTTATTCCCTCGCAACTGCCAAAAGCGCGTTCCCCAATTTTCTGTAGATTTTCTGACAATGATATATTATGTAAATTTATACAGCCATAGAAAGCTGATTCTCCTATGCTTGCCACACTTGACGGAACATTGATTTCATACAAGCCGGTAACATTTCTAAAAGCACACTGCCCAATTCTTTTTAGCCCATATTCAAGCCTTGTATTCATACACCCTACAATCAATTCGTCATTACTTGTATTTATTACTGCATTGCAATTATTCCTACTATCGAAAACTTTATTATTGACTGCAACCTGTATTTTTTTTATATTGGAACAACCAGAAAAGGCTTCCGTTGCAATGGTGTTAACATTTTCAGGTATATATATGTTTTCCAGACTTTCACAGTTATAAAATGCTGTAAATCCAATTTTCTCAAGACTGTCAGGAAATGAAACTTGTTTCAAATTACTACAGCATGAAAAAGCACTAGAACCTATACCTGTAACCCCTTCAGGTATAACTACGTCAACTATAGTATCGTTAAACTGAAATGCTTCTTCACTTATACTCACAACATTCATTCCATTTATCTTTTGAGGTATTTCCACTTCACTATCTTTTCCATTATATTTTATAATAGAAATTGTTTTATCACTCGTATTTTGGCTATATTCATAATCTCCATATACTAGATTCCCTGCTTTCACTCTCATCTGAGTTCCATCTAATACAGCCCCCAATATTAGAAGTACCCATATTACATTGATAATTTTCTTCACAATCATTCACCTCTATATATCATCGCAATTTATACAGTTCTCAAACCATTATCTACTTGTTATCTTTGCTTTTTTTGATATCCCCCTTAATACCATTAAACTCTTATACGATTTTAAGCATCTTGCTGGCACCTTTATTAAAGCCTTGGAGTATATACCTTTAAATGCGCATTTTCTAACAGACGTTTTTGTTAGATATGTCGAATATATGTCCATTTTTCTCAAATTTGAACATTTCGAAAAGCAGTTGTCACCTATTCTCCTTGTATTTTCACCAATCGCCACATTTGAAAGTGATTTACATCCATAAAAAGCATTTTTTCCTATCGACTTTACGTTTGATCCTACTATTAACTTTTTCAGATAAATATATCCTTTGAATGCATTATCCCCTATTGCGACCACATTCATTTTAGCATCACCAATATTCACATATTTTTTTACATTTAATACTGTGAATTTCTTATTAATTTTTTTATCCACACTTCCGATCAATGCTACATTTCCTTTTCCATCAGAACCAAAACTCATAACTTTGTACTTCAGTCCACCCGATACATACACCTTTCCAACAGGGATTTTTATAATAAATGTTTTTGTTATACTTCCCGTATAATTTCCCTTCCCTAACACTACAACTTTGGCAATTCCCACATTTCTATTATTATAATATCTTACATCATAGTCTTTCCCCAAAGATAACATCGCATTGTTATATCTAACAACAATTTTAGAATATGTATGCGCTTTGCCTGTATATACCTCAGTTTTTGGAATTCCAGCTACAGTTACTGAAGATGATTTTTCTGAGATTTCTCGCTGTTTGATGCTTACTTTTCTCGTAATACTTCCTGTATAATCACCTATTCCGGTGATAATAATATTCATGTTTCCAACATTTATATTTCCAGTATAAGTAACAATATAATCTTTTTTCTCCTCCAAAACAGTGTCAGATATTGTAACCTTCAAATTAGGGAATGTTATTTGTGATCCACTGTATGTTACACTGCTCGGAATATTTGAAATGCTGATATTTGAATTTGTCCCGATATTTACAATCTGCTTTATAATTAAAAATGTTTTCTCTATAGAACCACAATACTTTTCAATTCCAGATATTATTACTTTTGCTTCTCCTGGATATATATTATTTTCATAAGATAATATATAATCCGTTCCCTCCAGAAGCTGAACATCATTCAATTTAACACTTATACTATCCTGTTTTTGTGAAATTCCATCATAATTCTTATTTTTTATACCCGAAATCTCTGCCTGTGATATATCAAGTAGTGGAGCCTCTATAATTGTGTATTTAATTGAATTATTAACGGCATATTTGTATGCAACCGAACCATCATAACATTTAATTTCAAACATATTATTGTGCTGACTGAATACATCAGGTTCTATTATAATGGCACTATTCGGAATTAATATACTTGATAAGTTCTTGCATTCTGCAAATGCTTTTTCTCCTATATATTTAATTCCATCCGGAAGTTGAACATCCATCAGACTTATACAACCATTGAACATCCCTTCTGATATTTCTGAGCATCCCTCTAATATTTCTATTTTTTTTAAATCTACACAATTACTAAAAATATCACTCTGAAGAATTTCTATCCCCGATGGTATTACTACACTAGTCAACGCTGAATAAGCAAATGCTGACATTCCTAATTTTTTTACATGCTCTGGAATTGTAATGTTTTTTAAATTTGTGCATGCGGCAAACGCACAACTATCAATTGTTTCAATATTATTCGGAAGTTTAACAAAGCTCAAAGAGGAACACCCCTCAAAGGCCCCATCTCCTATATATTTAACACTTTGTGGTATATAGATGTTTTTTAACCCCGTACATTCTCTAAATGTTCTTGTTCCTATAGAAATAAGCCCAGATGGCAATTCTATATACTCTAAGCTTGTACACAAAAAAAATAATTCTTTAGGTAATTCTTTTATATTCTTTGATAATTCTACACTAGTTAATGCTTCACAATGAGAAAAAACACCAGCCCCCATTTCTACTACGTTTTCCGGAATAACAACTTTTTTCAGATCTGGGCAATTGTAAAAAGCTTCGCTGTCTATTTTCACGATATTTGATGGAATTTCTACGCTGCTTAAATTATTGCAATGATCAAATGCGCATACCCCTATACACGTTACACTTTTAGGTATTACCGTATTTATACAGCCACGCAGGATAGAATTGCTACTCGTTTCAATTAACGCATTACACTCTTCCCTGCTATCAAAATAAGTATTTGCTTCATCCACCACAATAGAATTTATATTACCACATCCACAGAATGCATAAGAGCCTATTTCCTTAACACCAGAAGATATATATATTTCATTTAAACTTTCACAATGATAAAATGCTTCGCTTCTTATCTCCTCTACTCCCGATGGGATATATATTTTTTTCAAATAAACACATTGTTCGAATGCATTATCCTCTATAATTTTCAAGCTGTCTGGTAATTGTATGTCTTCCATACTGCAACTGCGAAATGCACTAGAAGATATTTTTTCAACAGTATCTGGTACACTCACTTTTGTAATTAATTTACCAAAAAAAGCTCCCTCACCGATTATTGTCACTTTATAATTATCAATATATGCTGGAATTTCTACAATTTCATTTTCAGCCATATATTGCGTTATCGTTGCTGTATTACCGTCTGGATTTATCTCATATTTATAATCACCACTTTCATATTCATCAGCCATAGCACATACTGACATTGAAAAAAATACAATAATAGTAGTAATAATAGCACCTAATACATCTCGTAAAATTCTCATAATAAATCCCCTTTTTAATAAATTCGGTGATGGCGACTATTTGTAAACCTCTATCAGTCAAATTAATTCCACTTATGTCACCATCACCTCATATCTTCAAGTTTTATTTTTACTGAAACAGCTCGTTCAGCATATCATCCAAGGATTCTCCAGCCTGTCCAATGCCATACTCAATAAGTTCGCTCTTCGGACACGATGCAGCAGACATATAAATATAGCTGAACAACAACATTGCAACTACAGCCAACACAATAGCAACCGTTCCTATATTTTTTATTTTGGCATCCTTTGTAACATTTTTTGATAATTGAACTATTCCAAGTATTAAACCGACAAAGGCAAATACTGCAATGAATTCAAATGAGCCACCCCAATTATTTATATAAACTACACATGCTGGTGCAAAATGTTGTGCATCTGTAGCCAAGATATAAATAAGTGATATAAGACATACCAAAAATGCTGCACCCGCAAAAATTAAACCAATTGTTCCCAATGTACACGACACTTTCTGTACAAACTGACCATTATATTGATTATTATTGACCTGATTTTGAACAGATGCTTCGCTATTTCCAGCGTTATAGCTATCTTCAGAACCGCCTCTCACTGTTAATTGCGGCTGAGCGGCCGCCTGAGATGCCGACATCTTCTGAGTTGCTCTGTCATCGTCATCATCATCATAAATATCCTGATCACTTGCCCCTCGTTCATTTTCAAATCTCTGAGGTGCGATAAGCTGGATTATCTCATCAGTACGACCTAACTTAATAGTGTCTCCTCCATTCAGATACTCCACGCTCCCCTGCTGCATTCTCCTCACATTATTTATGTATGTGCCTGATGAAGAATAGTCACTCACAGCAAATCTTCTATCATTTGGATTATATTGTATCGAGCAATGCTTTCTACTTATATTTTCATTACTGAACACAAAATTTGATACTGCGGGATTTCTTCCCAACACTATTGCTGTAAACGGTGTCAATTCGATTTCTGATCCGGCATACTGCCCGGATAAAAATTTTATCTTTGCATTATTATTCGCCATATATACTCTCCTCTTACACCCATTGCCTACATATCGCTATATTTAAATTCTTTCCTCTTCAAAGCGCATATTGCTCTCTGAAATTCTGCTACTTCATACAACGAAATATTTTTAATTGAGAATGTATATTTTCCTCCTGGGAAATGAACAACAAACCAATTTCCCCACAGTTTTAAGTATGTATACGCCTGTATAAGTGTCAGCGCAAGGAATGGCAAAAATGTAGCAGCAACACCTGTAATCGACATTGAAATAATACCTACAACAAGCCAAACTCCCGCCATAACCAGACTCCATATAGGATTTCTCTTCACTATCGATGTGCCTGTAACCTCATCAAGCTCTACTACATCTCTTGAATATGCATATGATATAATTCCTTTATGCTCATTTATGTATAATCTTCTATTTGTAAGCACTGCCTTATTCTTAAGCAAACCTTTTCCAGTAAAGAAATTGAGTACACGATCATTAGACAATGTAAGCACTTCTTTTTCATCATCTTCTACCAGATAATCTTCAAATATAGATGCACCATTATCTGGTCGAGGTGTGTACTTTTTAGACAATCTTTTGATAACTCCCGTCCTCTTAGGTGTACTGACATTCGTATTTACAAGCTGTGCAGAAAACGTAAACACATTGTCTGAATGACCAAGCTTAACTTTTGCTCCATTATCTATATTTACGGTCTGCTGTGGTCCCAACTCATTACCATTTACTGTTGTTCCCGATGTTGAATAATTTAGTAAACTCAGCCGTCCTGTATTTTCGTCAAATGTTATTGCACAATGAACCCTGCTTACTCTGTCAGACTGGAAGAAAATATTACAATTCGCTCCATTTCGTCCCAGAACCTGCTGCTTACCAGGCTGAAGATCTATACTACTTCCCTGTAATTCTCCCTGAATAAATGTAATTTTACCAGTATACATATTTACTCCTCCTCACTCTGTAATCCATCATCCCAGCTAAACTTCTTTCCACAGAAAGGTATAAACGCCAGCTTTGTCTCGCCCACAAGTATTACATCATATGCATTGAGTTCTTTTGATCCCAAAACGACCTCATCATTTAAGTAGAACAGGCCCCTGGAATCTCCAGGCTGAACAATAAACTTTCTCTGTCTTGGCTCATATACGATTATCGCATGCTTATCTCTTGATACTGTTCTATCCTTTGCAAGAACTATATCCTGATTTGCATTTCTACCTATAAAGTTTCTTCCTGTCTTTAATGGGAATCCAGTTCCTTTATCACTTCCCTCAATGCATACAACCCATCCTACAACTTCTGATTTTCCTGAACTTCCACTGAAACCTATTGTCACTGAATCATCATCATCTTTTTCCGGCTTGTTTTTTGCATCATTTATCATGTCTGTGAATGATGTATCGGCATCTGTATAATTTACAGTATCATCAGTCGCATTACTGGAAAGTGATGTTCCACCTGAAAATGCAGAATCATTTACCGGCTGAGTATATCTCATTGTCTGTCCCATACCTTCATTTGCACTTGCACAATGTGGACACATTGAAAACTTGTCCATATCATAGTAATGACCTTTCGCACATCTTGTTAAATTCATAAATTTGTCCTCCTCTTGATTGTATATTTATGACGGCATCTTTCTGCCCTTTATCTGCCATATCTAAGCAGAATTACCGACGTATTATCTTGATTTCTCTGTGTAAGCTGCATAACAACCTTATTTAATCGTTCAGCTATCACCTGCATACTATTCTGATTATCCAAAACAATATCTAATATCTGTTCGTTGCTAAGTCTCTTATAAAGACCATCGCTGCACAATAGTATCAGATCATTTTCTTCCAGATAAAATGGCTCAGTGTTACTATCCGTCAACGAGATATTGCCCATTCCTAAATAACTTATAAGTGCTTCGGCCTGATTCTCCTGCATCTCGTACTCTTTCTCGGTTATCTGTCCATTTCTCAGCATTGTATCCAACTGCAGTCTGAAATTATGATCTCTGTTTATTGCTTGTATATCATTGTCTCTCACTATATAAATTCTGCTGTCACCTGCTGATATGAAATACATACCATTCCCTTTTGTAACAACGCACACTAAAGTACAACCGCCTCCCAATGCATTTCCATACTCATCCTCGAGATCTGCTACACACTCATCGAGACGTACAACTTCCCTCTCTAAGAATATTGGAACCTCACTAAAATCATTCACTGACTTAAAATCATTCACTAACATTTTCACCGCTGTATTGCTTGCCAATTCACCACCGTTCAAACCACCCATACCATCGCAAATTACAGCTAAAGTCATTCCATTTTCATACTTTGCTACAAATAAAGCATCCTGTTGATAACTTCTTGTTCCTATTATTGATGACTGTCCGATTTCGATATGCAATGCATTTTCTTTACGATCTATACTTTCCCAGTTTATTTCTTCAGTAAGTCTGACTGTTGTAACTTCATTTTGTCTTGCTGCTTCTTCTCTCATAAATATGTCACTCCTACCTTAAAAGAACATTTCTGATTTGCCAGTGTTACCACACTTCCTTTATCTACAGAATATACTTGGTTTGGGTTAAGCTTGTACCCATTAACCCATGTTCCATTCGTAGATAAATCCGTAATGTATATCAAATCTTCTAGGCTGTCGTAGTATACCTCACAGTGCTTTTTACTTATAAATTCATCCTGTTTGAATATAATCTGGGCATAATTCTTGGTTCGGCCAACAATTACTCCTCTGTCCAGAGGTATATCAATGGTAGTACCTTCATTGTCTCCAGAAATAATAACTATGTATGGATGCGGAATTCGTCCATGTGTTGCAGAAATAAGGTTATCCGTAACCGCATGTATTCCGTTGGCCTTATTCTCATTATTCTTTTTTAAGATATCCGCATTTTGGTTATCATCATGAGAATATACGGTCTCATTTATCAGCCTCATATCTGATAAAAATTCATAAATAGTCTGTGTTCGTTCTTTATAATTTACTCTCAACGCTTTATATAAAGCATCAGTTACATACTCTGGAATGTCCTCATCATTCAGAACTATATCTTCACTGGATAGCAGTCTTTCATTAGGGTTTAATAACATCTTTCCCGTAAGAAGATAGTATACGGTCGCTGCAAGTGAATACACATCAGTAAATGTACCCTGCTCAGACTTTGATGAATACTGCTCAAAAGGAGCAAATCCAGGAGTAAGCATCACTGACAATTGTTCATTACCAGATTGTCTTTTTATATTTTTGGCATTTCCAAAATCAATGAGCTTTATTACACCGGTGCTATCCACCATAATATTGTCTGGCTTTATATCTCTATGGAATATATTCAATGCGTGAACCTGAATAAGCGCAGTTCCGACATCAAATAAAATTTTGTTTACATATTTAAACTTTAATTTACCATTTTCCCTAACAAGTTTTTTTAATGTAACTCCGTCAACATATTCCATCACATAGTATCCGGTGCCATTTTCTTTAAACCTGTCATACACTGATACAACAGATTCAACGCCTTGGAGCTTCCATAGAACATCTGCCTCTTCCATGAATCTCGTAAGGCCATGATTAAAAATTTCTATTTTCTCATCCGATACTGTTTTTACTTCTTTTCCATTTGATAATCTTACGGCGCTATCCCTCGGGAAATATTCCTTCACAGCGCACTTTTTGCCTTCTGCTTCGTCATATGCCACATAAGTTATTCCAAATCCACCTTGACCAATAATTTCATCTATACGATAGCGATTTGATAAATATGTTCCTTTACCCAATGCATATGTAATATTCATTCATATCACCACCTTACTATAATTCCTACTGCACCGATCATCAGTCTATCTCCCGAAAACAACTGATGTCTGTCAGTTATCTGCTTACCATTTAATTTTGTACTGTTTGTCGCAGTCATCAACGGCTGAACGAATAACTCTCCATTTTTACATTCCAATACAATATGCTGTCTTGAAACTGTAACTTCATTGATAAAAACGTCACAGGTGTTTGCCCTGCCTATAAATGCACTTCCATTTATATGAACATTTTTCACATCAGGCTTTCTTCCTATAACCTCTATCTGTACATCCATCGAATTATTGTAGTTATGTCCATTATCCATGCCTACATCATTATTATTTGTTATTTGTGCATTTTTTCTGTGTCGATCTATTTTGCGTTTTTTCTTCTGCCTATGATTAACAGTCAAAATAATCACTAAAGTAATAACAACAACCACAACTAAAGCTGAAAATATAATTATCAGCTTTCCAACTATTCCATTCGTCCACCATGACTTAAGCTTATTGATAAATCCATCGTTATTACTTCCATCGCCGCCATCTGTAGGGGTTGCAACACCATATAATTCTACTGATGTTACCTCAACGACTTCTGTTGTTGCATATCCCGTCCAATTGCCAGATGTTGTACTATTTTCTGTTATTGATTCCTCGTTATTAATTGAATAACCAATATTTAATCTTCCTGCTACATCTGTCTCTATATTTAGGAGCACATCATCAGCAGCTTCATCCAATGGTGCCGCATCAATACAATCCTCTTTAAAGAAGTTGTCTATCCCCTTCATCGAATCATATCTTTTACGTGTAGTGTCCGGAGTAGCCTTATATCTGGATATATCGACCCAATACACTAAACTATTACTTTCATTTAAAAGCTCCTTACTTTTCTTTTGTAACTTTTCCTGACCATCGGTTAGCAATATATACACATTTGTATTGTCAGTATTTTCTTTATTCTCCAATACAGCATACAATTCGTTATTAAATTCATCAGGATCCCTATTTTCAGAATCCACAAAATCATTAGTATTACGAGACTGGCTGATGACATCCGACAGATTTACCACTCCTGTATTGTTCTTTATGGTCGTAAAATCTCCGGTTTTCTTTTCAGCTTCAGAAGATGTTATATAATACACCTCTATATTTCTTGTCAGATCTCCGCTTCTCTCTGCAAAATCACTAATTAGAGTTCCAACATATTCCAGGTTTTTTCCTGAGTCATTTCTTGCATCATACTCGTCCAGATATATTGATCTTTTAAAATCCCAAAAAATGTAATAATTTACGCCACCATCGTCCGTTATATCTTCATTGCTTTCACTAACCACAGTGTTTTCAGCGTACGCAGTTATGACCGAACCTATTAGACCATTCATAACAAAGGCCATCGTTATCAGCACGCTCAGGCCTATTTTTTTTAAATATCTGAATAGACAGCTTTCACTCATCTCATCCACTCTCCATTTCTCAAATTTTATCGTAATAAAAGTTCTTCACTATATGTTCCGATACATATATGTGTTCCACCAGCAACTGAAACAACCTGTCCTTTTTTTGTTATTTGACCATCCGGAAGGATTATTCCATTTGTTGATCGGTCTTCTATTGTGTACAAACCAGTACCATTGTTGTAGCTTAATCTGCAATGTGTACGACTGATGAAATCTCCCTCCATGATCAGATTACATGTTCCCGGATCCCTGCCTATAGTTATGATATTTCCATAATTCACAGCAATAATAACCCCTGCCAGATACCCTCTGACACCGATAATCGCACCTCCATCCTGTGGAACATGATTTAGAACCTGCTGTCTTGAATTGATTTTCTTAACATTCTCCATTTTTATCCTCTACTGTTAGTATTCTGGGCAAATATAATTTCCGCTCTCATCTTTTTCATTATTACAAATTATCAGTGAAACCGATGTTCCATAATCGACCTCGGAATATGCAGAAACACCTTGACTTAAAACAGCACCATCATATGAATTAGGATCAGACCTGTACTCTATGCTTCCAACTGAAAGCCCCGCATCATACAACATCGATATAGCAGAATCTTCACTACATCCAGATAAATCTGGGACGATTGCTTTTGTCGGTTCATCATCTGGTTCTGGTTCTTCTGTCGTTTCTTCTTCAGTAGTAGTCTCCTGGGCTGTCGTAGGTGTATCCTCTGTAGTAATTTCTGTTGTTTCTTCTGTATCACTAGTTGCTTCTGAATTATCTTCAAAATCTTTGCCTTTACTCACCACAAGTTTTATAATTGTTTTTTCCTCAACCTCCGTATCTGGTTTTATACTTTGCGATATTACATGATCCTTCTCAACCTTATCACTCTGTTCATATTCGACCTCTATCTGAAGATTACTCTCATCCATAAGTTTCCGGGCATCTTCAAGGCTCTTATAAACTACATCAGGAACATGAGTCATTTTTACACCAAGAGAAACTTTTACCCCCAACACAAACCCCTGTTTTTCTTTTTCTCCAGACTTATGATTCTGCTTTATCACGTTTCCCTGAGCAACCTTGCTGTCATTAAGCGTTTCTTCCTTATATATGTATATCTTTTTCTCTCTTGCACACTTTCTTGCATTCTCCCATGTTTCACCAACAACATCTGGAATTGTAGTTTCTACGCTCTCATCATAACCGCTATTGCCAATAGATACTTTCAATAATATCTCTGAGCCTTTATCTACTTTTTCTCCTTCTTTATATTGTTGGTCACATATATAATCCCGAGCTATTTCACTTTCTTGTGTTTCAATCTTCGCATGCAGCCCCATCTTTTCAACTTGTTCTACTGCTTCAGCCTGTCCTATTCCAGTGAAATCAGGCATATACACCTGTCCTTTTCCACTCGATACAACTATTTCTACTGTCATACCATTCTGTACCTGACTTCCACCGCTTATATTTTGTGATAATACTGAGTCTTTAGGTATATCTTCCGACTCCTGCTTATCAACAATTTTCATATCTATATTTTCAGAGGCTAATATTTTCTCAGCATCATCAACTGTAAGATTTATAACATTTGGCACTCTTGCATCTGATCTATCATCCGAAGGAATCAATGAATCCCAATTTATTACACCAGTTACCAGTAAGGTTCCAACTGCCAGTACAGCTAATATTGATGCTGATATCACTGCTTTCAACCATGTTGGCCATCTTCCAAGATCTCTAGATTTTGATGTTACACGATTTTTGTGTACAACATCCGTTGTCGTAAGTTCATATTCCAGTCTTTCCATATCCGGAGTTCTGTCATCGATTTCTATGTTTAAAGCATTCAATATAGCATTCTCAACATTCTCTGATATGTCCCCTGCATACTTTGATGGTAATTCCAGTGTATCTTTAGAACATCTCTCCATTGAATCGTCCGGAGTTACGCCAGTTATCATTTTGTACAAAGTTGCACCACAACCATATACATCTGTCCACGGTCCCTGTTCTCCACGGCTTCTATACTGTTCTGGAGGCGCATATCCCGGTTTAACTATAACCGACAGGCTTTTGCTGTGATTTGTTGATGTCGCCTGTCTTGCAGCGCCAAAATCAATAAGCTTTACCTCTCCATTTGAAGTTATGAAAATATTATCTGGAGCTATATCTCTGTGTAATATCCCTTTTTCATGAACCTTCTTCAAAGTCCTTATTATAGGTATCATCATATCAACAGCTTTTTGATAATCTATTTTACCGTTATCTAGGAGGAATTCTTTTAACGTTTGTCCCTCCAGATATTCCATAGCAATATATGCTGTATTATTTTCACGGAACACATCATACACATCTGTTATTCCTGTTGTTCCCTTAAATTTTGCAAGCCTCTTTGCCTCATCAATAAACTTTTCTATTCCTCCGTTAAACTGGTCAGTCCTATCTCCACTAAAGATAGATATCGTTGATGAGCCAACAGCCCTTGTTGCAAATTCAGATGGCAGATATTCCTTAATAGCTATTTTCTTCTCAAGACTATAATCATATGCCAGATATGTAACCGAAAATCCACCATATCCTATGGTTTTCCCTACAATATACTTCCCGCCAAGTATTACTCCCGGAGCTAAATGATATGGCTCTGCGGGCGGAGTATCCACCCTATATCCACAATATGGACATACGCTATCATTTTCATCAAACTTATTCATACATCCCATACATAATTGTTCCGCCATACCATACTGCCTCCTGTTACTTCCTAGTATTGTTCATATACATAATCTTGTTTTGTCTCAACCTGTCTTGTTGAGGATTCACTAACTCTAGATGTGCTCCACTCAGACCACGAACCATAAATTGGTTTTCTGTACCAGTATGTATATACCTTATTCACAGACCGGGTCTGATATCTGTAGACCGTACCCGTCCACGACCAATCTCCAGTACCTGAAACATTTCTGTAATTAATTTCTCCATTACTGTTAAATACCCATCTTTCCGTCGAACTGCCTGCCCACTGAAACGGATTTGCACGTGATACTTCATCCCACGGAAGGTAATAATCCCTCCTTATAGATCCTGAATTCTGCCATTTATCATCAGTTCTTTCATAAGAACCATCGGCCCTGTATGTATCATATCGTCCAAACACAGCGCCATCTTTCGCTTCTACATTACATGTATCACTGGATTGTGCGTAGTTTGAACTCCATTCGGTCCATCCTCCCCAGTTCCCATAAGACTGACTTTCTTCAGTTTTGTAATATGTATAACCACTTGGTGTGCTGTTACTGTTAGTCTTTTTTATATCATAATCCTGCACATCTCTATATCTATACATTGTCACAGTATCATTCGAACAAACTATCAATGATATCTGAGTTCCTTTTTTTACCTTCTGATTTGAACCAATACCCTGATCCAAAACTATTCCTGTACTAGATGATGAGGAAGATCTATATTCCACACTTCCAACACTTAATTCATTACTTTCCAGCATTGCTTCAGCCTGTTGCAAAGACATTCCAACCAGACTAGGCACATCTACCATAGAATCATCTTTTGATGGTTTTACATTCTCAGTTGTTCTTTCTGTCTTATTCTCTGTGCGCTGTTCTTCTGTAGCATGTTCTGTTTTTTTGTCCTCAGTGTTCTTATCTTCCTTCTTACTCTCTGATTTTTTCTCCGTTGTCTTCTCTGTTGTTTTTGTTTGCTCTGATGTTGTATTCTTCTTATCAGTATCTTCATATCTAGGTGCAGCATCAATCTTATCACTGCCCTCACTTATACACAGCGATACTGTAGACCATACTTTCACCTCTGTTCCCGCCTCAACGCTCTGGAATATTACATGATCTTTAGCTACCACATCACTCTTCTGGTATGTAACCTCTATTTTTATCTTACTGTCATTCATAAGTTTTGAAGCTTCATCAAAGCTCTTATATACAACCTCTGGAACATGCGTTGTATTTATTCCGAGGCTCACATCAACGCCTAAGTCAGAACCTTCTTCCACCTTTGACTTAGCTTTCAAAGACTGTTTCATAACTATATCTTTCTCAACAGTATCACTGTTCTTTATATCTGATTTATATATGTATATTCTTTTATCAGATGCCATTTTTCTTGCATCATCCCATTTTTCACCTACAACATTCGGCACTTCTGTTTTCTTCGAATTGTCATACTCTTTTTTACCCAATGACACCGTAAGGTTAACCTCTGAACCTTTATCTACAGCCTCGCCATACTTGTACTGCTGTGCGCAAATATATTCCTTCTTTATTTCGCTCTCAGCCGTATCTGTTTTTACAAACAAACCCAGATCCTTCAATTCCTGTTCAGCTTTTTCTTTAGATAAACCAACAACATCAGGCATATACACCTGTCCTACGCCTCCAGATATTGTAACCTCTAACACCATTCCCCCTTTGACTTCCGTACCATAAGGAATGTTTTGTGACAAAACCGCACCTTTAGGAATCGTATCAGATTCAACCTGATCAACTATCTGAATCAGCATATCCTTTTCTTGAATCATTATCTCTGCATCATTGAGCGTTTGATTTACAACATTAGGCACCCTGACTTTAGATGTCGCCCCCGGTATAAACATCTTCCAATTTATCACGCCTGTGACCAATAAAGTTCCCAGCGTCAATAGTAAAACAGCCGCTGCAGGCACCGATATCTTTAACCATAATGGCCAACGTCCAAAATCCATTTTCTTCTTTTTAGCCTTTATTCTTGCAACTTCTTCATCCGTAGTAAGCTCATATTCCAATCTCTCCATATCTGGTGTTCTATCCTCTATCTCCAGATTCAGAGCATTCATAATTGCATTTTCCTGATTAGTCGTAATATCTATATTAAATTTTGATATATCTTTCAGTGAATCCTTCGCATCTCGATCCATCGAATCTTCAGGGGTAACTCCAGTTATCATCTTATATAACACGGCACCGCATCCATATACATCTGTCCAGGAACCCTGATCTCCCCTACTTCTATATTGCTCTGGTGGTGCATATCCCGGCTTCACTATTACAGATAAACTCTTGCTATGATTTGTAGATGTAGCCTGTCTTGCAGCGCCAAAATCAATGAGTTTTACTTCACCATTATTGGTCATAAAAATGTTATCTGGTGCAATATCTCTATGTAAGATTCCCTGAGCATTTACCGTCTTTAACGTTCTTATTATAGGAAGCATCATTTCTATCGCTTCATCAGGTGAAATCTTTCCGTTTTTTTCCAGATACTCTTTGAGTGTCTCTCCCTCAAGGAATTCCATCACTATATATGCAGTATTATTCTCTACCAACACGTCATAAACATCTGTTACTCCCGGAGTTCCACGAAATTTTGCCAATCGTTTTGCTTCATCAACAAATTTTTCTATTCCTCCACGGAATTGTTCTTCTCTATCACCTGTGAAAATTACAACCTGTGAAGATCCTGGAGATCTTGTTGCAAACTCAGAAGGCATATACTCTTTTATCGCTACCTTTTTATCAATACTGTAATCATAGCCTATATATGTTACAGAAAATCCTCCATACCCTATTGCTTTACCAACAATATATTTTCCTCCAATAACAGTTCCTGGAGTTAAATGATATGGCTCCTGAGCTGAAGATTCGGAATTATAACCGCAATACGGACATATACTGTATTTGTCATTGTATTTTTCCATACATCCCATACATATTCTTTCAGGCATCTGTATATTCTCCTTCCCACTTTACTGCTGTTTTATCTTCATGTTATCTGTGTAAGAATCTATAATCTGTAATTCAGTATTAGTATCCGTATATGACTTCAACGCAGATTTATTAACTGGTAATCCTTCAATTTTCTGCAATTTATCCACACCATTATCGCTATAAGATGTTCCTAAGAACAACGCTTCCTGAGCTCCCTGTTTTAACATATAGCTTATTAACAAAGAAGCCGCTCTGCTCTCATCATCACTGGTTGTTCCACTTATCGACAATTCATTAGTTGGTTCTACATAAACTGAATCACTTTCTATCTTCACGATCTTATATCTTCCAGCCCAACTGTCATTTACAAATTTATAGTCCTCCGTTGAACCGAAATAATATAATAATTTATCGTCAGATAAAAACTGCTTATATATTTCACTTCCACCTAATTTTTTCCATTCTTTTTTTCTTTTATCATCAATATTCTGACTATTCTCATCACTATTCAGCGAACTCAGAAGCATATCTTCCGCAGATTCTGATATATAGAAACTATCATCACTCATGCTTTCTATCTGCTTGTAGTCGCTTATAGTCAGATTATCTATATTCTTAACTTCTGAGCTTCTTTTTACATATACTATAGGTGCCTCAAAGCTTAATGGAATTTTTTTGCTTTCTTCAATAGAATTTTTATAATTTTCTAACAGATAGCAATCGTCAGATCCCGACTTTTCCATATATTCATAAACTTTATCTACGCTGGCCGCATCCTCCATAATCTCTTTTGTTGCATATTGAGCCTGGAATATTGTAGGCATCTCTCCATTCTCGTATGCTTTTAATAATTCACTGCCATATTGATCTTCTGGTATAAATTTATAATTAACATTTACCTTCTCTTGACTACTTGTGAATGCTTCTATTCCACTATCCATCATTGCCTTTGCGCCATCTTCATTCATTTGATCATCCACTGCAATCCAGATCGATATATCAGCAGAATTCATAACCACATCAGCTTTTTTATTTTTATACATGTTGTACACATAAAGTGACATTGACACGACGATAAGAAGTGCAATTCCTACTGTTATCGTTCGCTTCATTCTGCGTACACGAAGTTCTTTCTTTGGCTCCATAACTTTCTTTTCTCCATCAAGAGCCTTTTTTAATTCGTCTACATTTGAAAATCGTATTTCAGGATATATTGACATTCCCTTCATAACAGTATTACTTATTCTTTCAGGAATATCACTGTATATCTGAATTGGAGATTGTACTGTATCCTCTATAACTCTATTAACAGATTCGTCCGGTAATACTCCTGTTATTGCGCGATATACAGTTGCACATAACGCATATATATCTGTCCATGGTCCCTGCTTACTTTTTGCCTGATACTGCTCTGGTGGAGCAAATCCAGGTTTCAAAATAATAGATCTGGTTCTTTCCTGATCAGCATCTGAAAATCTTGCAGCGCCAAAATCTAGGAGCTTAATCCGCCCATCGTTGCACAACATTATGTTGTCAGGACTGATATCTCTGTGTATTATTCCGCCAGCATGTATCTCCTTGAGAGCTGTTATTACCGCATCAGCTATAGGTATAACCTCTTCACAGCCTATACGACCTCCCTTTGACTTTAAATAACTCTTCAAAGTCATTCCTGGCAAATATTCCATAACAAGATACGCAGTATTATTTTCCTCAAAAAAAGCATCAACATGAACAATATTTGGATTATCGACAAATTTCGCCATATTTTTTGCTTCATCCAAGAATCTTTCCAATCCCTGCATATACTCTTCTTTACTTTCACCAGTATAAATAATTACCTGTGGCTTTCCTGGAACCCTTTGCACAAGACCAGTTGGATAATACTCTTTCACAGCCACAACCGTCTCAAGTACATTATCCCAAGCCTTATATGTAATACCAAATCCGCCAAATCCTATACATGTACCTATCACATACCTGTTATTGTATAAACCAACTCCCGGATATAAATGATATAATTCTTTAGGTGGTGTTCCCTCGCAATATCCACAGTATGGACAGACCTCTCTCTCTTCCTTATCGCTATATACTATGTCAAATAAATTAAAACAATTTAGACATCTTCTCTGCATTCAATATATCCTCCAACAATATTTACCTACTTAACCCAAACGGCAATCGCCGAATTGTTATCCATATCCGTACACTTACCGTTTTGCCTTACTATCTCAACCATTGCATCCAACCACTCATCAACACTGTTTGATTTCTTCAAAGTCTTAGTCATTGCTTTTTCATCTATCAATTCCCAAAACCCATCTGAACACAAAAGAAATGCCTGAAATCCATTTTTATTTATAATCTCAGAACAATCATACTTTTTAGTCTCCCATGGACTACCTATAACCCTCAGCAATTTATTCCGGTCTTCATGCCCTCTGATTTTTTTCTCCTTTAGCTTGTGCGCCAGAACCAACATCTGAGGAACGCTATGATCCAAAGTTCTTTCAACCAACTTACAATTTTGAAAATAATATAGACGTGAATCGCCTATATGGGCCCATTTGATCTGATCGCAACATATATCTAACGCAACAAGAGTCGTTTTCATGCCATTTGCGAATGTACCCTCTTGAATATTCATTACTCGTTTTTGAGCTTCTTCAAATATATCTGACAAAAGGTCAGCGTTACTGTCTCCAACTAATTGTGTAAGATCTCTGGCTGTTTCTATCGCCTTTGAAGAAGCAACTTCACCACGTCCATGACCGCCGAGTCCATCAGCCAATACAAATATATCTCTCTGATTTACATGGAAATTTCCAACGGAATCCTCGTTTTTCTCCCTGTTTCCTATGTCGGAATATACCTTATATGTTATCATTCTAATCCCCTCCATCTCTTGTGAAATTATATCATATACTATATATCTCCACGTTTTTGCATGTCTGTATGTCGTTTTGCCATGTCTGTATTTTGTTTTTTTCGGCAAACTCCGTAATAACAACATCAATATCCAATCAAAGCTGCTGCAACATTTTTTACGCCCGCTCCACTCTTACTAACAACGAACGCATATGTGTAACCCGAAACAACAAACAGATAATCTCCACAATCTATTACATAATTTATTCCACCATTTCTAACATACTGTGCAGGGACTTTAAATATGGTTCTACGACTTGTTCCTTTACACCTGACAAGTGCGGCTCCCTGTATCTTATATATGTAACCATATTTATTATTTGATATCGGAAGTTTATTAATTGTTGAACTTGTAAGCCATGTAAATGTACTAATTCTGTTTTTTGAAGTTGAAATACTCGCGCGAGTCATCTTTCCGTTTGTTCCTATTGCATATGTGACAGAATTACTTCCAGTAAATATGACCCGATTTTTTCCAGCAATGAGCTTATCTGTTGAAACCTTCCCACTGAATCGATAAATGCACTTCTTGTTTCTTCCGTTGGAATCCATTCTATATATGCCCGTAGAGCCATATTCAACCTTAACGTTTGCATTCCACGGAGCAGAGCCTTTCTTAACACCTATATAATAAATATACTTTCCGACAACAACAGGGCTATAGCCTTCCGCAAGGACTTTCGTCTTCTTACCATCCTTTGACATTCTATATACATACCTGTTACGGGCATCGGAACCAATATATTTATTTACAGTGCAATATATATTTTTTTTTGTAATTGTCAGATCCGTACAGCGCAAATCAGATATTTTTTTCTGACGTTTTGTAGATGTATTGTACATATACAACCGCCCTCCTTGAGCCCCTGATCCCACTGCGTAATACAGCATCTTCCCACTCATTGCCGCATATGACGGCACATATAGCTGCTCGTACCTACTTGTTTTTGTACTGGCATATACATTATCACCACTAAACAACTGAACCTCTGAAACCAGCAGTATTATGCCCATAATCATCACAATAAACTTTCTTATTTCTCTTTTTTTCATTGAACTACTTTCTCCTTTCTATTTGCATTAACATCTCCATACCGTCTTCCAATCTTTATCTCCTCCCCATCAACCATCGTAACGGTCTGATGATTATAATTACTGATATAGTCCCTGTTTACCACCGCAGCGGCTGAGCATCTCACGAAATTATCTGGGAGTTCTTTCATAATCTCGCTGAGAGGTCTGTATTCGTAATATTTGCCATCACGCTGGTCATTTTTTCTATTTGTGTAATATATCGTGACTCTGTTCTCTATTTTGATGTACATTATGTCGCGGCAATCAAGGATATTGACGTTCCTGTCATATCGGATTTTGATGAATTGCTTCTTGTCATCATTGTTCATCTTCTCCACAAGATCATTCATGAATGTCACAAGTCTTGCATCATGCCTGCCTTTAAGCATACAATTCACATGATTCGCCTCGTATATGTCCAGTTCTTCAGGGATTTTGTTTGCATAAAAAAGAATCTTGCAAGATGGGGCTACGGCATTGATCATTTTTGCCAGGTTCACACCATTCTTGCCATTTGGATACAGAAGCTCCGTTATAAAGATGTCACAGTCGAACTTCTGATAGTCGATATCCAGCATTACTGAATCAAGGTTATATGAAACAAATCTCACATTTTCGTTATCAATAATGTTGTTTTTAATTTGAGAGCGCAGGAAATATACTGTTCTCTGCGTCTCGTCTGGATTTACATCGCATACGCCTATTGTCATATTGAATTCTCTCCCCCTCATTTATCTATGCGGTTCTCCGCCTCATTGCATATCAATTTAAAGAAATAAATGATCTTTATCAATTATTACCTGATATTATAGAGTCTGAAGTAATATGAATTTTGAACATCAAAAATCACCACCCAGTCAACACATTGTCTATTACGTTTATTTTGTTGTCTAGATTACATTCAACTGTAAATGGATTTATTTATATCTCTATTTGATATATTTTTTTGTATTTTAATGTTGAAATACGGAATTTTTTATTATATATTCATTTAGGCTAGTAAATATATTTACTAAACCAACCTATTTCATTTCCATGAGGGGGAAACAAAAGATGAAATATCGTACCAGACCGGCGGAACACATATGCTCTCTGGAGGAGCTTTTCACAGAGCATCTGGGGCTTAACATTCCCATTGTTCCACAGACGTCTTCATACTCCAACAAACATACTTTCAGCCAATTATTCTTTTCACAGAATCCCAATCAATATGACGATATTGACAAAATAATGTCATTTTCCGTCTTCAAAGATGCGGATATAGAACGACTTAAGAAGGATGCCGATTCAGCACAGAAACCTCTGTACTATCTCATCTATCCTGACGAGAGCTATCCTACAGGCACCAAGCTGAGTGTATTCTTTTCCAACCTGGCAAATAAGAACTTTTCCGGAAACGAGCAGCCTCTTCCTATAAGAGCTCTGCTGAATGCGATAGATTACGACAAGCTGTGCGCTCATCTTGACAATCTTATAGAAACGAGAGGCGCACTGGACTCTGATTTTATAGTTTCATTGCAGTCATATCTGAGCAACGTCCTGTCAACAGACAACCAGCTTACACATTATTGCTCTTTGTTCAAATGCACATCACCATCAGAATACCTTGCTACGATCCTTTTGTATGCGCTTTTTGATGATGTGAATTTTCCTGCATATGCATCGGAGGTTGCAATTACAAGAAATATCAAAGAGCCTAAGGTCGCACATCCCGCGATTGACTTGAACAACCCACATTTTCAGAAGCTAATGAATGATGCCAGAAGGGTTGACAAGCTACAGGCATTTGCAACATATACACTGATAGTCCTTTACTCTGTGCAGATGCTTGCAACCATCTTCTCTTCTACCTGGATCAGTTCCTATGAGGCGACAAGCACGAAGGGGACGCTGTTCAGTATTGTCATGCTGTGTGCATCCATCATTTTGACAGCTTTGAGATTTATTCCATTCTCATTGCACAAGAAGTATTCGGAGCTAAGCCTGATACTTGAACATTCCGTGCTTGATGAGAACAGTAACACCTATAGCATTACATATAATCATTTTCAGAACTGTTCGAGATCTTTTAATGATATACAACAGGGGAGACGAGTCATCATCACCTTGTTCTGTATGGTGAGTATTCTGTATATTGTTGTGTCATTTGTATTTAACAGCTTTCCTCTGCTGGTGGCTCTCGTCAGTTTATCATTTGGTGGAGTTATGCTTATCGACAGCATGGTTCATGACCATATTACCTACAAAAGGTATGATGCTTTCTTCTCCTCGGATCTGCCAGGTCATGTTCCTGCGTCCAGATTCGGAGTGGCGCGCATGTGCTCATGGGATTACGATTCCAGACTGAACTCTTTCAGACACACCAGCTACAACAAGCTCACAAACTACAGTGAGGATTGCATCCGGCATATATATGATCAGGTAGCGGATTCGTCCAAATACAGTTGGGCTACTCTCACCGCTTTCATTGTCACTCTTTCATCCATAGGTGTGATCGCCGAGATTCTTCAGCTTGTGAATCCTGACCTGGAGTATTTCAGAATGCCAAATGCTTCCATGCTCTATTCCGTCACAATGATCCTTATTTTGCTGAACGGTGTTCTTAACATACTTATACTTCTCCGTGCGAGATCCCATTATCAGAAAATGGCCGAATTCTCATTCTACGCCGGCAATCCTGACTCTGATAATTACGAGGTAGCAACGCTGTTCCGACACAACCTGTACGCCGGCAGCATATCTGAGCTTGCAATTGCCAGAGGAATATATAACTATAATTTGTGTCAATTTGAACAGGGCCTGTCCACATCGGACATCCAGCCACCTGACGACCGTTATCATCCTATGTATATCGTGAATCAGAAGCTGCATCTCATCACAGATGTTGCGCTGTGTATATTTGTCGCATACCTGAGCACGGCAGTATGGCACGCAAATAATCTCCGAAATCTGATAGGCCTGCCCATTCTTGTCGCAGTATATGCCCTGTGGACATTTGCAATGTATCCACTATTCAAATACAGAAAAATCAAAGCCAGCATCCGCAAGCTGAATGCGGAACATAAAAATAAGGAAACACGCTGAACAACTAAGCGTGTTTCCTTCTCTTTTCTATTTCTTTTCTTCTCAGAACCACCATCGCTATGACAAGAGGCGACACGAGAAATACCAATTTTGCCCATCTCATGCCAAGTGCTCCCACAACCAGACTTATTGCAAATATCCCCAGCTGATCTCCTATTCCATATGACAGTGTGGACATGGCTGACGCCCTTCCTCTGACCGATATATCTACACTTTCCATGACCATAAGATTTATCAGTTCTTCCGCAGAAAAGTAAAATCCATTCATGCAGCCCCAGAGTATTCCCAGCAACACCGATGAAACTCCATGCCCTACTCCCAGTGTAAATGCCATACCTGATATGAGGCTAAGCGCCATTCCCATCTGCACCACATATCTCCGTTCCATTTTGTCTGCAAGTATTCCTGTCAGAACATTTATAGCCAATGATGCTATGGGCTGTATGAGCAACACTGTATTCACATTGCCCTCTCCCATACCTGAGAAGGCACACAAAGGTTCATTGTAATATGTTATGCCTGCTGTCGCCATCCCCACCACGCTTATGCATATGAGAAGATTTCTGGTTGCATGATCTCTGCATATATCTTTGAATGTTTTTATAAAATGTATATGTCCATCATCTGTGCTACATTCTGTACTGTCCACAGATTTTCCCTCACTCCTGTTTGCCGATCCGCCAACACTCGGTGCAGCTTTAGAACCAGTTATATTCGGGAATCTGTACAACATAACCAGTACCATACCTATTACTCCGCCAACAATTCCAACAGCGTAAAGGATCTGCCAATTATGTCCGCCGCCATCCACGTACAATGACCTGAGCAGAGGTATACACATGGCTGCTGCCATGGACACTCCACCACAGATTCCTCTGACAGTTCCTCGATGTTTTCTATCTACCGCATCGACTATGTATATCAGATGTATGTCCAGCGAATATCCCAGTATGAGAATTCCATTGCCAAGCAGGTATATCCACAGATTGTTTGCCAGCAGGCATACTGCACTTCCAACAGCCAGAAGCGCCACATTTATGATCATCATCTTCTTCCTGCCTATGATATCCGTATATGACCTGATAAATGGCGTGAGCGCTCCGATAAGATAAAATGGCAGCATGTCTCTGCTCATATATGCAACCGCCGCTTCAGAACTCATCCCACGCGGATCCATGAGAAATGTCCTAACAGAAAGTGACTGCGTCTTACCGAACATCTCAGTGCAATAGGAATCCGCAAATTGTACAAGTATTATGAGTGCCACAGCCGAGATGGCTGCGACTGCCAAACGTCTTTTATTTGAATCTGCCGTTTTGTCATTCATCAAGTTCTAATCCCCTTCTTTAGTACATAAAAAGGGAAGCTCATCGCTTCCCTTTTTGAATAACCACTGACCATTCGCCTTGATATCACTCAAAGCGTCAACGTCTCTTACTTACTAACCTTCCTGAAGTTCTTCTTACCACGTCTCACAACAACGCCCTCGCCATCGAACTTCTCCTCTGGAATTGTAATCTGGACATCTGCGATCTTCTCGCCGTCCACAGCAACACCGCCCTGCTCTACGGCACGTCTGCCCTCGTTACGTGATGTAACAAGACCTGACTTAACGAGAACTGACACGATATCGATGGCGCCGTCCTTGAAGTCATCTGCTGTGAGTGTTACTGATGGCATGTCTGCTGCAACACCCTTGGAGAACAGTGCTCTTGCACTCTCCTGAGCCTTCACAGCCTCCTCCTCGCCGTGTACAAGCTTTGTAAGCTCGTATGCAAGGATCTCCTTTGCCTGGTTGAGCTGGCTGCCCTCCCAGCTATCCATCTTATCTATCTCCTCAAGTGGAAGGAATGTGAGCATACGGATGCACTTCAGAACATCTGCATCTGCCACATTTCTCCAGTACTGGTAGAACTCAAATGGTGATGTCTTGTTAGGATCAAGCCATACAGCACCCTTCTGTGTCTTACCCATCTTCTTGCCCTCTGAGTTGAGGAGAAGTGTGATGGTCATGGCGTATGCATCCTTGCCAAGCTTTCTTCTGATGAGCTCTGTACCACCAAGCATATTGCTCCACTGGTCATCGCCGCCGAACTGCATGTTGCAGCCGTACTTCTGGTACAGTGCGTAAAAGTCGTAACTCTGCATGATCATGTAGTTGAACTCAAGGAAACTGAGTCCCTTCTCCATACGCTGCTTGTAGCACTCTGCGCGGAGCATGTTGTTTACTGAGAAGCAGGCTCCCACATCACGGAGAACATCGACATAGTTAAGATCGAGAAGCCAATCTGCATTGTTGACAAGGAGTGCCTTGTCCTCTGAGAAGTCGATGAACTTGCTCATCTGCTTCTTGAAGCAGTCTACATTGTGCTGGATAGTCTCCTTTGTCATCATCTGTCTCATATCTGTACGGCCTGATGGATCACCGATCATGGCTGTACCTCCACCTATCAGCGCGATAGGCTTGTTGCCTGCCATCTGAAGTCTCTTCATCAGACAGAGCGCCATGAAGTGGCCTACATGCAGGCTGTCAGCAGTCGGATCAAAGCCAATATAGAATACTGCCTTACCATTATTTACTAAATCTCTAATTTCATCTTCATCTGTTGTCTGCGCTATAAGCCCTCTGGCTACAAGCTCGTCATAAATCTGCATGTCCCTCTAGACCTCCTGTATTTATTTATTCAATGTGCGGTTCACTAGCACCACACAGGCAAATATTATAACATTTTGCTATGTACTGTGGCAAGTATATACACACAATTCCCTGTATTATTTTCTTATAAATCATATTTTACACATCATTTTCTGCCGCCGATTCCTGAGCGACACCTGTATCTGCGGCACAGACCTCCTGCCATTGCTATGAGCAGGAATATGTATGGCGTTGTAAGTGACTGATTCAGATTGACAAATGCCTGAACGGCATACCCGGTTATCCCGAACAGCACAGCTATCATACCGCCCTCATCCGCAACGTACCCAAGCAGGCACTCCAAGCCAGTCCTTGAATCTCTTGCAGCCCTTGAATCTCTTGCAGCCCTTGAATCTCTCGAGGTCTTCTTCTCCTTTGATCTTCTTTCTGCGTATCGACTGCTCGTGCTTTCACTCTCATTCATCACAGCTCCTGATACCGCAGCTCTCACAAGAGCACCACCTGTAGTAACCAACAGCCCCACGTAACTCACTGCACCGAATATTCCGGTGGTTATCAGATACTGCAGATACTCATTGTGAGCATTATCATATATAACACCCACCGTATTCATCATATCGTCATAGTATCTGTCGGTCATGACCGCCTTCACCGATTCATTTCCATAGCCAAAGAGCTTCTGGGAAACACTGAAATCACCGTACGCCTCCATGAGTCTTCTCCACACGAACCCCCTGTAATTCCCCCAGGAATCCTCAAATGAAAATATACCCATGTGGTTGTGCACCGCATATATCACTGCAGCCACGATGCCTGCAAGCGATGCGCCAACCGATACAGCAAGAGCTGCCTTTCCGCGGAACTTCATAGTCCACTTTGAAGCCAGCCTTATGGCCGCCCATACAACGAGAATGACCACGGACACTATCCACACCATCCGGCTGTCCCTCACAAAGCAGCTCAGTCCGTCAAGCTCCGAATATCCACTGTCCGTCTGTCCCAGCATAATACTGATCGCCAGGACTCCGCACGCCATGACCAGGCATACATCCGCAAATTCTTTTATCTTTCCTCGGTATGACGCCCATATCCACGCAGCTATCATGGCACCGCCCACACCTGCGTATGCAAGGTTTGCATTGGATATGATCACCGCACCTGTTCCTGTGAGCACAGCGATGACTGCTGTTATCCGTATCACTATGCTCTCTTTTCCCTCCGAGCTGATATACGCCCCGGCTGCCACCGGAACCAGCACGCACAGGAAGCTTGCAAATATGTCGATATTGCCAAATGTGGATATGTATACATTTCTTATGCTCTGCATCAGTCCTTCCCTGAGTCCAAGGAAGTCATATCCCATGAACTGGCATATACCGACCACTCCCACAAACGAGCCCGAAAGCATGAATATTACCGCCACATACCGCCTTATCCTGCAATATCTCGCCATACACACATACAGGAAAAAGGCCAGCAGCACGAACTGAAGTCCGCACCTTCTGCCCTCCTCGCCTGTATATGCTGCTGCCTTATTCCCTGACATAAAGAATGCCAGAACATTTGCCAGAACAAAGCCTGTCATGAATATATCCATGGCCATTATTTTATGCAGATCAATAAAACGTCTCAGGCGTCCGATAAATCCGTTACCGTGTGCCGCCCCTTCAGAGACATCCACGTTGCCACCGGAGCTCCGCTGTCCATGCCCTGTGCTGACATTCCGTCCCAGCACATCCACCAGCACCGCCAGCACCATGAGCACCGCATATATGCACAGCGCAATATAGAACGCCCTGTACTTGGTTACTGTTATATCAAAATATTTGTCATGCATTATCAGGGGATATGCAGCCCCCATATATATAAGAAATAATGTGGTTATTCCGTTCTGAAGTTCCCGCCTGCCGTCTCCTGCAATGTTGTCTTTTCTGCCCATACGGCTATACTCCTTTTATAAAAGCGGTGACAATAATCTGAGTATCGCACCAAGTATATTCACCCTGCTTATGTTCTTTCTGCACCACGGAATATCTATCTCCTCCGACTCGGCAAATGTATCCATCATATCCTTCTTCACATCTTCTATGGCCTTGCAGTCATACAGGAGAGTTCCACACTCAAAGTGGTGATAGAAGCTCCTGTTATCCAGATTGATGGATCCCACAGATGCAAGCTTGCCATCCATGAGCAAAGTCTTTGAATGTATAAATCCAGGCGTGTACTGATATATCTTCACACCCACCAGAAGCAGCTCCTTGTAGCTGAACTGGGTCATCTTGTATATATATTTCTTGTCCGGGATGGCCGGCGTAACAATACGCACATCCACGCCCCTCTTGGCTGCCAGCTTCAGCGCCATCATGAGCTCGTTACACACGATAAGATATGGGGTAAATATATAAATGTACTCCTGTGCATCATTTATCATCTGCATGTACAGATTCTCACCCACATTCTCTCCGCTCAGAGGACTGGACTTGTACGGCTGAACATATCCGTCACTTACGCCACTATAGTCGATTTCCGCCGGTCTATAGTTGTTGTAGCTTCCCTCTGAATATCTGAAGCTGTTCCACATCTGAAGGAACATAACAGTGAAGCTCCAGGCGCCCTCGCCCTCAAGTCTCACTCCACTGTCCTTCCATTTGCCGTACTTCTCTATCTTGTTGATATACTCGTCAGCCATGTTGTAACCGCCGGTGTGAGCTATCTTGCCATCAATAACAGTGATCTTCCTGTGATCCCTGTTATTGAAGATAGTGGCAAAGAATGGAACCACCTGATTGAACGCCATACATTTGATACCGTAGGATTCAAGTTCCTTCCAGTAATACTTCGGCACATTGAACACAGATCCGATGTCATCATACATGAACCTGACATCAAGTCCCTCCGCAGCCTTGCGCTTCAATATCTCAAGTATGGTATCCCACATATAACCCTTGTCCACGATGAAATATTCCATGAATATATACTTCTCCGCACTCTCCAGGTCTCTGATGAGATCATCCATCACATCATCGCCTATGGCATAATACTTTACACTGGTATGCTTGTACAGAGGCGCCTCAGCCACATTCTCCATATAATTACATATCCTGTATGTAGGCTCCGACTTTAAATTCTCCGCTGGGACCCAGTTGTCCCCCTTGACGTTCTCATATACCTCCTGCTGGAGAACCCGCAGAAAATTCTTTCTGAGTTTTTTAGGTATCAGCACATGTCCATAGAGCACATACATGAGACCTCCCAGCACCGGGAATATGAGTATCGGCACCATCCATGCCATCTTTACCATAGGGTTAGTATCCTTTGTTATAAGATACATTACAACTATTACGCTGAGCAGCTTGAGAGCACCCGATATATAGATATATCTGTCCTGAAGAAAAACAACCCCCAGTATCATGATCGCCAACTGGACGACCACAAGAAAGCACGTTATTACCATTCTGCTTAGCAATCTGTTCAGTATCTTCTTCATATATTTCCTGCCTTTACTGAATTGATGTCACCTTATAATCCTGATCCTCTACTGTCTTCTTGAGCACGCTGTCATCAACGTCTGCCTTGAGAGTGACAACCGCTGTTCCTGTCTCATGGCTGACTACAGCCTCCTGCACCTGGTCAAGGGCCTCAAGACTCTTCTTGACTCTGGCTTCACAATGTCCACACATCATACCTTCGATCTTCATTGTCTTTGTCATAACTTTGTCCTCCTTGATTCTATATCTTTTATTTTTATCATAAATGTCTGTCAAATTCAACCTCAGCGCATTTGTAACAACACAAAAACTTGACAGGCTCATGGCAAACGCTCCGAACATAGGATTGAGCGTCCAGCCAAATATCGGGATCCACACGCCGGCGGCAAGTGGTATTCCAATTATATTATATATAAATGCCCAGAAAAGATTCTCTTTTATGTTCTTAACTGTTGCCCTGCTGAGTCTTATGGCCGCCGGAACATCTGTGAGCTCACTCTTCATGAGAACAACATCCGCAGCATCTATGGCTATATCCGTGCCTGCACCTATGGCTATTCCTATATTTGCCCTTGTGAGTGCAGGGGCATCATTTATTCCATCACCAACCATGATCACATGCCCCTTCTGCATGAGATCGCGCACAACGCTCTCCTTGCCGTCCGGACGCACGCCCGCTATTACTCTGTCCACGCCGACCTGCTCTCCTATGGCTTTTGCGGTTCTCTCATTATCACCGGTTAACATAACTACTGAAAGTCCCATTGACTGAAGCTGGCTTATGGCCTCAGCGCTGTCCTCCTTCACAGTATCCGCCACGGCTATTATTCCGAGGACTCTGTAATCTCCGTCAGCCTCCTCGGCAAAGAACATAGGTGTCTTTCCCTGCTGTGATACCTTCTCCGCACTGTCCTTCATCGTCTCAGGTACATCTGCATATCCCTTTATATAATCCATATTTCCTCCGATGATCTTTCTGCCGTTCAGACTTCCCATCAGACCGTTGCCCGCAACAGCCTTGAAATCGGATACCTCATAATTTTTATCCTTCTGTGCATCACCTGTCTGGTAATTCTCACTGTAATATCCAACCACAGCCCTTGCCAGAGGATGCTCTGACAGCTTCTCCAGAGCCGCAGCCTTCTGCATCAGCTCGTCATCACTTACTCCATCTGCCGCCAGTATATCCGTCACTACCGTCTCTCCCTTTGTGATCGTTCCGGTCTTGTCCATGACCACTATGCTGCTCTTTCCTGTCTCCTCAAGGGCGGTCGCCGTCTTGAACAATATTCCATGCTTGGCACCTATTCCATTTCCCACCATGATCGCAACAGGTGTGGCAAGCCCAAGGGCACATGGGCAGCTTATAACAAGCACTGATATTCCTCTCGCCAGCACATAACCGGCATCCTTACCCACTATTATCCACACTATCATCGTGATAAATGCTATCAGTATGACAACAGGTACAAACACTCCCGAAACCTTATCAGCAAGCTTTGCTATTGGAGCTTTGGTAGCCGCCGCATCACTTACCATATCTATTATCTTGGACAGTGCGGTATCCGCACCTACCTGTGTAGCACGACATTTCAGATAACCCGACTGGTTGATCGTCGCCGCAGACACACGGCTTCCTGCAGTTTTATCCACAGGTATACTCTCACCCGAGAGAGCTGACTCGTCCACAGCGGAATCCCCCTCAAGGACTACTCCGTCCACAGGAACGCTCTCACCCGGTCTAACGGCAAATATATCTCCAACCGCAACTTCGTCTATATCCACGGTGACCTCCTCACCATCTCTGATGAGAACGGCTGTCTTCGGGGCAAGATCCATCAGACCTTTGAGTGCGTCCGTGGTTCTTCCCTTTGAATATGCTTCAAGCGTCTTGCCGACTGTTATAAGCGCCAGTATCATGGCCGCAGATTCAAAATAAAAATCATGCATGAGCGTCATGACACGCTCACCGTCACCTGCTGTCTGCGCCGCTGTCATGGCATAGAGCACGTACACGCTGTATATGAATGAGGCACCTGAGCCCATGGCAACAAGTGTATCCATATTAGGCGAGCCGTGTATAGCTCCCTTAAATCCACTCACAAAGAATCTCTGATTTATCACCATCACAATTATGGTTAGCAGCATCTGCGTGAGTCCCATCGCCACATGATTGCCGTCAAAGAAGCTTGGCAGCGGCCAGTTCCACATCATATGTCCCATTGATATATACATGAGGGGAATAAGAATTATAACTGATGCCACCAGTCTCTTCTTCATTTTTCCAAATTCTTTGTCCGCCTCACTCTCACCGGAACCGCTGCTCTTCCCACCTGAATGTGAAGTATTTCCACCAGCGGATCTTCCACCCGCCAGACTCGCACCGTATCCTGCCTTCTCAACTGCAGCCACTATAGTTCCGCTGTCGGCTGTTCCATCCACCATCATGGAGTTGGTCAGGAGATTCACCTGACACGAGGTAACTCCCTCAACATTGGATACGGCCTTCTCGACTCTTGCACTGCATGCACTGCATGTCATTCCTGTCACATTGTACTTGTCCATATATTTCACCTTCCTTTATCAAGCATCAGTCAGTTCGTAACCGCACTTGCCAATAACTGACATATCTATTTCATAAGTCTGGTAACCGTATTTACCAGATCCTCTATAGTATCATCCTTGCCATTTCTTATATCATCTGCAACACAGGTCCTGATATGTTCGGCAAGGAGCTGTCTGTTGAAGCTGTTGAGTGCCGCATTGATCGCCGACACTTGGAGCACAATGTCTGTGCAATAGGCATCATTTTCCAGCATACTCTTCACGCCTCTTATCTGCCCCTCTATCCTGTTCAGTCTGTTGAGAAGCTTCTTATACTCCTCGTCTGTCCTTGTCCTCACCCTGGCTTCCACATCGCTTATCTCTCCGCCATGATGACAGCAGCATTTCTTCTGTTCTTCCATATATCTTTCCTCCATCCTTATTGAACTCCAGCCATGCAAAATTTGCCTTCGGCAAATGGCTGGAGCTACATGTCAAGTTTTCATAGAAAACTTGACAATTCTCTTTTCATCCACGGATTATATACCCCCTAGGGGTATGTGTCAACAATAAAAAATCCTCATAGACCAATATTTATACCACTTTATCAGTCTATGAGGTTTTTTCTCCTTTAACCTATATGTCTGAGTTTTATTTACTCTGTTGTATCCTGATCGCCCATGTCGATATCAGCATCTCCGATATCAATCGCATTTGCGCTTGACTCATCACTGCTGTCTGCATCGTCAGTATCAGTTATATCAGTCTCATCAATGAGGCTGTCGTCACTTATATCAAAATCTGAATCACTGTCAATAACAGAATCAACTACAGATGAATCATATGTCTGCTGGTTCAGGACATCCTTAAGATCTATCATATCTCCTGTGGTAGCATCTAACATGATGAGCTGTATTGGATAATCCTTATCGAGGCTTCCATCCTCCATCTTGTCGCACTGTGCAAATACCCATACAGGGCTGTATGTGTACTTATCTCCATCCTTGAGCTTGTAGTATGTAAGTCTTACATCGTTGAACTCAATGGTGCTGTACTGTGTCTTGTTGTCTGTGTAATACTTATTTACAGCCTCCGGAAGCTTCTTGAGTGCATCATCCCAGCTTATAAGATCAACGTTGTCCTTCTTGTCTCCTGTTGCTCTGAAGGAATCAAGGCAATATGCTGAGATAAGTCCATTGTCATCAATACCGAGCTGGAATGTCTCATCCATGGTGTCATAATATACTGAGTCATCCCCTGTCGAAAGGGAATCAAGGCCGTATACATTAGGTGTATATGGAGCCACACCGTCCACAGAACGCTTGTATGTTACCATATAACCATTCTTCTCTGCTGCAACTGTGTTGTATGATGCATCGCTGTAATCCCACAGCAGATCAAAATTACTTGTCTCTATAACATCTGAGATTCCACATGATGCAAGGAAATCTGTTCCCTTCTGCTCAGCATCTGCCGCACTGATAGAAGCTGTGTTTGCGGAAGCCTCCTCGTCAGAATATTCACTGCTGTAGCAGTATACACTTGTTGCGCCATCCTTAGGTCTGTACTGTATAAGCTGATCCGATGGATAGTAATCCAGTGAGAATCCACCGCCTGTGGACATGTCATCGCCACTTCCATAGAATGTTACAATGAACTCGTTGTCCCCTACAGATCCGACGAATGTGTCTCCACTGTAATCTCCGGCACCCTCTCTCGTATCAGACGCTGTCTTGAGCTGATCCTTGAGGGTCTTCATGTAATCCTCATAATAGCTCTTGTCATCATCCGATGTTGCCTGATCCATCATAGCCTGAAGTGAATCTATCTCTCTCTGTACATCCTCCTTGTATGGCTTATCCCAGTTATATACATATACACCGGCGCTCACGTCAAATATATTCTCGCACACACGCTTCTTATAGTCATTGTCTACATTGTTACGCTCATAGTAAAGCACTGACATCTTATCTGTGTCAGGCACCTCTATCTCTGTGGCATTTATGGATACATCTGTGAGACCTGTATCTGCATTGATACCCTCAAGCTTGCCATTGTATGACTCCGGTACGTCGAGTCTTGATGCCAGCTTACCGCCGCCACCGCCGTTCTCGTCGTCTCCCATGTTGTAATCCACCTTCTTCTTGCCACATCCTGTGAGCGCAGTTCCTGCCACAAGTGATGTCACCAAAAGCAGCGCCGCCGCTTTTTTGTAACCCGCTTTTCTCATATAAAATACCAACCTTTCCTTACTTAATTGAAGTAATTATAATATATTTTCCCCGCTGACACAACACCATCTGCTATCACTCTTTTGTGATGATGACCTTGCCGTCAACAACCTGAACCTTGACCTTATTGCTGTCGATTCCGGCAGCAGCCAGCATATCAGGGCTTATCTGTACACGATTTGCCTTATCGAGTATCGAGAACTCCTCATGTGAATCATCAGATGAGAAGCCATCTGTCGTCAGCTCGTTCATTCTGTCCTTGTAAGATTCCTTCATGATCTTCTCTGTGCTAATCTTGCCGTCCGCAATCATAACCACACGTCCCACCTTATTTGCAAGACTTATATCATGTGTAACTATGATTATCGTTATCCCGAGCTCTTCGTTCAGCTTTCTGAACAGATCCTGTATCATGTTGGATGTCTTGCTGTCCACGGCTCCCGTCGGCTCATCCGCAAGAAGTATCTTCGGATTATTTGCCAGGGCTATGGCTATGGCAACTCTCTGCTGCTCACCACCTGACATCTGAGATGGATATGAATTTATCTTGTCCTCAAGTCCCACTCTGCAGAGCAGATCATGGGCTCTTGCATACTTGTCTTCCTTGTTGCTCTTGTCGAAGTACATAGGTACCTGAACATTCTCTATGGCTGTCATATATGGCAAAAGGTTTCTGGAGTTTTTCTGCCACACAAATCCTACAGTGTGCTTTCTGTACTCCACAAGCTCCTTATCCGTCATCGCAAACAGATCCTTGCCGTCGACATACAGCTTTCCGGCCGTAGGTCTCTCAAGTCCTCCGATCATATTGAGGAGTGTGGACTTTCCTGATCCCGACTTTCCGATGACCGCCATGAGCTCGCCGTATTTGATGTTGAGCTCCAGCCCCTGAAGAGCCATGACCTCCACATCGTCAGTCTTGTATATCTTGACAAGGCTGTCACACTCTATGATATTCTCCTCCGAGCCAAGGCGCTCCCCGCCGGATTCTTTATCTGTGCCATCCTCACGGCCCTCTTCCACGGCTTTCCCGCTGTCAGTGCCCTCGTCTTCCTGAAGATCCATGCCGTACACGAACTCCTGCGCCTCCTGGCCATCCGTGTTCTCTATGTCCTGTGTCTCCACATCCGGTGCTATAGTTTCAGGCTCCACAGCATCGTTCTTCTTTTTTCTGAATAAATGCTTATCGCTCAACTATCTCACCATCCTCTATCTCATATACTACATCACCGAGCTCCATAAGCTTCGGATCATGTGTCGTCATGACTATCGTTATTCCTTCCTTGTACACCAGCTCCTGGAACAGCTTCATCACCGCAAGTCCCGAAGCCGTATCAAGGGCTCCTGTAGGCTCATCCGCAAATATTACCTTTGGCTTATGAGCCACCGCTCTGGCTATGGCAACTCTCTGCTGCTCACCACCTGACATCTGATTCGGAAAATGCGTCATTCTGGATGACAGACCCACCAGATCGAGCACTTCTTTTATACGGGCATCCCTGTTGCCCTCATATTCCGCAAGTCTGAGTCCGAAATCGACGTTCTCATATGCACTCATAATCGGGATCAGGGCAACCGACTGGAATACAAATCCTATATTGTATCTTCTCAGCTTCTCCTTTTCCTTCTCGTTCATCTCGCTGTACACGTGGCCGCCGACTATCACTTCGCCCTCAGTAGGCTCATCCAGCGCGCTCAGGATATTGAGCAGTGTCGTCTTACCCGATCCTGAACGACCTTTGAGTATAGTGAGCTTTCCAGCCGGGACTGTTATATCTATTCCCTTGAGTGCATAGAAATCTTCTCCGCTTCCAAGTCTGAAACAGCGTTTGATTCCATGTGCCTCTATCATAATTTCATCCATAGATTAATCCTCCCCCAGCTTTAATGCCTGTGTTATATTCATCTTCTTCAATATAGTTCTTATGACTACGAAACATACAACAAACATAAATACAACAACCGCTGTGAGCTTTATGATGTCGTAAGGATCCACAGCTATCGATATCGCTATGTTGTGTGATTCCGGCAGATAAACCACGGCAACCAGCTTGACGAAAAGCGCCGTAGCCGCAGCACCAACTCCGTATCCCGCCAGACTGGCAAGTACCGAGCTGAATATCTGCTCATTTATGAGCATCTTGTTGATCTCACGCATGCTCATACCCATAGCTCTGTAGATACCAAACAGAAGTTCTCTCTGTTTGATGGATGTTATCCAGTATATCAGGAATCCCACCGTACAAAGTATGATCGCTATGATAAATGACAGTGAGAACAGACCATTTGTTATGAGCACCAGAGGTGACTCCTGCATCTCTGACACATCCTTATCCACACTCTCATACTGCACTATATTGACATCCTCATCACTGAGTGCCTGAAGTACATCCTTGTAGTCCACACCATCCTTGAGATGCATCCATACCTGGTATGGTGTCTGACTGAATGCACCAACAACATATGCATAGTTGGCAACTACGAGGTATCTCTCCACCTCCTGCATCTCTCCCTCGGAATCCTTCTCATACACATACTGTTGGAATCCCGGGAATGCATCCACTATGGCACATACCGTTCCGCTAGGAGATGCGATCTCCTCCTTCTCCTTGCTTGCAATAGGACTGTATCTCGCATAGTTTATGGAATCTCCAACCTTTATATTGTACTTCTTTGCAAGGTTTGATGAAATGATGACTCCATTCGACACTGTTGCAAGATCATTCAGGTAATTGTACCAGTGCTCCTTGTTGAGTCCGCTCTGCAGTCTGGCCGTCTCACCGAACTCCTTGGTGTTGATACCCATGAGTACGCTGCCCGCCAACTCCTCGCCGCCCGCTTTTATGACGGTATTGTCGTCGTATATGACTCTTGTCACCTTGTCGCACAGGCTGTCCTCGAGCTTTGTAAATCTCTCAAAATCCTGCTCTGTGTAATACCAGTGGGTCTTCTTGTCTTTGTCTATGTATGTTCCTCTGGTCCACTGCTCCTGTACCACAAGATCCGTTCCCAGATTGTAATCTATTCGCTGTGTCTTGTTCTTATTTATGGTTCTTGCCATGTTCGAGTTGAACATACCCATGGCTATTGTCATTACAAGGAACACCGATATGAATCCCTGCTTCTTGACCGTACGTGTGATCTGCAGGAATGATGCGTACACAGCCGGTGACCATCTCTTTCTTCCGATCCTGTATATCAGTCTTATCAGGTATTTGATGAGTCTGAGCACCAGAAGTCCCACTGCAAATATAAAGAGTGAGGAGTTCAGGAAGATGACCGGATCAGGTCTTGAACCCGCAAGTATATCGAGTGCTATCGTCGATTTCTGCTTGTTGTAATTGTACAGGAGGTATATTGAAAGTGCCACAAGGATGACGTCCACAAAGAACTTCTCCCAGAATGGCTTGTAATTTACCTTTCCTGTTCTGCTCTTCTGCTCTACTATGGAGTTCTTGGCGTATTTGAACACCGGAAGTGTCACAAATAATATAGCTATAACAGCGGCAGCCAGACTGTATACTATCATCCACGGATCTACTCCATAGAAATGTGTATCCTTAAATCCAAACTGCAGGAACGAATCCGTGCTTGCTGCAAGCTTACACAGAAGATATCCTATAGGGATTCCTATCACTATGGCTATCGCCGACAGTATTGCCGACTGTCCAAGGTATATTCCGAGAACCTGCTTCGTGCTGGTACCACGGCTCTTGAGCATGGCGATCTCTCCATCCTCCATCTCAAGTATCTGACTTGATACCATGTAAATGAATGCCAGAAGCAGAACCAGTATTGGGAGCTCCAGAACCCATATGATTATACCGATGGTTCTTGCATCGCCTTTATAATCTATGAGCACACTGCTGAAATTCTGCTCAAAATATTTATCTGACTTCTCAAATGACTGGAGATAATACAGCGTGTCCATGGCATTCTTGTGTGTTATCTGTGAGTAGTCAAGCATGACGTGATCCACGTAGTATATTGTGAGGAAGCCGTACTTGCCTATCATGTCGTTGAAGTCATCCTTCTTCACATATACCTCGCTGTCGAGATCTGCAAGCTGGTCATACCAGAAGCTGTCTGAGTAATCCTTCTCCTCAAATACACCTACGATCTGATACTTCATAGGATTGCCCTGTGTGTCAACGGCATCGCTGAGTCCGGTATCTATGCTGAATACCTCTCCAACGACAAGGCCGTATTTGTCAAGGTTTCTCTGTGAGATGATACACGGATACACACCATCCTCTGTCTTGGCATCCTCGAGTGACGTTCCATATGTTATGTTCACATGATCCTCTATCTGTGGCATATATGTCATGTTGAAGCTGGTCCTGTGATTCAGGTTGCTCTGGGTGTAGCCCGCCTGAAGTGACAGGCTGGTCTGCTTCTGCAGAGCATCTATCTCCATGTAGTAGTTCCACATGTCCTCATATTTGCCGATCCTGCCAAGTACTGCATCGGCATCGGCATAATCGTCTACTGCGCATGAGCCTGATCTGCCGATAGTTGCCGGATACTTGTTCTGCTCTACCATCGCCGCGTCAAACTTGGACGACATGAGCATATCCAGCGCTCCGTTTTTGAACATTGGGTTGCACGATGCAACAGCCACCAGCAATATGATTCCAAGCAGGAGACATGCATTTAACCACTTCTTGTTCAATAATTTATGTGATAAAAATTTAAACATTATATCTCCTCTCTGCTACTCTGCTGTTGTCGCATCTCCGTCAGATGAATCCGATCCGCCATCCGACTGGCTGTCTGCGCCTGACTTTGAATTATCGGAACCATCTGATGAACTCGATGAGCCACCGGTGGATGTTGCTCCTGATTCCTTAGCTATGACATCGCCCTCTGAAAGACCTGACAGTATAACCGTCTTGGTCTTGTCTGCCTCGCCGAGAGTGACATACTGCTTTATGATCTCATCATCCTTGATGAGCCATACATAGTCATACTCATTTGAATTGTTCTTGCTCGTCTCATGATAGATCATGTTGTTAGGTATCATGACCACGTTCTCATAGGACTTTGTCGGGTAGCTGACCTGATATGACTTCGGCTTCTTGTAAAAGCTTGCATCATCAACCTTTATATAATACTTCAGTTCATCACTGCCTGAACACTTGGTTACGTGAACCCCGCCCTCTGAATCAGTACTGATATATGACTTGGAGCTGTCTCCGGTGCTTCCGACACACACTCCGCTTATCTTCTTACCGCTGTTGTTCTTATTTGATATTGAAACCTTCTGGTTTACAGCAAGTTTTCCCTCTGATATGGATATCGCCAGGATCACATTGTCGTTGCTTCCGACTGTGAGTACATTTGCACCTTCCTTGACAGCCACATCAGTCTTCGCGCCAACCGAGAGGACTGTTCCCGCCTGGTCAGCGTAGACAGTTATCTTTCCGCTTCCATCATTGTTCTTGTTGAGCTTTTCTCTCTGTGCGTTTAAGCTCTTGATGGTTGCATTGTGTGTATATATCCTAAGATCCTTGTTGTATGTAACAACATTTCTCTGGCACACGAGCTGCTCCGCCATGTAGAGAGTGTTCTCTGCATCCGTCGGCGTTGCCACCTTACCCTTCTGGTATCTCGTGATCTCATTTGTAAGCTCATTTATCTGATCATCAAAATCCTTGAGATCCGAACTGTAAGTCTGGTTCTCCTCGCTGATCTGGTTATCTATATCCTTGACCGCCGCTGTTCCGCCGCCACTGTCAATGACAAACAGCACATCCCCCTTCTTAACCTTCTGGCCCTTCTTGACGTTGAGTGACGTGAAACGTCCATCGCATGGTGCAGTGTAGCTGACACTGTTGAGGTCCTCCACCGAGAACGAATCGCTCTTCACCGTTGCTGTCTTCGTATATGAATCGAGTGCCACCGTGTATTCTGTGTAATCACTAGGCATGACCGCATCTGAAGCGTAGTAGACAAGATCGCCTTCCTTGAGTCCGCTGACTACCTCTGTGTAGTTATTGTCGCTGGCACCGGTCTCTATATCCCTGCGCTCCTTCTCACTGGAATCTGTCTTGACATATACAAATTTCTGGTTGTTCTCCTCGTATATGGAATCATTTCCCACTGTGAGTACGTCCTTTGCATCGGATGTACTGAAATACAGTGACACCGTGTTGCCCACGCTGAGGATCTTATCTGCATCCTTCACACCCTTGAGCTTAAATCTTGTGTATGGAAGGCTTGACTTGCTCTGTGCCACAGCTATCTCCTGATTGGTGTAGTTGTATGGCACTATGTCATACTGCTTTCCATTTATCACAGTGTACATGTTCTTATACATGCTGTATGTATTCTTCTTGAAGCTCTCACCGGTTATCTCTATATATGGATCACTGTAATCTGAAACCACGACCACGTTCTCACCGCCGCCGACAGTATTCTCACTGCCGCTTATCTTCTTGGCGTATGTTACCGTGCCCGGACGGTCTGCCTTGAGCGTTCCGCTCTGCTTGACCTTGTCCTCATCCTCGTCCTGCTGTGTGAGCTTTTTCTGCTCATACTCATATAAAAGATTATCGTACCTGTTGTTCTCCTCATTTATGGCTTTTTCTGTTCTGGCCTCTGCAGCGCCCTTTGAATCACCGATCTCTTCGCACGCCTTTATCTTCCAGTCCAGCTCAGCCTGATTCTGCTCATATATCTTCTGCTTGATCTCATGTGAATACTTCTTCACATCCTGGGAATCAGCTCCCGAGCTGTCGTCCCCATCCATCGATGTTGAAGAATCATCCACTATTGAGCCTGAATCTGTACCACTGCCATCGTCTCCCGATGCTGTGGATGCATTGCTGTCGGTCTCTGCAAGAACCGTGTCCTTCTTGACCTCATCGCCCACATTCACATACACCTTTGACAGAGTCACAGATGTGTCATAGTAATAACAATAGTCAGTTGGGACTATCGTTCCGGTCTTGATGACCTTTTTGCCTATATCTCCATATGTAACCGGTCTGTATGCCTCGTTTGTACTTACAGGTTCAACGAGCTCAGGAACCTTCTCGCTGTTCTCCTTGCCACAGCCCGCCATTCCTCCTGCCATGACAAATGACATTACAAGGCATGCTATTCTGGCGGTCATATTCTTTTTTGTCCGTGTGCTGCCTTTATGCATAATATTCTGTCTCATCAATTTATCACCACCTGCTCTCCGGCCTTCAGTCCTGATTTGATAACTGTATAATCATCCACCGTATCTCCAACGGTAACTTCTACCGCATTCCTGTATCCGTCCTCATTTACAGTGTACACATACTTCTTCTCATCCGAGCCGTCAAACACAGCCTTTTTATTCACATATACAACGTTCTTTACAACCGGCTTATCTATGACCATCTTGAGGGTATCCGCTTCGGTCACTCCGGTCATATCACTGACAGGCTGAAATGTAAGTTTCTGCATCTCCTCTCCGGTGGCAGAGCTTGTATACTTCTCACACTTCGTGAGCTTCAGTGTAAATGTTGCCTCCTGAAAATCAGCATCGTAGGTCTGCCCCTCCTTGAATTCGTATGAATCCGCAGTCTCTGATACATAATCAGACGAACCCGAATCCACCGTTATGAGCGTATCACCCGCTGTGACATATCCATACTGCAGATCTGAGTTGACATAAGTCACTGTTCCGTCCTTGTCTGCAATGACCTGATAGTCCTTCATTCTCTCGTTCTGCTCTTTGATGTATGTATCCGCCAGATCCATATCCTCCTTCGCCGCGGATATGTCACTGGAGTAATCCTGGCTGCTGTCTATGCTCGCCAGCCTGTTGTAATGGTCTATAAGAAGCTGATCCCGCTCCTTCTGATCCGTATACTGATCTATGGTCTTCTGGATATCCTTGGCCTCAAACTGGATCATCACATCGCCTTTGGCCACCTTATCGCCCTCTTTTACCTTGACCTCCTGAACCTTGTAGTCAGACTGCTGTATCGAATAATCTTTGCTGCTGTAACCATCAGGCTTGAGCTCCAATGTCAATGAGGACTGGATATCTCCGCTCTTAACCTGATCCGTATTGAATTCCACCTTGCTATACGGCTCTATATTTATTCTGGAACTTCCTGTCTGTCCACCGGTACTGCCTCCGCAGCCAACCAGCGACACGGACATCAGACCGGCAATCGCTGCCGCCAGAACCTTCTTATTGAATATCGCTTTTGACACGCTATATTCCTCCTGTTTTTATGAATATATTTGATTCTACCCCCTGTCAGCCCATATATCAAGGAAATCTCCCGGGAGTTAATATTAGTTAAAAAAAAGAGAAAGCTTATGTTTTAAGCTTTCTCTCGAAATAAAAAATGCGGGAGATGGGACTTGAACCCACACGCCGTTTCCAGCACTAGATCCTTAGTCTAGCCTGTCTGCCAATTCCAGCACTCCCGCATATTCTATATGTAATTGATAACCGCCCATTCTCTCACATCCGAAATTCCATAGGACTTTCAAAATAAAAATGCGGGAGATGGGACTTGAACCCACACGCCGTTTCCAGCACTAGATCCTTAGTCTAGCCTGTCTGCCAATTCCAGCACTCCCGCATATTTATGTGATGTCGACTTCTGTGCTCGTCACCAACGAATAAGATAATACCATCTATCGAATACAAAGTCAACAACTTTTTTCAGATTTTTATCATATTAGTGAGCTTTCTGTCCACATCCTTCATAAGGTACTCCTTGAACGCTGTGTAATACTCATGTGTGAACTGTGTATACAGAAACTTATTCCAAAGATTACTGCAGTATGTACTGTCAAAATCATAATATGAATCAGTATATACCAGACCATTGCTGAACCTGGTCACATCCAGATACGGTTCCTTTCCTGCATAGTTAAGTCTCATAACGAGGTTCTTCTGCTCACTACAGCAAGCAAAAGTCTCAAGAAACATCTTCATCTGATCCTTTGTTATTCTCTCTACGAACATATGTGCCTCCTACTCTGTGTCTTTACTCTCATTGGTCATCCCCTTAACCTCTATAATTATAGCATACGCCTCCGAATTATAAAACCTTTTCGCGCAACAAAAGAACCGGATGTGTAAGTTTATACCACATCCGGTTCTTTTTACTTATATATAGAAGATTCTATATTCTATATTATGATAACTGTGCCTTTGCAACCTCAACAAGCTTTGCAAATCCCTCAGCATCGCTGATAGCCATCTCTGAGAGCATCTTTCTGTTGATGTCAACACCTGCCAGCTTAAGACCATGCATAAGCTTGCTGTATGAGATATCGTTCATTCTTGCTGCTGCGTTGATACGAGCGATCCAGAGCTGTCTGAACTGTCTCTTTCTCTGCTTTCTGCCAGCGTATGAAGATGTAAGTGCTCTCATAACTGACTGCTTTGCTACTCTATACTGCTTGCTTCTTGCTCCTCTGTAGCCCTTTGCAAGCTTTAATACCTTATTGTGCTTCTGCTTTGCGTTCATTCCGCCTTTAACTCTTGCCATTGGTTTTCTTCCTCCTGATCTATTAGATATAAGGTAATATCTTCTTCATTACCTTCTCGTTTGTTGCGTCTGTCATTGTAGCCTTTCTAAGATTTCTCTTTCTCTTAGTGGTCTTCTTTGTTAAGATATGACTCTTATAAGCTTTAGATCTCTTTAAACCGCCGTTAGCTGTTTTCTTGAAACGCTTAGCTGCTGCTCTTTTTGTCTTTAATTTAGCCATTTTACTTACTTCCTCCTTGAATTATATGTCTATAATAATTTAACGCTTTTGTGTTAAAAACATTATCATGCTTCTTCCTTCAAACTTAGCAGGCTTATCGATAACTGCTATCTCTGCAAGCTTCTCAGCAAAGTTGTCAAGAATAACCTTTGACTGCTCTACATGCGCAAGCTCTCTTCCCCTGAATCGCAGTGTAACCTTAACCTTATCGCCATGCTCAAGGAATTTTCTTGCCTGATTGATCTTGGTATTAAGGTCATTCGCATCGATGTTCGGTGAAAGTCTGACTTCCTTGACTTCCATGGTCTTCTGCTTCTTCTTGGCCTCTTTCTCTTTTCTGGCCTGCTCATAACGATACTTACCATAGTCAACTATCTTGCACACCGGTGGCTGTGCCTTAGGTGCTATCTTCACAAGATCAAGTCCTGCATCCTGAGCCATCTTGTATGCATCCCTGGATGACATTATTCCAACAAGCTGACCATCTTCTCCGATGAGTCGTACCTCTCTGTCTCTAATCTGTTCGTTGATCATTAAATCGCTAATGACTCTCTACCTCCACACTTTTAAAATTCAATTCTCTGACATAAGAAAAGTGGATAGAACCATCTATCCACTTTCTTAATACAAAGCATATTCAAACTCAGGAAAACCCTGTAAATCTTCTAAGCTAAATATTAACCCGAGTCATGTCAGACCATGCTGAGGTGAGAGTGGATACTCTGCTTCTATGTTCACTGTTTCACACAGCAATGGTAGAATACCACATCGCCAGCCGTGTGTCAACTGTTATTTTTCTTTTGTCGATATGCCTCTGTGCTGCCTTTATATCACTCATTATCGCCGTGGGATTCAACCGGGATGAACACCCTGTCATTGTCCTCTTCCTTCACCGGCTTCTGACTCTCCTGCGCAAGCTTCACAAAATACATCTGTGAATCAAGCTTTGCCTTGCCCCTGAGATCCTGCTTCGCATATGAGCCGTCAGGCTGCATGATGTGAGCCTTGAGTGTATCCTCAAGCTGTATCTTAAGGATATTCTTTATCTTCTTCTTAAGCTCCGGATCCTCTACAGGGAACGTTATCTCAACTCGCTTGTCCAGATTTCTAGGCATCCAGTCCGCACTTCCCATGTATATATCCTCAAATCCGTCATTATAGAAATAGAATATTCTCGAGTGCTCAAGATAATTTCCAACTATGGATCTTACTGATATATTATCTGAAAGTCCCGGAACTCCTGCCTTGATACAGCATATTCCCCTGACGATGAGTTCGATCTTTACGCCTGCCTTTGAGGCATCGTAGAGCGCATTCATGATCACCGGATCACAGAGACTGTTCATCTTGGCGACTATCCTTGCCTTTTTGCCCTGTCTCGCATTCTCTGCCTCACGGCCTATCAGCATGAGGAATTTGTCCTTCAGCCAGATCGGGGCAACTGCAAGCTTGTTCCACTTCTTCGGCTCTGAATATCCTGACAGCATGTTGAACACCGCCGTCGCGTCCTCTCCTATGGCATCGCTGCAGGTGAGAAGTCCCATGTCAGTGTAAAGCTTTGCGGTCTGATCATTGTAATTTCCTGTTCCCAGATGCACATATCTTCTGATTCCGTCCTCCTCGCGTCTGACAACCAGTGCGATCTTGGAATGTGTCTTAAGACCCACAAGGCCATAGATAACATGACAGCCCGCCTGCTCCAGCTTCTTGGCCCACGCTATATTGTTCTCCTCGTCAAATCTTGCCTTGAGCTCGACGAGAACAGTTACCTGCTTGCCATTTTCGGCAGCCTGTGCAAGTGCCGCGATGATAGGTGAATTGCCGCTGACACGGTAAAGTGTCTGCTTGATTGCCAGGACATCAGGATCATTTGCCGCCTGTTTTATGAACTCAATGACCGGAGTGAACTCATAATATGGATGGAACAGAAGGATGTCTCCCTTCTTTATCCTGTCAAATATATGGCTGTAATCGCCCATTCCAGGTACAGGCTGCGGTTTGTACTTAGGATACTTCAGATGGTCAAAACCATCTATGCCGTTCACCTTCATGAGGAATGTGAGATCCAGAGGTCCGTTGATCTTGTATACGACCTCGTCATCGACTCCGAGATGCTTCTTGAGCTCCTTAAGGAGCTTCTTGTCCATGGCCTCGTCCACCTCAAGTCTTATGACCTCGCCCCACTGTCTCTGCTTGAGCTGCTTCTCGATCTCCTTCAGCAGATCTGCGGTCTCCTCCTCATCTATGGAGAAGTCTGCATTTCTCATGATACGGTATGGATATGCACACACTATGTCGTAGTTCAGGAACAGCTTGTCAAGGTTCTTCTCGATAACCTCCTCCAGAAGAATTATCTCGGTAACGCCCTTCTCCTCAGAAGGAAGTCTCACGATCCTTGGAAGTACAGATGGAACCTGAACGGTCGCTATATCCGTCACGTCCTTTTTCTTATCGTATATGAGTGCACCTATATTCAGTGATTTATTGCGCACCAGCGGGAATGGTCTGGACGAGTCCACCGCCATAGGTGTGAGTACCGGGTATACATCCTTCTCAAAGTATTTGTCCACGTACTTTGCCTGCTTTGGAGTGAGATCCTCATGGTGTCTCACAAGCTTCAATCCGTTCTGGGCAAGCTGAGGGATGAGGGATCTGTTCAGTGTCTGATACTGGTTCTTCATGAACTCTTTGGTGCTGGCATGGAGTGCGTCAAGCTGCTCCCGCGCCGTCATTCCGGCTATATCCTTCTTGGTGTATCCGGCATGCACCATATCCGTGAGTGATGCTATTCTTACCATGAAGAACTCATCCAGATTGGATGCCGTTATACTCAGGAACTTTATTCTCTCAAACAGAGGAATGGTCCTGTCCTTCGCCTCTGACAGACATCTCTTGTCAAATTCAAGCCAACTGAGCTCTCTGTTATAAAATATCGGATTCTTATCTGCCATCCTTTACAACCCCCTTTTCTGTTTTAACACAGGCTTCACTCCAAAGACCTTTCTGAACAGTTCAGTCTTGGTCTTGAACACCCCTGCCTCAAGCGTAATATCATTCAGTGTATCTACCGTCATCGTGAGCACGTAGTCCTTGAAGCTGAACTTCATATCACTTATCTTCTGCCTGTGGCTCTTGTCAAGGACATCCGCAAGTCTCAGTATGGATGCCAGCTTGGCGACCTTCATGTAATCCGCAGTCATCAGCGATACCTGTGCCTTTGTCTGTGAAGGGAGATAATACTCGTTGAACTTCACAATATTTGCAATCTCCTCCCTCTCCTTGTGGGACAGTCCAAGTATCTCCGTGGACATGATTATGTGATAGGACATCATGGTGCCCTCGTTCATATTTACAAATTTGCCACAACTGTGGAGCATGGCTGCGATCTGGAGCTGCAGTCTCTCTCTCCTTCCGAGTCCGTGGACGCTCTTGAAGGAATCAAATATATCCAGTGCGTTCTGCGTCACATTCTGTGTGTGCTTCCTGTTGACCTTATATTTCTTGGCTATGCTGTTTGCCGATGCAATGATATCCTCGTCGAAATTCTTATTCAGCAGAAGAGTTCCGTTCTTATCCATATAATCGGCAACTATTCCGTCACAGAACGTAACATCCGGCGTGATGATATCCTCCGCCCTTGAGTTGTCGAGGAATGACTGGTAAATGATCGCCATCGGAAGCATCAGTGTCGCCCTCTCGTATGGCACACCGTATTTTTCTGAAAGGACCTCCGGGGTGGTCTCAACTACCTTGTGATAAAGCACGCGGAACTGATCTCTTGTGATCTTGTCTGTGATATTCAGCTCCGGTCCGACCTTCTTCAGATTTGCGATTCCGTCTCCTATGGCTATTATGCTCTTGATGTCCTTATCGTTTATAAAGAGGTTCCTGAACTCCTCTATGAAGTTCGATACGAACTCCTCCATGATATTCTCCAGAGCCACCGTGTCTGCGCCGTATTTTGCCAGATAATCCCTTATTCTCACGGCTCCTATAGGAAGGTTCTGTGTCTGGATCAGATTCTGCTTGTCAAATATAGATATCTGAAGACTTCCCGCTCCTATGTCCAGAAGCGCCCTGTTCTTCGTGTCGGCATCCTCAAACTTCGACTTTGCCGCATACGCCTTGTAGTTCATGAATCTCTGCTCCGAGTTGCTGAGCACTGAGACATCGATGCCTGTATGCTGCTTTATCCTCTCAAGGACCATGACTGAATTCTCCGCCTCACGCACAGCGGACGATGCATACGCCTTGTATTCACGCACATCGTATTCCCTCATCTTCCTTCGGAATTTGTTGAGGATCTCACATACCTTCATTATGGAATCCTCGGTTATCCTGCCACTGTTGTAGGTATCACTTCCGAGCTCAACTGTGCTGTTGACGTAATCGATCTCCCTCGCCCCTTTTTTGGGAGTTATCTCATACACCTTCATTGACAGCTCGTTAGAACCTACATCGATGGCTGCAAATACCTTACTTGCCATATCTACCCCACCTTTCATGTTACTTATCAGTATGTTCCAATTATCTTGAAATCCATAGAATCCTTATTTATATGGTCCAGCGCATCTATCGTCGCCGGATCCATGAGACTTCCCTCAAGAGTTATGAAGAATGAATATTCCCATTTTCTTCCCCTGAGAGGCCTCGACTCAATGCTTGTCATATTGAGCCCGTTATGTTTTATATGTCCAAGTATACTGTAAAGGGTTCCACTCTCATGTGGCAGTGCAAAGCATACGGATATATTTCCCGCACTCTTCACATACTCCTTTTTCTTTGACAGTATGATAAATCTCGTTGTGTTGTTCTCATTGTTGACTATATCGTCCTTGAGTATCTCAAGTCCGTATATATCTGCGGCAAGAGCGCTCGCTATGGCAGCCTGGGTAATATCACCTTCATCCCTGACCTTCACCGCACCCACTGCAGTGTTCGCAACCGGGCACTGTGCGTATCCGGCTCTGTTTAGGAATTCACTGCACTGCAGAAGCCCCTGCGGATGGGAATATACAGTCTGTATATCAGAAAGCTTTGAGCCCGGAACTCCCATGAGCATATGTGCCACCTTGACCTCGTCTCCGCCCACGATGGTCAGGCCGCTGCTGCCAACCATATCATATATACCACTCACAAATCCGGCAGAGGAATTCTCTATGGGCAGGACTCCGTAATCAGCCTTGCCGCTCTTCACCGTCTCTATGACATCCTCAAATTTTGCAACATTTACATTCTTTATATCCTTGCCAAAATAGTCATGCATAGCCTGATGACTGTAAGCCCCCGGAACACCCTGGTATACAACCACCGTGTCTTTATCGACCTTCAGATGATCCACGGGCACAAACCCGCTCACCACATCAGAGCTTATATGTGCCAGCGCAATATCTCTGCCCTCAACACACGCTCTGTCGATAATCTCATTCTTTCTGGTGATAAGCTGCTGTATCTGCTCCTCCAGACTGTTTATCTCTTCCAATGTATTCATTCTATCTATCCTTCCACTTGAAGTGTCAATTTTGTCACTGTTTGTCCAGCCCGGCACGAAGCTCGGATATTGTCTTGCCAAGCAGCGGGTGCCTCTTGTATCCCGCTATCGCGGACAACGGTTCAAGTACAAAATCTCTCTTGTGCATCTCCACGTGTGGTATGTGAAGATCCTCACTGTCATACACGACATCATCATAAAGCAGGATATCGATATCCAGAGTTCTCGGTCCCCAGTGGATCAGCCTCTCTCTTCCCGCCGCTTTCTCTATTCCATTCACCAGTCTCAGCAGTTCCTCAGGAGTCCTGAGCGTCTCTATCTCCAGACAGCCGTTCAGGAAATCGTCCTGCTCAACGCCGCCATACGGCTCGGTCTCTATAAAATCTGATACTCTTGTCACCTTGGTGTATTTATCCTTGTTCAGCTCATCTATGGCCATGTCCAGATATGATTCCCTGTCGCCGATATTTGACCCAAGTCCAAGATATGCTGTGTGCTTTTTTCTGCTTATGGACACGGACACTGTATCTACATGTACCATGACCGGAGCCCACGGCTTCTTCACCGTCACATTTACCCCTCTCACATCATCGTAAGTGAGAAGTATCATGTCTGCTATCTCCTCAGCCACAGTCTCTATCAATTTATAATTTCTGTTCTTCATGACCTTCTGTATGCCATCGCACACGCTGCCATAGTTCACAGATTTTCTTATATCATCACTTCTGCCGGCCTCCTGGGTCGACACCTGCATGGATACGTCCACCACGAACTTCTGTCCAAGGACATTCTCCTCCCTGTACACTCCGTGATGTGCAAATACCTCAAGTCCTTTTATATTGATACTGTCCATACCGCACCTCCGCTATATTTTATCTGGCACTCAGCATCGCATGCGTCATCTTGAGTGCTCTGTAGTTGCTCTTCACATCGTGTACTCTGAAGAAATCGCAGCCCTTCACAAGCCCAAGCACTGATGTGGCAACTGTTCCCTCCTCGCGCTCGGTCACCGGAAGATCAAGTGTAAGTCCTATCATCGACTTTCTCGACGTTCCGAGGAGTATCGGGAGATCCCATTTGTGGAGCAGCTCCAGATTGTTCATGAGGAGCAGATTCTGATGCAGATCCTTTGCAAATCCTATTCCCGGATCCACCATGATCTTGTCCCTGTCTATGCCTGCTGCCAGAGCCATGTTAACCGACTCATCCAGATCTGATACAACATCAGCCAGATAGTCTGTGTAATCTGTGTTCTCCCTGTTGTGCATAAGACAGCACGCCTTGTCGTACTTCGCTATGACAGCCGCCATCTTCTCATCGTACTTCAGTCCCCATATATCGTTTATGAGATCTGCACCTGCATGTATACCAGCCTCAGCCACCGCAGACTTGTATGTGTCGAGTGATACTGCCACGTCGAAATCTCTCTTTATCGCCTCTATGATCGGTGCGGTCCTCTCTATCTCCTCCTCATCCGATATCTTTGTATATCCAGGTCTTGTGGACTCACCGCCAACATCTATTATCACGTCGTTTCCCTCTGCATACAGGGTGTATAGCCGTGGTCTTGTGGACTCACCGCCAACATCTATTATCACAGCACCCTCAGCTATCATCTTCTCTGTGGTAAACAGAGCTGTGTCCATGGTGTTATGCTGTCCTCCATCCGAAAATGAATCCGGGGTCACATTCAGTATCCCCATCACATAAGGTTCTTTTCCACTCTCAAATGTCTTGTTTCCTATTATCATCCTTTTATCCTCCAGACATTAAATATCCGCACATGACGTGCGACCCCTTGGTATTTCCCTTAATATTTTATCCCTGTATTGCGTGCACTCTCCAGCCAGTAACACTGGTCTGATGCCTCGCAGTCAAAACAGTTTCGAGACAGCTTATCCGCATTATACAACACATATGCCAGTCCTTCCCGCTCAGCACCGTCTGTATTGTGTGAGCCTATGGCATCACATATCTGCTCATTCTCCTGCGTGGAAAATCCGCACTGCTCCAGTATTCTGCCCGCATACTCAACACTCAGCTCATGATGCTTCCTGCCGGTGTCATCAGGATCTGCCCGTCCCACATCGTGAAGAAGTGCCGTGGCATATATGATCTCCCTGTCTATCGCATATCCCTGTTCGATATTCATTATATACGCTATCCTGGCAACATCCAGGCAGTGCTCAAGTCCATGCCGGCAGAATATCCTGTCGGTCTCCTTGTTCCGCACAGTCTCCATGAGACGTCTGTATTCATCGTTGTATATGATCCTGTCCACTCTGTCCATCTCTGTCTGCATCAGCTTTCTATATATCCTCCATGTTCCGCACGGTCTATGATCGGCCCAATAAATGACAGCGAGCCAAATACCATCACCACCGAATCCCGCCTGCCATCAGCCAGCGTCATCGCCTGCCTCACGGCATCGTCCACATCTTCCTGCTCATAGACTTCATCTATATATGTCCCTGCCAGCTTTTTCAGCTCATGCCTTGAAAGTGCTCTCGGGTTATCCGGCTCAACTGCTATGAACGCAGAAGCCCCCGGCATCATGATCCTGAGCATCTGCTCATAGTCTTTGTCCTTGAACACACCACATATATATATGAGGTCTCTTCCGGCAAAATACTCATCTATGTTCTGTCTAAGTGCTCTCCAGCCTCCCGGATTGTGCGCGCCGTCCACATACATTAGAGGTTTGTCCATAAGCTTCTGGAATCTTCCCTTCCAAAACGTCGCTTTAAGCCCTCTCCTTATGTCATCCTCAGTCAGCTCGTATCCAAGCCTCATGAGAACATGTGCGGTCGCAGCCGCTGTGGCACTGTTATATATCTGATATATGCCCGGAACCTGAAGTTCGTATCTCTGTCCGTCATATATATATTCACTTCCACCTACTGACTCTCCGCATATCTCTATATCCTTCTCCCTGATAAGTACCGCCAAGTCCGATATATTATTCTGCTCACATGCCATATCCCACATATCCTCAAGCTCTGAGGCAAGCGGGTACGCCACACATGGGCAGTTCTTTTTCAATATTCCAAGCTTCTGTCTGTATATATCCCTCAGGGTATTCCCGAGGAAATGCATGTGATCCATGCTTATACTTGCTATTATCGTACAGACCGGGTGGCTGCACACATTTGTGGCATCCTCCAGGCCTCCCATTCCGGTCTCAAGCAACAGGAAATCGACCTTTTTGTCGCAGAAATAACAGAACACCACCGCTGTCTCCGTCTCAAACGATGTGGGCCTTCCCCAGCCGTCCGACACCATGTCATCCGCTGCATCTTTCACCGTCTCTAGATATACGGCAAAATCCTCCTCAGACATATATTCCTTATCTATCTGAAATCTCTCAAGATATGTAAATATCGTCGGAGATATATATCTTCCCACACTGTATCCTGCACTCTCAAGTATCTCGTCCAGAAATGCGCATATCGAACCTTTGCCATTTGTTCCTGCTATATGTATAACCGGGACTGCGTCCTGCGGATCGCCCAGCCTTCTCAGCAGCTCCTTTATACTGTCAAGCCCCAGAACGCTTCCCATGGTGTCCGTATATTCTATATAACTTCTTGCCTCTTCATAAGTCATGGCATATATCCGTCCCTTCTCATCTGTGCCTGATAAGTGGTGCATTCTCATCTATAGGCAGCAGCTCATACCCATCATCCCGGAGTCTTTCAATGAGCATCGGCAGTGATTCCACCGTGGTGTGCCTCGACTCAAGATCATGCATCAATATGACCACATCGTCGTGCTGCAGTGCATCATTCATGATATTGTCGACAAGCTGCTCCGGCGTGTAGCTGCCACACACGGCATCATTGTTCAGCGCATTCCAATCATAATATATAAGCCCCTCGGCATTCACATAGTCTATCAGGGTGTTCATATCCACTCTGGATACCGTATTTGAACTGCCACCCGGGAATCTGTAATATACACAATTTACACCTGTTACATCATACAATAAATTTCGCAATTCCTCAATATCTTCGGAGAAATCAGCAAGGCTTCCATATATTTTATCGTAATCATGGGTGTACGAATGAAGCCCCAGTGTATGTCCCCTATCCACTATATCCCGGTAGGCATCATAATAGCTCTTGTCGCGCCCCACGACAAAAAATGTTGCCTTCACATCGTATTTATCAAGGATATCCAGTATCTCCACTGTGTTCCCGGATGGCCCATCGTCAAATGTGAGATACGCCCTCTTCGTTATCTCCGGCTCCGCATTAGACTCCGTTTCGTCCTTCTCCGGCTGCATCTCCCCGGTATCATTTGCCCCATCCACCTCCGATGGTGTGCTCTCATCCGCCCCCAGGACATTTGCCTGCTGCCTGACCGGCCCTCCGGCAGTATAAAAGCCCCACCTCGACTGGCTGATTATGTAATAACAACAGAAAATTATGGCAAGAAATATGGCAACCGCCAGCATAATATACTGCCATCTGTCAGTCACCTCCTGCACATTGTCAATTTTTTTCAAATGATCCTCGCCGCCTATAGCGTTTTTTCTATTATATTATTTTTTATTTTTAATTATGTGTCTATTTTTTATGCCATGAATATTTCTCAGATATACGGAGAATATAAATAGCAAATATTAAAAAAAGGAGAACATGTACAATGAAAAAATACTTTTTACTTGTGACGTGTATGACACTCACCATGATCCTCTTCTGTGGTTGTGGCAATTCAAACGGTGCTTCAAGCACTGGCTCATCTTCAGCAGCCAGCACCCAGACAACATCTGAGGCTCAGAATGGTAACAGCTCTGAGGAAAACAGCACCGACTCATCTGACAAAGGCGTTGTAGGCGGAGCAGCCGACGCTGTAAAGGATGTCGCTGACGGCGTGGCCGACGGTGTAAAGGATGTTGCTGACGGCGTGGGAAACACCGTGTCAGGCATCTTCGGTTCATTTGATGATGCCCAGGACTGGTTCATGGATCAGCTTCCCGCAGGTGACGGAAGATTCGAGGTTGCCAACAGTGACAAGGATCTCACAGAATTTTCCGGTGGAAAAACAGGCTACCACATCGAGCTCCACGACAACAATAAAGAGGGCGACACCAAGGTCGGTGATTTCTATATCGACTCCAGCGATGGCAAGGTGTACAGATCCGATGAGCACGGGAAGACATTTGCAGAGTATGATTTCTCTGATTATAAATAGATGAAATATCCCGCATGAAAAAACAAGCGGCACGGAGGTATCTGAAAACCTCCATGCCGCTTTATTCTATGTTCTTATTCTGCCACATCCGCTGCATCATCAGCTTCAGTAACAGTCACTTGTTCGTCTTCACCCTTCTTGTCTGAGCTCAGCATCTCTCCTGTGAGCGGATTGATCTTGACTCCCATCTCCGACGCAATGAGATTGTACATGTCAAACTCTCTGTCTCTGGCAGCCTTCTTTCTGGCCTTTACGCCCCTGGATCTGACCAGCTCCACTATTCCGAATCCGATCATCAGTATGCCGAAGAATATGAAGCCCGCCATATTTTTTGAAAAAAATGCATGAGCCACACTTATTGCGCCTATTCCGATCATCACGATACCCATAACGAAATTGAACATATATGCTTTACCGCCTTTCACCAATCATCTGTTTACAAACGCATCTATGCCCGCCTTCTCGAGCATTCTGTCGTATTGCTCATACATATATTGGACACTGTTCTCAAGAAGATGATAGTGCAGTATGTATGGAACAAGCAGCACCATGAATGCAAGTGCAAGTATCAGCAGCGATATATTGTCCGTCACTACAAATGTTATACATGTTGCAACCGTCAATACGGCAAACAATACCAGCACTATGAGGTGGATAAGTCTCTCATGCATGAAAAATCCTACCTGCGTGAGATGTCTCTCTGCCTCCCGTGCAAAGTCCACATCATTCCTCTTTAAAAGCTCATCAATATATGCTATATACCGGCGTATCCTCTTTGCCATCTGCCGCATCTTCCTTTCCTGATCCCTGCCGAACCGTCAGGCTAGTTCATCACCTTGTTCATAAAGTGCTCCCACTGTGCGATCACCTTATCATAGTAAAAACTCAGAACATAGGATTCCTCATCCACATCTATTATCATCTGATAGCATTTTCTGTCAGCATTCTCCGAAGACTTGAGCATCTCCTTTGGCTGACCCGAATAAAATACAACCTTGCCCTCAAAGCTCTTCAGCACATCCTCATAGTCCGCCCTGTCCACAGGCTTATCCGGTACTGACTCCTGGAGGACATCGTTCGCATCGTAATACTTATGACCCTCGAGCAGAAATGCCTCGATCTCAGGCTCAGTGAATCTGACCTGCATATCACTGGCATATCTGTCAGTATAGAGCTCATTTGCAGAGTTGTCCTCTCTGACTACCGCGCCGTCAAATTCAAATTCCAGGATTCCCTGCTTCTCCGAATATATACATCTGATCAGAGTCGCATCCCTGAAAGAGAGCGTCTCGATCTCATCTACACTCTTGTACTTCATATCTGTATCTCCAACTAGTCCATTGCCTTCTTGATGGCCGCAAGAAGCTCATCGTATGTCTCAAATGCCTCAAGATCAGGATTGTCCGCCTTGATCTGATCTGTGCTCTTGAACAGGAAGCCTGCCTTGCTCGCATAGATCATTCCCAGATCGTTGTGGCTGTCACCGCTTGCTATAGTGTCGTAGCCGATTGACTGCAGAGCCTTGACTGTTGTGAGCTTCGACTGTGGGCATCTCATCTTGAAGCCTGTGATCTCACCGTCATCTGCAACGATCAGCTCATTACAGAATATTGTAGGGTAACCGAGCTTCTTCATGAGAGGGCCTGCAAACTGTGAAAATGTATCGCTTATGATTATCACCTGTCCTATGGATCTCAGCTCATCCAGAAACTCCTTTGCTCCAGGGATAGGATCTATCTTTGCTATAGTCTCCTGTATCTCCTTGAGTCCAAGTCCGTGCTCCTTAAGTATACCAAGTCTCCAGTTCATGAGCTTATCGTAGTCAGGCTCATCCCTTGTTGTTCTCTTAAGCTCAGGTATTCCGCTTGCCTCCGCAAATGCGATCCAAATCTCAGGCACCAGTACTCCCTCTAAATCAAGACATGTTATATACATATTATATTATCCTCCGTTCTTATAAAAAGTGTGAATTAATGCATGTCATACTCCTCCCGTTTCTGACCACACAAATGCATTATAGCACAGTATCACGCAGACTAACAATCACTACTTTCAGGCATTTGCCCGGACTTCTTCCATCTGTCCAGAGCGTATCCATAATCCCGGATTATCATGTCGAGCTGCACCCTTTCCGTCACTCTCATGTGGCTTCCCTTCAGGTATACTCCGTCCATGAAACCGGTCCGTATCGTCATTCCGCACTCACCTCTCATCGCAGCCGGTCTCTTCACCACACTTGCCCCCGCCGCCTTCTGAAGCTCTTCGTACCTTTCATAATTCTTCTGCCATGCCCTCATATAGGTCTCAACTTTCCTTCCCGGAATATTGACCCTCACTCCACCATAGCGTCCATCCGGCCCCGGGAAGAAATACTCTATCCTGAAGTCATTCTCACTTATTATTAGCGTACCGCCGCTCGCCAGCTCTTCTCTGCATGTTCTTCCCATAACTTATCCTCACACATTCCTGAGACTTTCAAATGTATTGTAAATGTTCAGCAGGCCATATCCCCACTCGGGATTCGGATACTGCCTGATCTCCAAAAGCCCGCCCGAACTTCCCGGTCTCACCGCTCCCCTTATCAGGTAGCCCCTTATCTGGTTGCCGTTTATATTCCTTATCATCTTTCTCCCATACGACCACTCAAGCATGATGGCACTGCAGCCCGCAGTGTACGAAGCCGCCACTGAGGTGCCGCTTCTTATAACCGTCTCCCCGCCGGCTCCTTCTCCCCTTATATTCACTCCGGGAGCGAGAAGATCCGGTTTCACCCTGCCGTCCGCCGTATAGCCTCTGCTGTTGTCGATATACAGATTACCATTTGAGTGATCATATGCGCAAGTGCATATCGCAGTCTCCGCCACCGCCGGGCTCGTTATGGTCACTCCCGGATCACTTGACACAAATCTCGTCCCCGGGGATACAAAGCTGCTTATGGGCAGCCACGCGTTAAAGCTGAGCTCCGTGGTTCCAACACCGTACACCCTTATCCGCCATATACCATTTGCCGGGGTTATAAATCTGAGCATGATGAGCTCCTGCCCAGCAGAATCCTCTACGAGAAAATAGTCGACATATATCATCCCACCTCCAAATATCGGACGGATGATCGAGCTCCTGTCATACCTCGGCGATATCCTCTCTATAAATTCCCCGCCGGGAATCTCTATGGCCACCGAGTAGGTATTGGTGGACTTACCCCATATCTCAAGTGTAAAGCTGTTGTGATCTGCCACATCGATCTCAACGACATCATATGCCCCTGTGACGATCCCGGAATAATGATGTCCTGCTCTCCCCTCGTTGCCACCGGCAGCAGATACCGCAAACCCCTGAAGATCTCCTATGTTGTTTATATATTTGTCCAGCGCTCCCGCCCCCGTATGGCTTCCACTGTTGGTCCCAAGCGTCACGAGTATGCTCATAGGCATGCGCAGCTTTTTCTGCTGCTCAAGCAGATATGCTATCGCTGTCATTATGTCAACCTCACTGTACGCATTTGCATCCGATGGAATACCATAAAAGCTGCGGAGATTCTCCTTTGCCTGCTTTAACTTCACCACCACCAGGTCTGCCGACGGAGCCACACTCACAGCCGTTCCCGCGCAGAAGCTTCCATGCCCGGTGGTATCCGTCAATATCCTTTGTCTCTCATCCACAGCAGCCTGTATCTCCTCCGTGCTATACTCCCTGCCGTAGCCGTATGATGCGTTGTCAGCCTCCTCCACAGTCTGATCCCACGCCGCAAGTATCTTTGTCTTACCCCCATCCCGCACAAATGAACTGCCAAATATATCGATCCCCGTATCAACGATGCCAAGCAGTATCCCCTTTCCGGTGAGTCCGAGTATATTTTCCTGCTGGATATTGATAACCCCTATAGCCTCAAGAGCCCCCACATCGTCCATCAGGCCGTACACTTTTGGGAAAAGATTGTACTCAAGCCTTGAAAAACTCTCCATATACCCGGCCGGAAACGGCTGATATGCCACCGCATATCTGTCGTCTATTATGTTGAGCCCGTATGGCTGATACAGATCCATCAGAGCTTCCCTGTCTCCGTTGTATTCTATTATATATTCCACATAATCCTCTGAGTAAGCAGCATCTGATATCACCGCACATTCCTCCAGGGGCAATCTATATAGTATATGCAGCAAATTCCGAATCTTTACACAAAAATACCGCAGCACGGAAATTTCTCCGGCTGCGGTATGTCTCCATCTGTACATTATATGTACCGGGTATATTCTATTTTATTGTTTTGTATCAATATACTTCTGAACCTGCTGCTTCAGGATATTGAACTGGCATGGACCTGTCTCGAGAACGACTGTATTGAACTCCTTCAGGTCAAACTTTGATCCAAGCTGTTCCTCAGCATAATCCCTGATCTCCTGCATCTCATAGAAGCCTGTTGAATAACTCTGGTATACGGCAGGATCACCTATCATGGTAGTATACAGATCGTCGGCGGCATCGCCGTTGAATCCCTTTTCATTCAGGTAATCTTTTGCTTCCTGCAGTGACCAGCCCTCATAGTTGATTCCTATATCGATCCTTCCACTTATAAGATAATTGATCTCATCGTTTAACCTGTACAGTTTTGCAACGGTGTCCGAATCAGATGCCCCATCAAATGTGTAATAGTTTATGGCATCATAGCACGCATACATTGCCCAGCCCTCCTTGTATCCAAGGAAGCTTAATATGGTACGTACCGGTTCAGGATCTGTTGACATGTAGTATGCATTCTGCAGCATGTGTCCCGGATATCCCTCATGGGCAAGTGTGGTCCACATACCATCCGTATGTTTGCCATTTACCCTGATAAGGTTGTTGTCCTGGTCATCGATCGCAGGTGACATATAGTATGCCAGCGTATTCTCCTGAATATCCTCAAGGCTCTTATCAAGCTTCTTCGCCTGATACTTTATCTCTCCAAAGTCTGGGTAGTTCTCGGTGGCTGTATTCATGAGTATATCTATTATTTCTGAAGGCTCCTTTGAGTCACTGTCTCCAAAGAGGTCATCGTAGTGCTCCACAAAATATTCATATGAATCGTACTGTGTCATGGCTATGGAATACAGATCTGTCATGAGATCTGACAGGTTGTCATCCAGCATCTGTGCCACTTCCTCAGGTGTCTTATCAGTTCCCGCAGCGTCCTTCAAAAGGTAAGCGTAATACTCTTTACCACCTTCATAGCCACACACACCGCCCTGGTTCTTACCGGTTCCCTTGAGCGATGACAGCACATCTATAACATCCTCATATGCAGGTATAAGACTTTCCGCAACGGCCTTCTTATTCTGTTCCTCAAAGTCCGCTATCTCGTCCGCAGTCAGAAAGTCCAGCGCCTCGATGTTATCGTTGAACACCTGTATCATGAAGTGATTGTCCTTGTCCTTGATGAAGTCTTCGCACTGCTCGATGACCTTATCGCACACGGCATCACTCATAAAATATCCCTTCTCGGACTTTGTCTTCTCAAACTCTAGATTGTCATCAAAATAATCCCTTACCATTCCAAGCACCTGGAGATATCTCTCCACATCACCCTTGTCGTCAAAACGGTAGTCTGTGAAATATGTGGATATATTCGACTGCAGTCCCTTCATAGGTGAGAACGGCTCGCTGAGGTATATGTTCAGATAACCCTCTGACTCCGTCTCCAGATACTGATTAAGTATATCATATGTGAGCTGCTGGCTCTCCGTGAGATCGTCCCTGTCAAATGACTTGAGCTTGTCAAAGGACTCATCAAACTCAGCCTTACGTTTTTTGATTCCCTCATCGCTCATATCCGAATCGCCCAGAGATACCTCCGGCTCAGGAATACCAAGGGCATCCCCATCCTTTATCTCATAGTTGTACGAGAGTGTGTCCGATGTCACACTGTCCACATACTCATCGTGCAGATATTCCTCGAACTCCTTCTGCACCTTTGTGTAGTTGTCCGCATTATCCTTTATTGTTCCTGTGATAGTCTTCTCATCAAACATATGAGAAGTACATGCAGTCATCGACATGGCCATGGCTCCGACAACAGCAGCCACGACAAATCTTCTCATATTCTTTTTGAATCTGGTCATACATCTACTCCTTACTTAATATATTGTCCCTTCACATAACCTATCTACACATTGTATGCCATAAACCATACTATTGTCCATTTATTTTATGTTAAGGTTACAATATACCGAGTCCGTCCAGAACAACCTTTACTCCTATGAGTATAAGTATGATACCTCCGGCAAGCTCAGCCTTTGACTTGTACTTTGTTCCGAATATACTTCCGATCTTCACTCCGACCGCTGAACATATGAATGTGATACATCCTATGAATAATACCGCAAGTATGATATACAGAGTGGACAGCTTGAGGAATGCAAATGACACTCCAACCGCCAGTGCGTCTATGCTGGTTGCAACCGCCAGAAGGAACATGACCTTAAAGCTCATATCTGCATCTACTTCCTCTTCCCCGCCAAACGACTCCTTGATCATGCTTCCGCCGATGAACAGGAGGAGCACAAATGCGATCCAGTGTGACCATTTGCTTACCAGATCTGCAAAAAAGCTTCCGAGGACATATCCTACCGTCGGCATAAGTGCCTGAAATCCTCCAAACCACGCACCTGCGATAAGCATGTGCTTCACCTTGATGTTGCGCAGGGACAACCCCTTACAGATAGACACGGCAAATGCATCCATTGAAAGACCAACTGCCAACAGGAATAACTCTGCAATACTCATAATTTTTCTCCTTGATATAGATTTGACGGATGCAGTCACAGACACATATAAAAAGAGACCTCCCGGGCAGCTAAAAGCTGTCCAGAAAGTCTCATCATCTACAGTAATACCAGATTCACGCCATCATCGACCGATGGCTGTCAATCATTATGTTGATATCACAACACATGCTCTGCGCTGACTACTCCCTTAATGAACGGTGATATTCTAGCATATTGATAAAATATTATCAAGTAGCATTTCCCTGTTATCGCATTATTGTCATTACAGATCTGTTCAGTCCTGCTTATCGATCTGAGTTGCGCTTGCCTCCTCAAGTGCCGGTGTTCCGCGCAGTTCTATGATAGGGCTTCCCTTGCCCTTTATATAATCACCTGTGATGGTCACCCTTCCTATGGTGTCATCCCTTGGGATCTGGTACATGATATCCAGCATGAATTTCTCTATAATTGCACGCAATGCTCTGGCTCCCGTCTTCCTCTTGATCGCCTCCTCGGCTATCGCCTCGTATGCCGAATCGTCAAATCTAAGATCCACCTCATCCAGTGCAAGGAGCTTCTTATACTGCTTTAATATCGCATTCTTAGGCTCCTTGAGTATGCTCACGTACATATCCTTGTCCAACGCATCAAGTGTGAAGAGTACCGGAAGTCTTCCAAGGAACTCAGGAATCATGCCAAACTCGCGGAGATCCTCGGTTGTAACCTGTCTCAGCAGATTCGGATCATCGTCATATTTGTCCTTGAGTTCAGCCTTGAATCCCATGGACGCCTGCTTGCTGATCCTCTGCTTGATGATCTCCTCTATATCAGGGAATGCTCCACCACATATAAACAGTATATTTCTTGTATTGATGGTCGTCATAGGAACCATAGCATTCTTGCTGCCCGATCCCACAGGTACCTCAACATCCGCACCCTCAAGCAGCTTCAACAGTCCCTGCTGTACGGATTCACCGCTCACATCCCTGCTGTTGCTGTTCTGCTTCTTGGCGATCTTGTCTATCTCATCTATGAACACGATTCCTCTCTCTGCCTTCTCCACATCATTGTCGGCGGCGGCGAGAAGCTTTGACAGAACGCTCTCAACATCATCGCCTATATAACCGGCCTCTGTAAGAGTTGTCGCATCAGTTATTGCAAGAGGCACCTTGAGAAGTCTTGCTATGGTCTTGACTATATATGTCTTACCACAGCCTGTAGGCCCCACCATCAGCATGTTGGACTTCTCTATCTCTATATCATCCATGGTATCTGTGAGAACCCTCTTATAATGATTGTATACAGCCACGGATATAACCTTCTTGGCATATTCCTGTCCCACAACATACTCGTCCAGCATAGCCTTGATCTTATGAGGAGCCGGAATGGTCTTAAGCGTGAGCTCTTCCTCCTGCTTCTTTTCCTTTGGCGCCTTCTTCTTGACCTTCTGTGACTTCGGCACGTCATTCTGTGCCTTGAACTTGGACATATCTATATTGCCAAATGGCATATTTGTCAGATCTATGAACTGCATATTGCCAAGCCCCGGCATGTTGCCAAACCCGGAATTGTTGAAGCTGTCAAATGATCTCTGCATGCAGTCCGCACATATATTTATATCTCCAGGCATATGTATCAGCTTGCCGGCCACGCTCTCCGGTCTCCTGCACAGGTAGCAGTATTTCTCGTAGTCGTCATCGTTGTCCTTATCATCCGATGCATGTCCATCGGCATCCACCGTATCCGGTGTCTTCTTATCTATATCATCATAATTCTCTGCCATATCTCATTTTCCTTTCCTGATTATACATATAATCTCAGTCAGAAATATAATAACACACATATACCACATTTACCAACACCTGCAAATATGAAATTACTGTAAATTAACCGCTGGCACGCAGCGCCGCCCTGCTTCTGTCCTTAATATTATTAAGTCATTTGTCTGTTTTTTGTATTATTTTACCGCTGGCATCTTTCGAATCGTTTTAAAATTTCGGCATTTGCGAAGTGCTATGGAATTGGATTTTTCGCTATGCTATAATCATAAAAAATAAATCCAACGGGTAAAAGGAGGACTGTAATTATGAAGAAACTTGAAATCGTAGTTCGTTCAGAAAAGCTTGATGATGTAAAGTCAATACTTGATGAGTGTGAATCAACAGGTGCCATGGTATCAAACATCATGGGTTACGGTAATCAGAAGGGATATAAGACAACTTACAGAGGAAGCGAATATGTTGTAAACCTTATTCCAAAGGTAAAGATCGAGACCATCGCAGCAGACGATGTTGCGGACAAGATCATTTTCAAGGTTTGCGAGAGAATATCCACAGGTAAGATCGGTGATGGTAAGATCTTCGTATATGATGTGGCAGATGTCGTTCGTATCCGTACAGGCGAGCGCGGAGAGACAGCACTCTAATAAGCACAGGTATCCAGTATCATTCCTTTTTCTAAATTGGCAGGCAGTGGCATTTGTACACTGCCTGTTTTTTATCGTTCTGCTCTGTCTCCCAGTATCTTCAGCAGACCCCCCGGGGTCATCCCTGTATACCACTTAAACTCTCTCTGGAAATGCGCCTGGTCAGAATATCCCATGTCATCCATATAATCCGTGACATGTCCGCCCGGATGCTCCAGCATTTTTCTCACAGTCTCCCTGATCCTCACGATGCGGGCAAACCTCTTGGGGCTGACCCCCAGCTCCTCCACAAATCTCCTATGCACATGTCTAACGGTGCATCCCATCTGCTCAGCAAGCTCTGATATGCTTATCTTCCCTTTTGCCGCATATATGACATCCGCCTGTTTCACGATGTCCGAATCAGCCATGCCATTCCTCTGCCACAACGATCCGCATTTCTCTATATGCTCCGTGATCTCCTCTGTCGCACCCTCTATCGGATCTTCTGCACCATTTCCTGTAAATGCATGATCAGCCGTCAGCAGTTTTTCAAGCAGACGCATATCTTGGGTATCCAGAGTCTCCCTGCCAAATCCAAGATCCTGCTCCACAGATATGAAGCTGCAGCTCTCCTCAATGCAAACAGCCGCCTCCAGTTCACCCGGATACACCCTTTTGATGTGTCCATCCGTACATATCACACATATCCCAGCATTCTCCTGTGGCACTATTCTCAGCCCACCCAAGCTGTAACCAGCTCTCACATACACAGACTTCTCATTCTTTTCTATCAAATTAGTATGTACTTCACTGCAAAAATTAACATTCAATAAAATCTGACTATCCATACGCCATCTCCGCATAACTTTATTTATCTTTACCGTATCTTTGCTTTATTATATTAAGCCCGCGCAAAATATAATAAGGTTTATCGTTCCATGTCCGATTTTTTCAATATTTTACCATATCTCAATACTATACTCAACCCAAGTTAGTAATTGAGGTGTGGCACTGAGATACTTATTATCAGTCATATCTCAGTGACGTACGATCAGATATAATGTGCACAAAGATGTGTTTTGTCAGGAGCATACCTGGCAGGGCGCATCTTTTTTTATTATCTGATCACTTCCACAACTACAATGTATTAAAAGGAGGAATGATTATGGAAGACGTAAGCACAATTGTATTTGGAGTATGGTTCCTTGTCGGAGCCGCACTGGTATTCTGGATGCAGGCCGGATTTGCAATGGTTGAGGCCGGTTTCACAAGAGCCAAGAATGCCGGAAACATTATAATGAAGAATCTCATGGATTTCTGTCTCGGTACAGTCTCATTCATGATCCTCGGTTCATCACTTCTGCTCGGCAGCAGTGACTGGGCACTCGGAGGTTTCATCGGAAAACCATCATGGGATTTGTTCCTTCACTTTGAAAACTATGACTGGTCAAGCTTCGTATTCAACCTTGTGTTCTGTGCAACAGCAGCAACCATCGTGTCAGGAGCTATGGCAGAGAGAACAAAGTTCTCTGCATATTGTGTATACTCAGCTATCATCTCACTGCTGATATATCCTATTGAGGCTCACTGGATCTGGAATCCAGGTGGCTGGCTTGTAAAACTTGGCTTCCATGATTTTGCCGGTTCATGTGCCATCCATATGGTAGGTGGAATCTCAGCACTGATTGGTGCCGCATTACTTGGACCTCGTATCGGAAAGTTCAATAAGGATGAGAATGGCAAAGTAGTAAAGGTTCACACCTTCCCTGGTCATAACCTTCCACTCGGCGCACTCGGTGTATTCATCTTGTGGTTCGGCTGGTACGGATTCAATGGTGCAGCCGCAACATCTGTTGATCAGTTAGGTTCTATCTTCCTCACTACTACTATCGCACCTGCACTTGCAACAGTTTCATGTATGATATTTACATGGCTCAAATATGGCAAGCCTGATGTGTCAATGTGTCTCAACGCTTCACTCGCTGGTCTTGTTGCCATCACAGCTCCTTGTGATACAGTCGATGCTTTCGGCGCAGCTATCATCGGTATCGTTGCCGGACTTCTCGTAGTATTCGGAGTATGGCTCTGTGACCACGCATTACATGTTGACGATCCTGTCGGTGCCGTAGCCGTACATGGTGTAAATGGTATCTGGGGAACAATCGCTGTAGGTCTCTTCTCCACAACAACTGTTCCTGGAAATGATACATTAAACGGTCTGTTCTACGGCGGTGGCATTCATCCACTTCTCATCCAGTTACTTGGATTTGCAGCAGTTGCAGCATGGACAGCAGTTACGATCACCATCGTATTCCTGATCATCAAGAAGACTATGGGACTTAGAGTATCTGAGGAGGAAGAGATCAAGGGACTTGATCCTACAGAGCATGGTCTTCCTACAGCATATGCAGATTTCCTGACAACAAAGTAATCCGTAATATATATATTTACAGCAAAAGCCTGTGGTATGAATCAAAGTTCATATCACAGGCTTTTTAATATATTCACATACACAGCTTTCTCTAATTACGATTTATGTCCTGCCGGGCTGCATGCTCCTTTTCTTACATGTTCTTCCTCATGTAGTCCTTCAATATATCACTGTACTCTTCCTGATGCTTAAACATATATACGCAATGGCCATAACCCTTTCTGACCGTTATCGTCGCCTCAGGATAATATTTCTTTATCAGCTTGCGGCACACAATGTGTGAATCCCTGCTGCCGAATTCAAAAAATAATCTTCTCTGCACATCTGCAGGAAGCATGCTCTGCCCGTATTTAAAGCTGTTGCAGGTATGCACCATACATGCAAGCGCTTTCTTATCTGTCCTGCCCATGGAATCGGAAAGCTTTTTCATCACGTCAGAATCTATCTCTGCCGCAGAATACATCTTCGCCGCAGCCTCCGGGTGCTTCTGCATGCCTCCCATCATCCCGCGGAACATCCATTCAACGCCCCTCATTCTCGTGAGCGCAGCTCCTTCAAACACTGAACACTTCACTGTAAGCCACGGACTGTCAGCCACAAGATACATGGCCACGACGCAGCCCAGGGACGTAGAAAACATGAGATCCAATGTCTTTATATCATGATCTGCAAGCCATTTGCCGATCTGTACAGCGTCCTGCTCTGCCCCCTCAAAACTTCCCATATCACTTCCATGCCCGGTGAGATCCGGCGCAATTATATGATACTCACTGCGCATTTTCTCTACATATGGAAGCATCATCTCATGACACATCCACATGCCATGTATAAGCAGTATATGCGGATTCTTCCTGTCTCCATACTCGTGTATTGTCATCTCTTACCCCCTGTAAAAGCATTAGTTAGATTATCCTAACCTATGACATATTATCACAGAAAGGCACTTATATACAACACAATATTGCACAAAGAAAAAAGATCCCAGTCATTACGACCGGGATCCGTCTTAAAACAAACATCTATAGATTAAAGACTGTAAGAACCTGATTCTCCATCAGCTGTATAATATACCATGCCTGTTTCTGGCTGGTAGTATACGTTCAATTCCTTAACTGTCTTATTGCCAATAACTTCCTTCACCTTAGCAACGATTGCTGCCATCTCGATCTGACCGCCAGCGAACTCAACAAATACATTCTCTGTTGTCTTAGCTGGAGCTGCCTTCTTTGCTGGAGCCTTCTTTGCAGGTGCTGCTGCCTTTGTCTCTTCCTTCTTAGCTGGTGCTGTTTTCTTTGCAGGTGCTGCCTTTGGCTCTTCCTTAACTGGAGCTACCTTCTTTGCAGGTGCTGCCTTTGGCTCTGTAGCTGCTGTCTTCTTTGCAGCTTCCTCTTTCTTAACTGCCTCAACCTTAGCAAGTGCTGCTGCAGGTGTTGCCTTTGTTACCTTCTTTGTCTCATCTGCCTTCTTTGCTGTAGCCATGATTCTTTCCTCCCAAATAAAAAGTATCTATGTAATCTTATGTATTTATTTTCAAGCTAGGTTGATATTACTCCATTTTTTATATTTTTTCAATATAACCAAATTCTTTTCTCCCTTTTGTATCGTTTTGGGAATTGATTTACAATAAATGGCAACACTTTACACAAAAAGGCGGTCACAGATCGTTGTAAATCCGTGACCGCTTTTGTCATTTTGTACAAATACACACACTAATTCGTGAGAATATTAACCACTTCACTCAATTTCATTCCGTTTGATCCCTTCAAAAGCACTATATCCTCAGGCTTCATGAGCGCCATAAGGTATATCGCGATCTCCTCCGTGTCAGTGAATGACACAGTCTTGGCATACTTCGTATCACAGGCATCCAGAGCTTCCTTGATCTTCTGGGCATGCTCTCCGATGACTATGACCTCATCTATCTTCTTATCTCTGAGATACTCTCCGACTTCATAGTGGTACTCATCGCTCTTCTCTCCGAGCTCAAGCATATCGCCGAGCACAATATACTTCTTGCCCTCGCACTTCATGTCACAGAGGACATCGGTGCTGGCCTTCATGGAATCAGGGCTTGCATTGTATGTATCGTCTATGATCGTGTATTTGCCAGGAAGCTTGATGACCTTCTGTCTGAGACCTCTGAAATTCTCAAATGCCTTCGACGACTTCTCATATGGAACTCCAAGCTGATGCGACACAGCCATGGCCACCAATGAATTGCGCACGTTGTGCAGTCCCATCACTCCTACCTTGACAGTTACAACGTCATCCCCATGTACCATATCGTATACAGAATATCCATCCTCCATGCGGATGTTAGTCGCTCTGAAGTCCATGCCCTCGCCGCAGCCATATGTGTATACCTTACATGGTATCTCATCCTTGACCGCATACAGCATAGGATCATCACCGTTGATATACAGTGTTCCATTCTCGCCCATGCCCTTGATAATGCTGAGCTTCTCCTTGCGGGTGTTCTCCAGTGAACCCATATATTCTATATGTGCAACGCCTATGGTCGTTATAACGCATATATCCGGCTGAGCTATATCAGTGAGGATGTCCATCTCACCCGGCTCGCCGATTCCAAGCTCAAGAACAGCCGCATCGTACTCGTCTGTCATCCTTGACACCGTGATAGGCTCGCCGTACACCGAATTATAATTGCCCTCTGTGTGGAAGCACTTCATTCCAGCACTGACAGCCGCTGTGATCATCTCTCTTGTCGTGGTCTTGCCCACGCTTCCTGTAACCGCCACAACAGGCATATCGTATCTGTTCCTTATATACTTTCCAATGGCCTGCAATGCCTTAACAGTATCATCCACCCTGATATACGCCTTGTCCGACACCACAACATTGTCATGCTCCGATGTGAGTGTGGCTGCTGCAGTCTGAAGTGCTGATTCTATAAATCTGTGTCCGTCGGTTCTTGTTCCTATGATCGGCACGAACAGATCGCCCTCCTTGGCCTCCTTAGAGTTTATACAGATGTCAGTGAGAACAGTGTTCTCATCTCCGCAGAGGAGTACGCCTCCTGTAGCTTCCAGAATATTTTTTACTGTTATATCTACCATCACTATCCCCTTTTTTCATATTGATAAAATATATACAACCGGGCTTTACCGCCGCTCCGGCTTCATCAGGTGTCCATTATAGCACTGTATTATGCTTTTGTATATTTAAATCTCTTTACTTTTATAATCCCAGAACTGTTCAAGGATCCCGTCCACATTTTGCATGTTGCATATCACGCTGTCATTCCATTCCACAGGAAACAGCTCCGTGTAACGCCTGGTGGCAAATCTCTCGTCTATCAGAAGTATTATCCCCTGATCCGTCTCCGTCCTTATGACTCTTCCGGCAGCCTGAAATACCTTGTTTATTCCCGGGTACTGGTACGCATATCTGAATCCATTCCTGTCGGATGCAGCCTCTTTTTCGTCCGCCGCGGTTCTGCTGTCGAAGTAATCCATCATCAGCTTTCTCTCCGTGCACACCTGGGGAAGACCGGGTCCGACTATTATCGCTCCTATCAGCCTGTCACCAGTCAGATCGATTCCCTCGGAGAATATTCCGCCCATGATACACAGTGCCAGCACATTGTCCTTCTCCTCAAATGCCCTCAGAAAGCTCTCTCTATCGCTCTCCGTCATGTATTGTTCCTGGGCTATAACTTCCACCCCAAGAGACTCTGGAAGCTCTTCAGTGAGCACATGCACCTTCTCCAGCATGGCATACGATGGAAAGAACACCATATAGTTGCCCGGTCTCGCACTTATCACGCGCTCTATATAGCTGTAAATGTTCCTGTACATCGCCTCATTACGGTTCGTGTATCTGGTCGTGACATCATTTGCTATCATTATCTTCCTGTTCTCCGCAGAAAATGGAGACGGGATGTATATTGCCCTGTCCTCCGGGCAGTCCGACAGCATCTCCATATAATATCTGACAGGAAGTATCGTAGCCGAGAAAAACACCGTGGCAAGCCCTTTGTCCAAGCAGTTTCTTATGTTAACTGCAGGCTTGACGCAGTACAGTCTCACCACAAATCTTCCGTCATCCCTTATCTCGTCATACACGACATAATTCTCATCCATCATCTCCGCAATGTTCAGAAATGAGGTGAGATTAAAATAAAAGTTCAGGACTTCCTTTCTCTCCGGGATCTGCCTGTGCTCCTCCAGAAAGAGCTGTATTGCTTCATGGAGGCTGAGCAATTTCAGGTGAAGAGGTGCTATGCTCGAGAGCACCCTGTATCCCTCCTCAGGAACCTCCTTCTTCATCGTAAGCAGCTCTCTGTTGCAGCTTCCTATATGTCTTGCCATACGGCCGCCATACTGGGCTGTGAGCTTCTTGAGCTCCAGAAAGTCCTCCTTCACGATCTCCGCACTGTACATGGACGAAGCCCTGTCCACAAGGTTGTGCGCCTCATCCACAAGGAATACATAATCTCCCGGCTTACCGCCCTCTGCCGCAAAGAACCTCTTGAGGCTCGCTCTCGGATCAAAGACATAGTTATAGTCACATATCACCATGTCAGCAAACAGACTCACGTCAAGGCTCAACTCAAACGGACACACCCTGTGAGCCTGTGCGTACCGTATTACCACATCTCTGTCAACCACCGTCTCATGTAATACCACGTCGTACAGCGCATCATTTACCCTGTCAAAATGCCCCTCGGCATACGGACATACCGCAGGATTGCAATCCACCTGTTCCTGACAACATATCTTCTCTTTTGCCGTGAGTATAACAGTCTTGAGCTTTAGCCCTCTGTCCTCCAGCAGCTCCACCGCATTTCTCGACACAGTGTGGGCTATGGTCTTGGCTGTCAGATAGAATATTTTCGACACATGTCCCTGAACCATGGATTTTATGGACGGGTACACCGCCGCCATGGTCTTTCCGATTCCAGTTGGTGCCTGGACATACAGATGTTTTTCCTGCTCAATAGCTCTGTACACATACAGAGCCATCTCCTTCTGGCCCTTCCTGTACTCAAATGGGAACTCCATGTCCGAGATGGACTGATTCCTCATAAGCTGATGCTTCTCCACCAGATCAATCCATTTGCAAAGCTCCGCCATCATTGAGCTGAACCATTTCTCCAGATAGCCAAATGAATATCTCCGCCTGAAGAACTTCTCCTTCTCGCTGTCAAGGTTTACATAACTTATCCTTACATCTATCCAGCTATAATTATTCTCTTTTGAATATATATACGCATAGCACATCGCCTGGGCCACGTGGACGCGCTGCGGGCTCTCCATGTCATCGAGGTTCCTGTATATGCCCTTTATCTCATCTATAAGCACATCGCTGTCATGGAAGTCCACAGCATACCCCTCTGCCATGTCAAAGCCGTCGTCAATATCCCCGGGCTCTTCCTGTTCGCCACCGCATCTGTCTATGATTCCATCAGCCCGGCCCTCCACAGTTATCAGATGTCCGCCAAGCTCCTCTGTATATCGGAGCGGCACCTCTGAATTATAATGAGACCCTGCCCTTTTCTGAAGCTTCCTGTGAATCCTGCTACCCGCATTCATCGCTTCTCTGGACAGAGTCCCACTACTGCTATCACTTATATCGCCACTGCGGAAGATGAATTCCACCAGGCTCCTAACTGATATTTTTATATTCATTATCTCTTATATACTATCTTCTCTGCGAGATCGTCCGCAGTCTGTCTGTCTATGAGTATCTCAACCAGCTTAAGTGCAAATTCTATGGCTGTTCCCACTCCTCTGCTAGTGATCACATTTCCGTCCACCACTACCGGCTCCGTACTGTGGCGCTTCGCCATGAGCTGATCCTCACATCCCGGATAACATGTTGCATTCTTGTCCGCAAGCACGCCAAATGCGCCAAGTGCTGTAGGTCCCGCACAGATAGCAGCCACATAACCGCCTCTGTCATTCTGTGCCTTGACCATGGCCTGAACCTTTGAATTTGCCTTGAGGTTCGGAACCCCCGGAATACCTCCAGGAAGAACTACAAGATCGCACTGGTCATCGATCTCTGATAACTTCTCATCCATCGTGACCTCCATGCCGCGCGCTCCTGTCACTGTATCCTGATCGTCAGCCGACACCATCAGGCACTCAACTCCGGCTCTCCTCAAGAGATCCACCACCGTGAGAGCCTCTACCTCTTCATAACCTGTTGCAAATAAAACTCTTGCCTTCATCGCTTTTCCTCCTTATTCGCACTCTTTACAAAACTGTCTATATCACGTCTGTCCATGCCGCTCAGGGCGCTGTTCTGATAGATACCGTCCTCAGTCACATCCCTGCCAAACCAAGTCGGCGGCACAAATGTATTTGCAAATTTCTCCTCCGGGAATTCAACCTCAGCATAGGTGAGTCCGCCAAATATCCCGTCGAACACGTCCAGCTCGATCTTCAGTTTCCTGTCCACCTCACTGTCACCACAGGTTCCGTCTGTATCGGAAATCGGTATTATATACCGGTCCTTCTCTATTATATTGCCGTCTGCCTTACATCTGAGATTCCTGTATTCATCCTCGTCCAGATCCATCTCGAATTCCTGCCTGATGAGCAGTCCCTTGGATTTGACCGTGAGCACACGTCTGTCGTCCGTTCTCCTGATCCTTATGACCGGCTTCACGGACACATACATCTGTTCCATGTGCTTCACCTGATATTTCGTCAGATCGACAGGTATCTCATGTACAAGGTATTTTCTCTCTATCTCCATATATGCCTCCACCTATTCAAACCAAATGACCGCCTTATCAGAACACATCTCCCGGCGGTATATCTCCACTCACATAGCTTCCTATAGCTTTGTTCATAAATATCATGGACACGACAAGTGCAATGATCCATACAACAAACGATGATAACAGATATCCAAGAGCAGTGTTGACCGATATTATGAACACCGACAGAGTCTGTGCATAGACACATATCGTAAATACCTTGCCGTAGGACAGTCCCGTGTTGAGATTTCTTGCAAGTCCATTGCCCGCTATACTGAATATCAGCGCAAGGAGAAGCTGTCTGCCCGCCGATGCCGCCATCACCGAAATGAACATGATCACCATGTACATATAAAATACCGGTGTCAGTGCCGCCAGCTTGCTATTGTTGAAGCCATCCGGCAGGAACATGTATTTGAGCGGTGTCACCATGTACTCATAGCCCTTGCCATCTGAGACCATTCCCATGACTATATTCTCACTTCCTATGGCGATGTACACTCCATCCGTTTCCATGGAGTCAAGATCCACTGACGCATTCTCCGTGTTGATGTACAGAGTAGTATTTCCTATCTCAAGCTGCATATCGTGTTCAATGTCAAGTTTATTGTCATGATATGTGAATGCCGGGATCTTATTTGTTATGAGATTTCTCAGACCTCCGACCTTGCCGACCCAGAATATGGCGTCTATTCCAAACTCTATAAATGCCAGCAAAAAGGATATGATCACCACAAACCACACAAGGCGTCCCGTCTTCAGCTTGACCAGTTGTTTGTAATTCTTCGGACTGCTGACCGCTATCGACAACTGATCGAGCAGCGTCACCTTCTTGTTCTCTTCCTGTTCTTCCATATAAATCTCCAACTCTAATAATTATTGACCGGCAAAATGAACCAGCTATTCCATCGGCTCTATGATCCCAAGCTTCACCATAGCCTTATATATTCCATCATTCTCCGCATCGTCTGTGACCATCATAACCTGTCTTTTGAGCTCCTCCGGCCCCTTCTCCATGATTATGCTGTTCGGACAATATAATAACATAGGTGCGTCATTGTTGCCATCACCAAATGCATATGCATTTTCAAGCGGAATATCAAAATAATCCAGAAGATACTGTATACCCGTCGCCTTACTGAACCCCTTGGGAACTATCTCGCAGAAATTTGAACCTCTGTCGATATAGTCAAAATGCTGTGATACATACTCGCGGAACTCAGGAACATTTTTATTGTCATCCGCGAACCAGCAGCAGAACTTGTCGAATTCAAAGTCATCCGAGTCCACATCCTCCCCAACAAATATTCCATTTGCCCGGAAGTATCTGACCATCTCTGCAAGGAGTTCATTTCCCATGTTCTGACCGTCCACGTACACCTTGTCTCTGTGCTCATACATTCCAAACATGTCATATCTGCGGCATGCATAAGCTATATCCCTGCACACATCCCTGCTGACATCATTGTGGAACAGCTCTTTGCCGTCATAGTAAATGGATGTTCCGCAGCCACACACAAAGCCGTCAAAACCCGCATCCTTGATCTCATCAGTGACATTACAGTAAACCCTGCCAGTGTTGATGAACACCAGATGTCCGTTGGCTCTCGCCTGCGCCAGCGCACGCCTTGCGCTGTCCGGGAAGTATCTCCTTCCGTCCTCGGTTATAAGCGTTCCGTCTATATCAAAGAACAATATCTTCCTGTCTGTGCTTTTCATATATTATATCCATCCTGTCATATATTTACAGGCACATGTATTATAACTACACGTGCCTGTATCTTCTGTACGCATTATATTTTCACTTGATAACCTGCGCATGCTTCATTATATCACTTTTTCTGCAGTCTGCATTACAACTGCTTCATGAGGTCGATCATCTCAAGAGCTCCCATAGCGCAGTCATAACCCTTGTTGCCGGCCTTTGTTCCTGCACGCTCGATGGCCTGCTCGATATTCTCTGTTGTGACAACTCCGAACATTACAGGTACACCTGTCTCAAGTGATACTGAAGCAACGCCCTTTGAAACCTCGTTGCACACATAATCATAGTGGCTTGTCGCACCACGGATAACAGCACCAAGACAGATAACAGCGTCATACTTGCCGCTTGCAGCCATCTTCTTTGCGATCACAGGGATCTCAAATGCTCCCGGAACCCATGCAACTGTGATGTCGTCAGCATTTACATCATGACGGAGAAGTGCATCCTCTGCACCGCTTACGAGCTTTGAAACTATGAACTCATTAAATCTTGCTGCCACTATACCTATCTTTGCTCCATTTGCTACTAACTTTCCTTCTACCTTATTCATCTGATTTATCCTCCTTATTCTATATCGGAGCTTACCCAGCCCCTTCTTATGAAATATTAGACTTCGTGTAACATATGACCCATTTTCTCTTTTTTTGTCTTGAGATAAAATGCGTCAAACTTGGTTGGCTCTATCTCTATAGGAACTCTCTCCACGATCTCAAGATTGTAGCCTGCAAGGCCGTATACCTTGAGTGGGTTGTTGGTGAGGAGTCTGATCTGTCTGATTCCGAGATCCACAAGTATCTGTGTTCCTATGGTGTAATCCCTTGCATCATCAGGGAAACCAAGCTTGAGGTTTGCCTCAACGGTGTCAAGCCCCTGATCCTGAAGCGCATATGCCCTGATCTTGTTGATAAGGCCGATTCCTCTGCCCTCCTGTCTCATGTACAGGAGCACGCCTCTGCCTTCCTTGGCAATGGCCTTCATGGCCGCATCGAGCTGCTGTCCGCAGTCACACTTCTGTGAGCCGAAGCAATCGCCTGTGAGGCACTCGCTGTGCACACGGCAGAGAACAGGCTTGCCGTCAGCTATATCACCCATTGTGAGTGCCACGTGATGTTCACCGTTCAGCTTGTTGATATATCCACAGATCGTAAACTCACCATACTTTGTTGGAAGCTTTGCCTTGGCTACGCACTCAACGAATACTTCATGCTCTTTTCTGTACTGCACAAGCTTCTCTATGGTCGATATCTTAAGGCCATGAACCTTTGCAAATTCCACAAGGTCATCCTTTCTCGCCATGGTTCCGTCATCCTTCATGATCTCACAGCACAGTCCGCAAGGCTTAAGTCCTGCAACCTTCATAAGATCAACTGTAGCCTCTGTGTGGCCGTTTCTCTCTATGACTCCGCCTGCAACTGCCTGAAGTGGGAACATATGTCCCGGCCTTCTGAAGTCATCCGGCTTTGCATTCTCATCCACAAATTTTCTGGCTGTGTAGCCTCTCTCCTCGGCTGAGATTCCTGTGGTTGTATCCACATGATCCACTGATACTGAAAATGCTGTGCAGTGGTTATCTGTATTGGTTATACACATCTGTGGGAGATTCAGCTTATCCGCATATGACGCATCCATAGGCATGCATATGAGACCTCTCGCCCACTTTGCCATGAAGTTGACATTCTCCGTTGTAGCAAATTCTGCTGCACAGATTACATCTCCCTCATTCTCTCTGTCCTCGTTATCGAGCATGACAACCGGCTTTCCCGCCGCAAGATCTGCAGCGATCTCCTCTATCGAGTTGAATTCAAAACTCATCACTCTACCTCCTTAAAATATCTGTCTACATAAATCCATTTTCTGCCAGAAACTTCATATCAAGTCCTGATCTATCTGAAGCATTTCCATTTGAAAGCTTTTCATCTGTATCGTCACCTTTGTATGGCATAAGCAGTTTCTCAACATACTTTCCAACCACGTCATTTTCAAGGTTGACCACCTTGCCCGGCTTGCCATCCAGCAGCGTCGTCTCTCCCGCCGTGTGCGGAATGATCGACACCTTAAAGCATGTATCATCGACATACGCAACCGTAAGGCTTATACCGTCTATGGCTATTGAGCCCTTCTCAATGATGTATCTGAGTATCTTCGGAGAACAATCTATTGTCACCCACACTGCATTGTCCTCCCTTTTGAGCTCTCTGATCGTTCCGGTTCCATCTATATGTCCTGACACTATATGTCCGCCAAATCTTCCTCCGGCCGCCATGGCACGCTCAAGATTCACCCTGCTGCCACCGGTAAGCTGTCCAAGTCCGCTTCGTCTCAAAGTCTCAGGCATGACATCCGCAGTAAAGATATTCCCCGATATGCCGGTTGCAGTAAGACACACACCGTTTACCGCTATACTGTCTCCAACCTGGCTTCCATGGAGAACCTTGTCTGCCTGCACCGTGATACTGCAGGAGCTTACGCCTTTATCTATCTTTCTTATAGTTCCTATCTCTTCTACTATTCCTGTGAACATGTATGACCTCTTTTCTATAAGTTCTTAAACCTTTTTGTATCTGAGCATCACATCTTCATCAAATCTTCTGACCTCGTCAAGTCCAAACATATGTGCATCCGCAGGCACATCAACACCCGTTCCGGATACCGGACTGTACTTGCCCTCGCCGCCAAATATCTTCGGGGCAATGAATACACATGCCTCATCCACAAGACCTTCAGACACCATGCTGTAGTTGAGCTCGCCGCCGCCCTCAAGCAGTATTCCGTCTATGCCTTTCCCGCCGAGGATCGTCATGAGCTGCCTTAGATCCACCTGTCCATCCACATCTTCGATCTCTATGATGCTTACACCTTTATCCTTGAGTCTCTCACACTTTGCTGAGTCTGAAGCTCCCGCTGCCGTCGTGGCAACTATGGTCTCTATCTCCCCGGCTGTCTGTACGATCTGTGAATCCTCCGGAATCCTGAGCTTGCTGTCACAAACTATCCTGATCGGATTTCTGACATTATCAGTATCCCTGTCCGTGCTTTTCTCTATTCTGCATGTCAGCATCGGATCATCCGCAAGCACTGTTCCTATGCCCGCCATAATACCCTTATGTCTGTTTCTGAGTTCCATGACATACGCCCTTGATGCCTCACCGGTTATCCACTTGCTGGCCCCTGTGTGGGTAGCGATCCTGCCGTCCATGGTCATGGCATATTTCATGGTCACATACGGCTGTTTATTTACTATATACTTAAAGAAAATGCCGTTTATGGCATCGCACTCGGCTTTGAGGCAGTGTGTGTACACCTCTATCCCGGCATCACGCAGTCTCTTAAAACCTTTTCCTGCCACCATAGCATTCGGATCATCGGAACCACAGTAGACCTTTCTGATCTTGTGCTCTATGATCGCGTCCACACATGGAGGCTGCTTGCCAAAATGGCAGCACGGCTCAAGCGTCACATACATGACTGCGCCCTCGGCATCTGCCTGATCCTTAAGACTGGCAAATGCTGCGCGCTCAGCGTGGAGCTCTCCATATCTCACATGATATCCCTCTCCTATGATCCTGCCATTCTTCACTATGACAGCACCTACAAGCGGATTTGGATTCACTGCTCCAGTGCCGCGCCTTGCAAGCTCTATGGCACGTCTCATATATGACGGATCAAATCCATCATCTATATCATATTTTTCCATATGACCACCATCCTACTTAATACCTTTACAGACAGACTATCGGATATTGCTCATTCAAGCCTCCGAAGTATCTGTTCGAAACACAAGAGAAAACCCCGAAGATAACTTCGGGGTTTTCTCTTGTTTAGGTATCCATCACCGAAATCCATCACAACGGACTTCCATCAGATACCCTGTTCTGAATATATAATACTTCTCTCATCCAGACTATACTGTCGGTCCCGGAATCACACCGGATCATGCCTCATGGCTCACGGACTTAAGGTTTCCCTAACACCGTCGGTGGAGAATTGCACTCACCCCCGAAGATCTATCATCATATGCAGTTGTCTCTTAAAAACGACTATATTGTATTCCATATGCCAACGGAATGCAACTGTTTTTTATGATGTATTTTACCGATAAATTTTAAAGCTGTGAATTGAACAGGCTCTTTATCTTGTAGATAATATCATCACTGTCCGCATTTATAGATGCCGCCTCATTTATTCCTGAGAGCTTTGCAAGCTCATCCGTGTCAGCATCTCCGCCGTAACCTATCGTGTATACAGGTATGTTCGACTGTCTGAGCGCACTTGTTATCTCATCCATGGAATATCCCACATTGGCATATCCATCGCTGAGAAGGAACAGCATACACTTTGCATCCGGGTGCTCTGCCTTTGCATCGGTTATCATCTTCATCGCAACCACAACGGCATCATACGAAGCCGTTCCTCCTGAAGCCATCAGATTGTTGACCGATCCCTGGAAATATGATCTCTGGTTCAGGTCAAACTGGGCGATCGGAACCTCCACTGTAACTGAGCTTGAGTAGCTGACAAGCCCAACATAATTGTTGTCATTGATATACTGCGCACCGTTTGTCAGACTGTTCTTGAGCTGGTTCATAGGATCTCCGTCCATGGAACCGCTGCAGTCCGCAACAAACACCGCGATGATGTCCTTGCCGTTATCCTTTGTCTTCTTGTATGTCTTGAGTCCCTGTGTGACCTGTGCACCGGAGAATTCTTCCGCCGCAGTATAATCATCGTTGGCATTGAAGCCCTTCTTTGTCGCGATCGTCTGCATATCATCACTCTTGCAGTAATCCACAACGAGCTGTATGGCCTCAAGCTCTGATGCAGACTTTCCCGACTTGTTACATATGTATACAGGATTGTCATGTCTCACGCCAAATGCAATGAAATCATACATTGACACGAGATTGCTGTCATTGATATATGCCTGATACTCTGACAGCATAGCATCGAGTGTTCCGTTTGATGCACTATCTCTCATCTGCTGTGTTGTATATGCAACGTATGGTATGTTTGAGTTAAACTTTGTAAAGTTATCCTCTCCGTCCTGAAGCAGCGTGAGCAGGAGGTTAAGTCCTGTGGCACTTGTCTGTGGGTTCGTGTATCCCATGGTGATCTTGTTATCCTGAACGGCCTTTATGGCATCGGCAGCAGTAGTGTAACCGCTGTCCTTCTTCACAAGGATTCCCGCTGTATTTCCAACCAGCCTGTCCGCGTAAAGCTCAAGGCTGCCACTGTTCGACATCGCATACTCTCCGAACAGGGTGTTGCTCGGGGTGTACAGATCCGGGAGATATTTGCCGGAAATGATATAGTCAGCGGCTGTACCGGATGGCACTGATCTCACGCTCATCGATACCGACTTGCCGTCCGCTGTCTTCACACCAGAACCGTTGAAGGAATTTGCAACATCTATAAGCCATGAGTCGTTGTCCTTTCCCGCCTTCTCACCTGATGTAAATATCTCTATATCTATGTCTCCATTACCCTCAACTGCCAGTGGATATTTGTCTATCTCAGGCAGCTCCGCATACAGATCCGGAGTGTCCAGAGTGACCGTACCCTTTACAGGGGTCGCTTCATTTACATCGAGATCTGCATATAACTCATCAAGAGTCATATCCGATCTTGATGATCCTCCATTTCCACTGCCTGCTATGTTGATAACCTTCCTGCCGACTATTCCGATAATGACCGCGATCATCGCAATTATCACCAGCACTCCGACTACCACTAATCCTTTTGTCCTCTTATCCATTTCTTCCTCCTTTTACATTCCCTGACTGTGGACATCCTGCCTCATGCCATTCATGCACTCTATGACATCATCCACATATTTCATATCCAGCGAGCTCAGGTTGGTGTCAATATCAACCATCTTCTCCACCAGAATATTGAACTTTCTCACCAGCTCGTCGCCCTGTCTGCACAGATTGTCGAGGTATACCGGCTGGGGTCTAGTGTAATAATCGTATGTCTGTATAAAGCCTATGGCACTGTCCATGTTGCTCTGTGCCTGCTGCTTTATATCCTCGTACAGATTGCGGACACCACTGCCCTCCTCCACATTCTCCTGGAAGTATTCCTCCCTGGACATTATGCTCTCATACTGTCTGTTGAGTCTCTCTATCTGTGCATCAAACAAATGTCCCCTGGCACTGTCCTTGAGCTTCTCCGTCGAGCGTCTTCCCTTGAGTATATGTACATTTGCTGTTATGGTGAATGTCAGCCACACTACACTGATCGCAACACCTATAGCTATTCCCACCATACTGTCAGCCAGCACAAACATTACTATTACCAGTATGAACATTATCAACCCTATGATATTGACCGCTATCAATCCCATCGTTTTTCCTCCTAAAGTCAATATATATCACACCGCATCTGCATGTTCATTGTCTCTCTGCAATACGCTGAGCCTTTGTTTTGCAGCATCGGTGACCATAAGTCCCGAAAAGTCAGCAAATTCCTTCTTCTCATTTCTTATGAGCATGACCGCAAACTCCCTGTCCGTCTCCTCCGCGCAGGACAGCAGTTCATGGTAATCCACCGGCCTATCCTCATATATTCGAAGCGCAACAGCCTCCGGCACAACAATAAACGTCATGGACGTGTGCGTCTTATCCGCTATGTATATCTCCGCCTTGTCCGCAAATTTTGCAAATTCCTCCGCCTGAGTCTGAAAGCCTCCACTCTGAAGCTCCGCCAATATCCTGTCTCTGTCCTCCATGAGACTGTCGAGATACAGATAGCCCTTCAGCAACAGGAGTCCCATAAGTCCATCTGACATATTGAAGTCAAGTATACAGCCATGTCCCTCGTCACTGTCCGTCAGTACATGACACACGCACTCCGCTATATCCTCATCGCTGAGTCCGCTGTATTTATACGCCTGCTCAATCCCATCATTTGTTATGAGCACGGTCTCTACATTTCCCCTTACAGACTTTTTCTTCCTAATGCTCTCAACAGGACGTGCAGCTATCTTGAACGCCTTCAGCGCATTTACAGCATCATCTATGCTCTTCTTCCCTGATATAGAGGTCTCAAACCGTCCCTGATCCGTAGCTGCCGCCTGCACATTCCTGTATATCCTTTGTACAGAGATCTTATTTCTCCTCATTATCGCACTTAAAATGTCAATATCTGACTTCTGACCGGTCAGATATCTCTGAAGCTCCGCTCTGAGCTTTCTCCTGAAATCAAGCTCGTACTCAGTGTTGGTTATATCCGTTCCTGAATACCACCGTTTCTCCAGATATTTGTAATTATCCGGATCCCTCAGTCTGTCCAGCGCACTGTTCTTCAGACTGTTCACACCTTCCTCATCGGTCTCCAACTCACAGGCAAGTTCCGGCACACTGCATCTGTCATGTCTGTAGCCATAGAGCTTATCTATCACTATCTTCTCCCTGTAATTCAGTTTGTCTATGAGTTCATCGAACATCCGCCTGCACATACCATCCTGTGAATAGGACAGCGTATCCGCCTGCACCCCAAATACAGAACTGTACAGTGCTTCATACGAACTGATAACATCCAGCATATATTTATTATTTTCTTTTCTTAGAACATACGCCCTGTGCAATATCCCACACCTCATTCTATATAAGTTCTTAATCCAATATGCAAACCGGCATACATATCTGATATGCCCATCATCATTTTTACTTATATCTGAACTTAATCATTTTCATTATACATGTTTTGCCACAAATTAAAAACATAAAAGTGACGGGATATGGTATTTTATTATTTTATTAAGTGTTTATACAACTGTCTGTCCACCTGTGGTATAATGAATCGACAACAAACTGGGAGGATATCTATGATCAGATTTTTGCCGGATGAATACTATTCATCCACATACAAGATAGATTTCAAAAAGTATTACGACATGGGATACAGAGGTATACTGTTCGACATAGACAACACTCTTGTGAGACATAATGAGCCGGCCACATCCAGAGCGATCCAGCTCATGGAACAGCTCAAGGCCATGGGCTTCAAGGTATGTCTTGTATCCAACAACAAGGAGCCAAGGGTTGCCGCTTTCAACAAAAAGATGAAGGTGAATTACATATTCAAAGCCGGCAAACCATCGAAAAAGGGCTACATCCATGCCATGAACGAGATAGGCTGCAACATAGACAACACGATTGCCGTGGGCGACCAGATCTACACTGACATCATCGGAAGTGCCAGCCTTGGCATACACACTATCCTTGTCAAGCCTATAGACACAAGCCACGAGGAGATACAGATCACCCTCAAGAGGATCATTGAAAAACCATTTATTTTCTACTTCAGGAAAAAGCATGGCATGGTAAGATAATTTCTGTTATTCATAACGCAACACAAAAGGCCGTATTCGCATATCTGTCTGATATGTGAATACAGCCTTTTATTAAATATCTCAGTAACATATACGTTCTGTCATGATGTTACACATCTGTGTGATCCACAGAACGTATGTTAGTCGTTGTACACCTTCTTGAACTCTGTGTATCCCTCTGACTCCAGCATGTTTATCTGCTGCTTCATGTTCTTTCTCATCATCTGGATAGTCACTGTCTTACCTGCCTGGCGAAGTTCCTTTGCCTCCTTGAAGATCTCAAGCTTCTTGTCCAGTGTCACATCCTTGTGAATGAGGATAGCCACGTTGTCAGAATCTATCTTGTATCCATTCTCAAGCTTGTCCTTGAGGATGGTGATTATTCTCTCAAAACCTATTGAAAATCCTGTTGCAGGAACATCCTGTCCACAGAAGTTTCCAACCATCTTGTCATATCTTCCGCCGCCGGCGATGGAGAAGTTGTAGTCATCTATTGTAACCTCAAAAATAGGTCCTGTGTAATATCCCATACCTCTCACAAGAGTAGGGTCAAATACGATCTTTACGCCATCTGCAACCATGGTCTTTGCACTTGATATGATCTCGTCCATATTGGTTATAACCTTTGGATCAAGGCACTCAGCGTCTATGTCCTTACAGAACTCAGCGCAGCTCATATCTCCAAGGTTCTGGTATATCTCAAGATACTTGTCCACCATCTCTGCGTCGTATCCGTTCTCTGTGAGCTCTGCTCTTATGCCATCCAGACCTATCTTGTCATACTTGTCAAGGCTGATGAGTATGGAAGCAATGTCTTCCTCTGCAAATCCCGCATTCTTCGCAGCACCACGAAGTATCTGTCTGTCGTTGATGTGGATAGTAAAATCTGTTATTCCCACCTCAGAGAATATTCTTGAGAGCATATCGGATGTGGCTGCCACAAGCTCTATCTCCGCAAGGTTTGTATTGTCACCAAGTATATCTATATCGCACTGGGTGAACATTCTGAATCGTCCCTTCTGGGGCTGATCCGCACGGAATACAGGTCCGATCTGGAGTGCCTTGAACGGGCTTGGAAGCTGTTCCTTGTTGTTCGCATAATATCTTGAGAGTGGAAGTGTCAGATCATATCTGAGTCCGCTGTCTGCCAGCTCTCCCTTACCTGCATCGATGGCTCTCGCAAGGTCTGCGCCTCTCTTCATCACCTTGAAGATAAGCTTCTCATTGTCACCACCCTGCTTGCTTGTAAGATTCTCTATATGTTCCATAACAGGAGTCTCTATCTGTGTAAATCCAAATCTGGAATAACTTGTCTTGATCATTGAAAGCACATGCTCTCTAAGCCTCATATCAGCCGGAAGCTGATCACACATACCTTTTACCGGTGTCTTGATGAATTTTGCCATTTCTAATCCTCCTGATCTTACATCTTTATTAAATCCAACCTATTCTAGCATATACAACTATATTTTTCCACCCTTAAAAAGAACACCGGAACAAACTTGTAGTTTGTTCCGGTGCTTTTCACATAATATATTGATATTTTTAATTGTCCTGTAATATCAGATTACTTGAGAAGATCATAGTTGAGCTTCTTGATAACAAGGAAGGCCTTGTTTCTGAGTTCCTCACCTGAGAATTCATCAAGCTGTACATTCATATCCCAGTTGTACTTCATGAGTGTATTCATAAGATCCTCAATGTAATCCTTTACATACTTGACGTTGCTCTCACTCTTATCCTTGAGCTGGACAACTATATTGTCTATAGCCTCGATGATTCCTGACTCCTGCTTCTCCGGTGCCTGTCCTGACTCATCATTGAGCTCTATAACCTTACCTGTCTTGGTTATGATGACCTTCTTGTTAGGAGCTGCAGCAGCCTTGCTCTTCTTGTTGATCATATGGTTGATACACTTGATCAGACATGCTACAGAGTATGTCATCTCCTCGTTTGATGGCTTGTCTATTCCCTTGAGAGTGTGCTGATGGTACAGGTACTCTGACTTGCACAGCATCTCCTCAACAATAGCTACCTTACACAGTGATACCAGATCAGCCGGCATAGCCTGCTGCTTCTTACCGAAGAGACCACCGCCACCCTGCTCATTGTCCTCCTTATACTTCTCAGGAAGGGCTGTTCTGACATATGTATCGTGCAGGTACTTCTTGGCTGTGTTGATATCGTAGCTTGATGCAAGAACCATCTTCTTGGTACTGTTGAGTCCGTTAACGACCATATCCTCAGCAGCCATGAACAGAAGGATCTTCTGTCTGTTGTCAAGCATTGAGTAAACCTCTCTGTTCTTGTTGTTCTTCTCAACAATTGACTTCTTTCTGACATCAAATACCTTTACCTTCTCCTTTACACTGAAGAATGCCTTCAGCATTGAAGGGTTAGCGTTCAGGAAGTTGCAGCACCATGTTAGCTCTATGTACTGATCCTCGATCTTATTTGATACCTCATACAGGCTGTATCCCTCAAACAGTACGTTGAGTGCCTTGGAGAGGATCTCCAGACTCTCATACTTCTCCTCGTATGACTTCTGTGTTATATCAGAGTTAACATATGCCTTGATTCCGCACTCTATGAAGAGCTTGTTGTACTCATATGCTCCCTCAGGAATGTTCTGACGTCCGCTGAGCTGTGCTCCTGAACCAAGTGTCTGAAGTACCTTCTTGACCTCCGGCTCATTCTCTATAGCCTGATATACCTTCTTGGTAAATGCGCAGGTCTCATTCAGCAGTGAATCGATCCTCTTGTTGTATACCTCCTGCTTGGAGATCTCTGAAGCCACCTTGCTGCTGAGGATCTTTGCTGCCTCTGTGCTTGTGACATTCTTGATGAGCTCCTTGAAGTTGGAGTATACTGACAGGTTATCTATAGGTATGTACTCTGCATTCAGTCCGTAGAACTGGAATGCCTTCTCATACTGCTTGTTCGCAATGTAGATAGAGAAGAGGTTGATAGATAACTGTATCTTGTAATCGTTAGGTGCATGTGCATCCTCAATGACGTAATCATAAAGTACCTCGAGGTTGTTGATATATGAATCAGATCCTATGTCTTTGGCTGAGATATCCATCTCCATAACCACATTGATCAAATCCAGGTATCCGAGCAGAGCCTTGTCAAAGTTCTTTGGTCTGTCATCATCCTCAAGTATCTGGTATGAAATGTTGATGAGAAGTGGAGCGATCTTATCCCCGATCAGTCTCATGCACTCTGGGATCTTCTCAAGCTGTAAGAGATACAGCAGCCATACACTGTAACGATAAACACCTGTAGCTGATACAGGCGCATCTATATCGGCAGGGTCAATATCACCATATACAAATCTGAATAAAGGCTCTATCCACTCTTCGATCGCATAGTGTCCGGTCGCCTTTATATTGAAGTCTACAAACTCTGCAAGCTCATACAGCTTTGTACACTGAGCACGAACCTCGTCATCCACTGTCATGGTCGACAGATCAAAATTAGAATCCTTCAGGCTGTCTATAACCAATGTATAGAATCCGTCCTCAACCTGATCATTCAGATAACGAATAAGTGTTCCTTTATTACTGGATGCCGCTATTGATAATGCGTTATCCCCTGCCTGTCCTATATTTGCTGGTAACATAATATGTCTACCTCCTTTTGTTTTCGTATGTCTGGCTTACGAATATTCTTGTATTATTCCCCTCAAATCACTACTCCAAATATAACATATTTGGTAAAATCATTCAACAAAGTTTTTGGTTATTACTGATAACTGTCATTGTGCATAATTACCCAAAAATTATAGCACTAAAAAAATCGCATTTTTTGTGCATTTTTACTGTTATGCCAGATAATGCCAGATTTCAGCATCAGTCGAGTCCTGCCATGTGAAGTATCGCCATGGCATTTGTCGTGGTACACCTGCCATCCTTCTTCTTATAGTCGAATTTCAACTGGTCTCCCTCGTAATATTCCTCGAAATGATAGTTCGCAGCAGGTGTTCCGTCCTCCGCCTTGAGATCACACAGCTCAAAATCGTGTGTCGATACCAGTGTCATTGAACCCGCTCCAGCAAGCTTTCTGATGACCTGTGTTGCTCCCACTATTCTGTCAGCAGAATTTGTTCCCTTGAATATCTCATCTATAAGACAGAGCATAGGTCTGTTCTCTTTTCTGTACTCAACCATCGTCTTTATCCTGAGTATCTCTGCATAGAACGTTGATATTCCATTGCTGACATCATCGGTCACCCTCATGGATGTGAATATCTTCATCCTGTCAGCCTCCATATAGCCCGCACACACTGGAGCGCCCGCATATGCAAGCACCAAATTTATACCCAGTGTTCTGAGGAAAGTCGTCTTTCCAGACATATTACTTCCGGTTATTATCGTGGCACCGCCCTTGAAGTCCGCGTCATTTGCCACGACTGTATCAGGGCTTATCAGAGGATGTCTCATATCCCTGGCGGTGACATGCACTCTGGCATTTGCGCCGACCTGTGGATAGCTCACTTCCCTCGTTCTTGAAAGGACAGCAAATGACATGAGTTCCTCCATATCAGAGACAGCCTTTATCCAGCCCTCAACGCTCTGTCCATTCTTCTGTTTCCATTTGTCCATCATCCTGCCTATGTGGAAGTCCCACATTATAAGTCCACACAGTATCTGATGAACTATAGGATTGTATCTGATATTGAACGCAGCACTTATCGTCCTCAGTTTTCTTATAGCCGCCAGGGCACCAGAGTCATTTGACAGATGCGACTTGATATCATTTAAAAGTTCACTGTCGAAATTCTCCCCGGAGATCAGCTCGAACATTCTTATATAGTCCTCTATCACATAGCCAAATGAGATCATCGGCATGACAGCCTGACCCGCAACTCCGCCAAAAAGCCAGGAGAACAAAAGCACAACAAAGAATGAAACAAGCGTCCAGCCTATGTTTATCTCACCCATTATTCCAAGTATAAATGCCACCAGTGTTATCGCCGGCAGTAAAAATCTCAATATGTTGAACACCGCAGGTATATGGTCATCGCCATTGCAGTATGCCACAAATTCATCCGCGGTATATTTCTTCTTTTTGCCCATTCCGGTCTTCACACCGAGGGTCTCAAAATCCATCGAGAACTCTCTCTTTGAAGTGAGCTCTTTTATCGCCTCCTGGCGCTTCTCTATGTCTGCTATATCGTACTTCGGATCGCGTATACTCTCGGCGAGAGCCCTTTTTCCCTCCTCGGTTCCCGCAACACAGATAAACTGATACAGAGAGCTCTGTCCAAGAAGGTCCATATCCCTTGCAACCAGATCGTCATCGCCGAGATACTGCGCACCGTTATCCTCAAACTTCTTCCAGCCGTCGCCAAATCTCTCAATATACCTCCTGAGCACCTCCGACTTGGCTTTCTTATATTCCAGCTCCTCACTGAGCTTTCCATGGATAAACACCATTGCGACAAATGCCACAGCGGCCATTATTCCCAGGATCAGCACTGTCACTCTGTTGTCATATATGCCTATTATCAGCCCTGCCAAAGCTGCAAGGAACATCACAAATCTAACCCCTGAATACGTTGCAGACTTCCCCTCAAGCGCCTTGATGTCCTTCTCCAAAATGTCCCTTTCGTCCTTGTATTCGTTCATGTTATCGTCCTTTCATAAAAAACAATATATTTACTTTTTGTCCGGCTTGTCCTTCTTCTTATATGACATCACACCGTTCTCTGATACATCTATCATGTCCGGCTTGACAACGAGCACGATACCCATTACCCCAAATACCACACACAACACGATGCATATTATTCCGATCACCTTATACGATGTAAATGCGAGCATGCCAACTCCCACTGCCAGTGTGAGTGCCGCACATAGAAAATAGTTCTTCTGAAGTGCCTTTATCGCCTGTTCTTCTTTGTTGTAATCCTGTCCACTATTATTCATGTTCCATTTTACCTCCATATATCCATTCCATTATAGATGAATATATCATACACGGTATATCATTCGCAAATATTAATTCCTGTGAATCAATCCACCACACTTATTGCATTTGACACGAATACATATTAAAATAAATGGACAGGTTATATTCTATGGGAAGGAGATTTTTATCATGAACAAATTGACAAAAATGGCGCTCACTCTTGCCGCTGCAGGAAGTGTCTGCTACTTATTCAAAGACAAGATCAAGACAACGAAAGCTTACCAGACAGTTGAGAACAATGATACTGTAAAGAAGGCAAAAGCCACAGCTACAGATACTTACCACAAAGTAAAGGACTCCGAGACAGTCAAAAAGATCAAGGACTCTGAAACATACCACAAGGTAAAGGACTCTGAGACAGTCCAGAAGGCAAAGGATACGATCAAGGATACCTACAATAAAGTAAAAGATTCCGAGACAGTCCAGAAAGCAAAGAATACAGTATCCGACACATATGACAAGCTCAAGGACAAGGTTAAGGAAAAAGCTGCTTCCACCGAAGATGGCGACCGTGAATATTTCACACTTCACGAAGACACCACCGGAGCAGAAGAAACCACATCCGAAGAAGCCGCAACCGAGGATGCTGTAACCCCGGAAGCCACAGCGGATATTCCGGATGAGACAACCGCAAAGGCCGTAACCGAGACCGTAGCTGAGGCTGAGGATGTTCTCGCCGAGGCAACCGGCGCCGTTGCAAATGCCGCTGACGCCGAGACCTCAGAGGTAATCGGCGATGAGTACATGGGACTTTCAGATGTATCTGAGGATCCATCAGTGCTCTCCGATCAGGACAAGCTTGACGTATAGTCTGCACAGTATAATAGGCAAAACAAAAACAGTATATGCGATCCGTTTGATAACGAACCGCATATACTGTTTTATTTTTTCCCTGAATCTCTCAGATATGACAATGCTTCATCTATGGCAGCCTCCGTCTTGAAGTCCTGCTCATATGTCACACCGTCCACATCCACCATGAGTAGTTTGTATATCTTTTTGTCTGCCGGCCCTATATTCGCCGATGTTCTGAGCTTCTTGAACGTCTCTATGGTGCTGAGTTCCACCACATCCGTATGCCAGGTTCCGTGATATACCAGATATTTGTCTGTTATGGCTATACCATCCTGATCATAGTAGAGATTGTATCTGAGCTGTTCATCTATATCCCTGACAGTATTCCTGTCTGCCTTTCCGCCCGATACGACCTGCATTCCTGACACCTTCCATGGACAGCACACACTGTATATACATCTGACTATATTATATAACGCCCACAGAGCCGTCAGCACAAGAACCAGCAGCATCATATTATAATAGATCCTCGGAAAATCCACCTCACTTATTATGAGTGGATATACCTTGCTCTCAAGCTGCTTTGATGGTATCCCCATGTCCTGTGCAAGTCCGTCAACTATCGATGTATACACATCATCCGCAGAGACTACTCTGCCTCTCAGCGTATAATTCAACAGTACATCTTCGTTACTCCTGATGAGCAGGATGGCATATCTGCCATCCTGCTGACAGTAGTAGTACCTGCCCTGCCTCTCAGAATCCACATAATAATCGTATCCTATATAATCCGCCCGATCCACGGTTATCGTCACATCCCTGTCGTTTGGATTCGCTCTGGACTCTATATCAGCTATGCTCCTGTATGTCCTGCTCCTTATCCTGTCCGGCAGACTGAAATGCCACGCCATGATGATCATGCATCCCACCATGATCAGTGATAGAATGATCCCGGGTATTCTGTTTTTTAGAATATAACTTTCAAACTTCCTGTTCTTCATAATATGTCTTTCCCGCGTACGGTCAGATTTTTAGAAATGGCTTCCGCCACCGCCATGACCACCGCCACCGCCTGATCCACCAGAACCTCCTGAGCTGCTCTGGATAGTCACGCTGGTTACTTCCTTACGTATAAATATATCTCTTCTGTCAAGCTCCTTGGCATTTCCATCGCTGTATGTAGAAGCTGTTGTGGTATCTTTTCCTGCTTTCTTCGACAGATTCACGATGCAGAATGCGATGGCTGCTCCAAGAGATACAAGGAAGCATATAAATGGTGACAGGAACTTTAATCCTCCTGTGCTGCTCTTCATAGCCGTCTCTGTTCTTGACATCATTCTCTCAAATGCTCCAAGAGTATCCGATCTGAGTATCTTTCCACCGTATTCCGTTATGGATGTCGCCTTGGAATCACTTATTCTCTTCTTCGCCTTGCCGGCTGTGCACAGATAAACATATCCATCGTTCTCCTGCCAGTTGGCAACTATAACTACGCTTGTGCTGGCATCCCTGCCGTCAAGATATGTTCCTGCAGGCCACTCTTCCCAGCCGAATCTGTAATAATCACAGATCTTCTCTGCTATATCCTTTGTGTTAGACTCTATGTCATATGAAACTGCATCGGCATCATATTCTGACAGATCTGTGTACTGATCCATGGTAACGACAACAAAGTCCATACCCACTTTATCTTCCAGTTCTGCTATCTCCCCGCGGAGAGTCTCCTCCTCCGAATCAGACAGCTTATCTGCATAGTCAAACACTCTCTCATTTGTCTTACATTCTGTATTATTTCTGGCGTCATGCTTGAGATTGGCATTTGATTTCACAAAGTATCCTATAAAGAACACTATTCCAAGTCCAAGTACCACGAGCATTGCCACGATAAATTTCTTTACTGCATTCATTTACAACACCCCCAATAACATAGACAAGCCATCAAGCAATACAAATGCTGCGCCAAACAAAAGTGCGGTAAGTCCAACTGCCTTACTCATGCTCTTCGGCTCTGTTCCGACACATTTTCCAGTCTGTCCGTTGACATAGAACTTATAGTTTTTGCCCTGGAAACGGTACTCATATACCCACACCGGCATGAGTCCGAACTTTGTTCCCGTGAGTCTGTTGTTGTTCCTGAATCTCTCATTTGTAAGTGATGAATATCCGGTTGTGGTGCTTCTCACCCAATCTCTGTTTGCCTTCTCTGCCTTTGCCTGAGCCCTCGGCTCCACCTCATTCGGCGGCATATTGTAAGTCTCCGCATCGAATCCCGAGAGGTACTTGTTGTCATGCTGCATGAGCTCTTTGTAGTTGTACGGCTCCATGAGATCCATGATTCCATCCTCCATGGCTATGGATGCATCAACCGGTATGCCCTCATAATTCACATGCAGTCTTCTTCCGACATCAAAATATGAAGTCTCTGTATATCTCTTGTCTCCAGACGTCCATGATCTGACCTTTGTTCCTATGGCCTCATAAGCCACATCCGAATCATAATCGTACATCCAGAATGGGACATACACTCCCTTAAGCGCCTCAAGCGTCTTCTGTGAGAGGAATGTTCCCGGTATAAATAGCTTTTTACCAAATTCATTCCTCAGCTTCTCCTCAGCCTCATGCTTTGATATCTTAAATGGAAGTATCACATCAGCCCCATACGGATAATTTACTTTGTCATCCCTGAGCAGATATGTTCCACATGAAGGACATCTTCCCGCAGACTGATACTCAGTGTAAGGTATCTGCGAACCACAGTTTATACATATTACAGGCTCCTGTGACGGAACCAGCTCCTGACAGTCGCTCCCTCCGCAACTGAGGCACACCATCTTTTTCTTTGCAGGATCGTACACTACGTTACCCCCACAATTTACACAACGATACAGCAAGTTATCTTCCCCCTGTCCTTTTTTATCGTTTTTCCTTCCAAACTTCCTACGCTATCTCCCAGCGTACTTGCGCTTATTATAGCATAGTAAGTCTGTTTTTAGAACATCGAATTGGATGCCTTAAGACAGCTTTATAACACATTTTAGATATCTTACATTAAACAAAATATTTTTTGAACAAATGTGTAACACATCATGTTCATGCGAATATGTTAAACCATGAACAAAATAATGGAGGCTTACCATGAGTGATTTATCGGCAACACAGTGTGCCTGTGGCGGTTGTGGCTGTGGCGGCAGAAATGGACTTTCTTGCGGAGGTTCCTGCGGATGCAACAGTTGCACTCTGATCATCATCCTTCTCCTCTGCTGTGGCGGCTGCGGCGGCGATGGTTTCGGTTTTAATGGCGGTTGTGGCAATGACAACAGTTGCATCTGGATCATCCTTCTCTTATTCTGCTGCGGTGGCTGTGGCAATAACAACGGATGTGGCTGCGGCGGCTGCGGTGGCAATGATTGCGGCTGCTGCTAAAAGCGGACTCACCACGATCTATAAACGGGATATCGGGCAGAATGACTGTCCGATATCCGCAAAAAGTGGCCAGCAGGAGCAATTCTGCTGGTATTTTTTTACTGAAAATCAATAGAATATAGTATAGCTGTCTTACCAAGTGATCACTGCATGAAACGGAGCTTCATATGTTTAATGGCAACTTCCATCATCCACTGGACAACTTAATAAAAGATGACCGCCTGTTCATGATGGAGGCCATTCTCCCATTTGTGGATGACCGTATGAAAGCTCCTCTGGCAATGTACATAAAGATCATGGAACTTCAGACCATATTGAATGCCCTGCGCGATACAAATTATGTAAACTCCTGTGGACTCCACAAAGATATAAACAATCAGGATGATATACTGTCATCCCTTGCCGGGTGTGGATTTCCCGATATCAGGGACCAGTTTGCCAGCATGAAAAAAGCCATGGATATGATGAAGACCATGGAGGCCATGAATACACAGCAATCCACGGATTCTCTGTACCGGCACTATCAAAGCAGAACTGCCTCTGAAACCGAGGGCGAAGAAAACTACGACAACACTGAATCCCAGTCATCCCAGGATATATACAGCTCCGTCAAAGACCTGTTTGAAAAATATGATATGGAGGGATATTAAACATGAATCTTCAAAATGACCCAAGACTTAAAAGCATGCACCCGCTAAAAAGGGAAATTCTTCTCAGATTATCCAACTCCCAGTCAACCATGACACCGGAACAGATGCTCCCCCAGCTAATGGAGATCAACAAAGAACTGCAGAAAAGGGATCTCTCCTTCAGCAGAGCAGAGTCCGAGATCGTTCTGGATGTGCTGAGCGAAGGCATGTCTCCACAGGAAAAACAAAAGATAAATATGATAAAGTCCATGCTGTAAAAAATGCATTTCAATAAATGTAACACAATTTTATTTTTGTGGCTGTTGGCTATAGTTTCATATTTTTGTACCTGATAGTTTCTGGCTGGCGATACCGTTATTGACAGATACTATTTGCATAAAATGTAGCTGATAGATATTATTTCAGCAAGATGGAGGTTATTGTGATAGATATCTTTGACTTGGGATTGCGGATAAGAAATGTGAGAAAGGCTCATAATCTTACTCAGGAACAGCTTGCCGAGAAAATAAAAGTGTCTCCCCATTACGTGTACGAGATTGAGCACGGATATAAAAGTATGAGTATATATACTCTTGCCAATATCGCAACTGTTCTTGATGCGCCACTGGATTTTCTGGTATTCGGAAAGGAACCCTTCACCACCCCCGAGAACAAGGATTATATCACTCATGACGATCTTGACAGACTGGTGGAATCGATACCGCTGTACAAACGTGACAGTGCATACAGCGCACTCAAGAATCTGCTGCCTTATCTGAAATAAATGATAATCCGATATATATTAAACATCAAGAAAGCCACATGGATTTTTCTCCATGTGGCTTTCTCATGTTTATAGTTTTTTTATTTCATAACAATATTCACAATACGTCCAGGAACATAGATCTCCTTGATAACGTTACCTGTGAGCTTGTCGGCGATCACTTCCTTAGCCTTTGCGATAACCTCATCCTTTGGATCCTCCTTGCCGATCGCAAGTGTTGCCTTAGTCTTACCGTTGATCTGTACAGCGATCTCTACTGTTGACTCTACTGTCTTTGCCTCATCGAACTCTGGCCATGTCTGCTGATATACATATCCGCCATAGTTCTTTACTGACCACAGCTCCTCTGTGATATGAGGTGCAACAGGGTTTAACAGGATGAGCAGTGTCTTGAACTCATCTGCTGTAACGCTTCCCTTCTTGTAGAAGTCGTTGAGAAGTGCCATCATGGCTGCGATAGCTGTGTTGTACTTCAGGTTCTCGAAGTCATTTGAAACCTTCTTGATAACCTGGTGCATCTTGGTCTCCATATCCTTGGAGTAGCCCTTCTCGTCTGTCACACTGTCCTGAAGCTTCCATACTCTGTCGAGGAATCTTCTACATCCCTTGACACCATCCTCTGACCATGAAGCTGCAAGGTCAAATGCTCCGATGAACATCTCGTAAGTACGAAGTGTATCTGCACCGTATACATCTACGATGTCGTCAGGATTTACAACGTTGCCTCTTGACTTACTCATCTTCTCGCCGTTCTCACCGAGGATCATACCATGTGATGTTCTCTTCTGGTATGGCTCTGGTGTAGGAACTACGCCCTGATCGTACAGGAACTTGTGCCAGAATCTTGAATACAGAAGGTGGAGTGTTGTATGCTCCATTCCTCCGTTGTACCAGTCAACAGGAAGCCAGTACTTGAGTGCCTCCTTGCTTGCAAGAGCCTCTGTGTTGTGAGGATCTGTATATCTGAGGAAATACCATGATGATCCAGCCCACTGTGGCATAGTATCCGTCTCTCTCTTTGCAGGACCGCCGCAGCATGGACATGTGGTGTTTACCCAGTCTGTCATAGCTGCAAGTGGTGACTCGCCGTTGTCTGTCGGCATGTAGCTGTCAACCTCTGGAAGAAGCAACGGAAGCTGGCTCTCGTCGATAGGTACATAACCACACTTATCGCAGTGAACGATAGGAATTGGCTCGCCCCAGTATCTCTGACGTGAGAATACCCAGTCACGGAGCTTGTAGTTTGTCTTTGCCTGACCGATACCCTTCTCCTCCAGGAACTTTATCATCTTCTCCTTTGCATCCTTTACCTCAAGGCCGTTGAGGAAATCTGAGTTGATGAGCACTCCTGTTGCCACGTCTGTAAATGCAGCCTCATTTATATCTACTTCCTCGCCATCCTTTGCAACAACCTGGATGAGTGGAAGTCCGAACTTCTTTGCAAATTCCCAGTCTCTGTCATCATGTGCAGGAACCGCCATGATAGCACCTGTTCCGTAGCTCATTAGTACATAGTCTGATACGTATATAGGGATCTCCTTGCCATTTACAGGGTTGATGGCTGTGAGTCCGTCTATGCATACACCAGTCTTATCCTTTGCAAGCTCTGAACGCTCAAAGTCGCTCTTCTTCGCTGCCTGCTCACGATATGCCTCGATGTCTGACCAGTTGCCGATCTCGTCCTTGTACTTGTCAAGGATTGGATGCTCTGGTGAAACAACCATGTATGTTACTCCGAACAGTGTATCGCATCTTGTTGTATATATGCGGAGCTTGTCCTCTTTGCCCTTTACTGAGAAATCTACCTCAGCTCCTGTTGAACGTCCGATCCAGTTCTTCTGTGAAACCTTTACACGCTCGATGTAATCCACGCCGTCAAGTCCTTCGATAAGCTTGTCTGCGTAATCTGTGATCTTGAGCATCCACTCAGACTTAACCTTGCGGACAACCTCGCTGCCACAACGCTCACATACGCCGTTGACAACCTCCTCATTTGCAAGACCGACCTTACATGATGTACACCAGTTGATAGGCATCTCCTTCTTGTATGCGAGACCAGCCTTGAAAAGCTTAAGGAATATCCACTGTGTCCACTTGTAATATTCAGGATCCGTTGTATTGATCTCTCTGTCCCAGTCGAATGAGTATCCAAGTGAGTGAAGCTGCTTCTTGAATCTTGCAACATTGGTCTTGGTTACTTCCTTTGGATGGATCTTGTTCTTGATCGCATAGTTCTCTGTAGGGAGACCAAATGCGTCCCATCCCATTGGGTACAGAACATTGTAGCCCTGCATTCTTCTCTTCCTTGCTACTATATCAAGCGCTGTGTATGGTCTTGGGTGACCTACGTGAAGTCCCTGTCCTGATGGGTATGGGAACTCAACTAACGCATAATACTTTGGTTTTGAATAATCATCTGTAGCAGCAAATGCCTTGTTGTCATCCCAGACCTTCTGCCACTTTCCTTCAACGACTTTGTGGTTGTATGTCTCAGCCATTTTTGAAAATGCCTCCTTGAAATTTATCTTTTCAGGCTTTATAACGCTTTTTCGCCCGATTTCTCTCTAATCTTAACTATATTAGCATATATGCTGTGTTTTTCAAACTGTTTTTTGGTATAACAGCCCGGCTTATTCAAACACTTTCTTGATACTATCATAATGAAGAAAGATTCCCTGCTCTGCATATTCCTTTATCTCATCCAGGGTTGCCAGCTTGAAACCATCCGTCTCCGCCTCCTGAGGTCTGACATCCTTTTCTTCAAAGTCACCTGTGAATTTGTACACATCCACAAAGTAGTTGTCCTTCTCATCCGGGTTATCTCTCCTATATGTGAACTGCAAGCCTCCGTCGAAATCACTTACGTCTATACCTGTCTCCTCAAGCACCTCACGCCTGACTGCCTCTATCGATGACTCTCCTGCCTGCACTCCGCCGCCAGAAACCTCCCACCAGCCTGCTGCCCACGCCTTTGTCATGGCACGCTTGGTTATCAGATACTTTCCCTCTCTGTTCTGGAGCACACCGAGCACTGTGAGGTGATAATCCCCCGGCTGCATATTCCAGTCATTTCTCTTCATTGTGCGCCCTGTAGGCTGCTTATTCACATCGTAAATATCCCAGTATTCCATCTCTGCTTGTCCTCTTTCTGATTTTTATATTTGTTCTGCCCAGTAACATAATAAATGCTATTTTAAGTTTCTTCAACAATCATTCAAATTTTATGCATAATTATTTATTGCAGTTTACTATAAAACTTAAGCTGTGGTACAATTCAAAATGTTATCAAAAGATTTGATCAGCGCAGGCTGAAGGAGGAAGCATGAACGCTTATGAAGTATTTGCCAGTGTCTATGACGAACTGATGGACAACATTCCATATGATGACTGGTGCACATATATAATAGAAGTTTTGAAAAAATTCGGAGTACACGACGGGCTCATATGTGAGCTTGGATGCGGCACCGGAGAGATAACCGAAAGGCTTGCGGATGCCGGATACGACATGATCGGTATCGACAATTCATATGAGATGCTTGAGCTGGCAAATGAAAAAAAGCTGGATACAGGACATGAATCCATCTTATATCTCATGCAGGACATGAAGGAGTTTGAGCTCTTCGGCACGGTGAATGCCATCGTGTGCGTGTGCGACAGCATCAACTATCTTACGGAGCTTGCCGACATAACCCACGTATTCAGGCTGGCAAATAACTATCTAGAATCAAAGGGCATATTTATCTGCGACTTCAAGACCCGCCACTATTTCAAGGATGTGGTTGCCGACAGCACCATAGCCGAGGACAGGGACGACGTGAGCTTTATCTGGGATAACTACTACGATACGGAAACCGATATAAATGAGCTGGCTCTCAGCCTGTTTCTCCCAGAATACCCAGAATCAGGCATTGAACCGGATGATGAGTGTCCTCTTTACAGGAAGTATCAGGAATTCCATTATCAGCGAGGCCTGACCCTTGACGACATGATAAAATGCGTTGCTGACTCAGGCATGGAGCTCGTCGCCATGTACGATGCATTTACATGGCAGCCAGCCACAGATTCCAGTGAAAGGGTATACGTGGTTGCAAGGGAGACACACCAAGATAACAAACACTATGAATAGGCTTGTCTTATCATCATTCATAATATAAAATGGTGAAGATTGTCCAATATATCATTATTATAATGCGATTATATATAGAGATAACCGGACAGATTTCAAAATGTAACAAAACTAATCAACATAGAATAGCGAGGTATACAACATGAGCGATCATATAATAAGAGGTATGGCGGCGAACAATCAGGTAAGATTCTTCGCCGGAACAACAAGAGATATCGTGGAGACTGCAAGATCTATCCACAACACAAGCCCTGTGGCTACAGCAGCCCTTGGAAGACTGCTCACAGCAGGCGCGCTTATGGGAGCGCAGTGCAAGAACGAATCTGACGTACTCACACTTCAGATCCAGTGCAACGGTCCTATCGGCGGACTGACTGTAACTGCAGACGCACATTCAAGAGTCAAGGGATATGTCAACAATCCAAACGTTATCCTTCACGCAAATGACAAGGGTAAGCTGGATGTTGCCAAGGCACTTGATCTCGGCGTGCTTTCAGTTATCAAGGATATCGGTCTCAAGGAGCCTTATGTCGGCCAGACACAGCTCGTATCCGGTGAGATTGCCGAGGATCTGACATATTATTTTGCAACATCAGAGCAGATCCCTACATCAGTTGCTCTCGGCGTCCTCATGGAAAAAGATAACACAGTAAAGCAGGCGGGCGGATTCATCATCCAGCTCATGCCATTTGCATCGGACGAGCTCATAGACGTTCTTGAGAAGAGACTTAACGAGTTCTCTTCTATCACCAGTCTCCTCGATGCGGGCAAGACTCCTCTTGACATCATCAAGGATGTATTTGAAGGATATGACGTTGTAGTGACCGATGAGTTGCCTACCGAGTGGCACTGCAACTGCAGCAAGGAGAGATACTACAATGCGGTACTCAGCCTTGGCAAAAAAGAGATCGCAAGTCTTCTTGAAGAGGGTGAGCCTATAGAGGTCAACTGCCAGTTCTGCAATTCACACTACAAATTCTCACCTGATGAACTTAAGGAGATGCTGCTCAAGGCGGCCGCCAGATAAATGCACGAAAATGCCTGCGATGTATATTGTTACATCGCAGGCATTTTAGACCATACTTTATATCTGTTTAATTATAAACGCTATCCAGTTTGACTGTTATAATACTATAATTTCCATTCGTGCAACACATTTTTAATCAAATACTCATCAGCCTCTTTAAACGTATATTTATCTGCATTATAGATTGCACGGGAATAATCAGCATACCCAGGCAAATGAGCTTCTGTCATCATAACATTATCGTAACCTCTCCGTTGCATTTCATCATACACTTCTTCTGATAAAGGTCTCGAATCCATGTTGCCAAAATCATCTCTGGTTACAATGCCTCTTGTCTCATATATCTCTATAACTTGCTCAATATCCTTTTCTGTAAACATTGTTGTCTCCTAATTATATTGTCTACAACCATAATCATTATCTTGTTTATAATTCTCAAATACGCCTACATAATAAGATTTCAAAATACAACATGGTGTTTTACTCTGGATTTTCTAAATTTTTTTTGGGCATATCCTCACCATTCGTTTTAACTACTTTGTCACAGCCTGAGCATATCCATGTGGTTGATGTAACATATGTTTCGGTATGAGTTGAACCATTGCATTTACTAACATCAGCCCATACAGGATCGTCCTTTGTGCCTATATTAGTTTTAACTGCTGTATCAGCTATATGCTGTTTTGCTGATATACCAGTTATATCCGCCCCACATATGTTGCATATTCTTCTCTCCCCGTAGGTCTGATCGCTGACAAGCCAATTATGAGTATGCTTTGTCGCTGCTTCTGTCGTCTTTTCGGTTGTCGGAGCCTGCGTTGTTACTTTACCATTCTTGTCAAAATAATATGTTTTACCGTTTATTTTACATGAGGTGTTCTTCTGAAGAACCCACTTCTTCTTTGCATAGCTATACTTATAGAGTCTTTTTGCCTTTTTCATGTATTTCCACTCTTATCGCTGACTGTGGATTTCTTTCTAATCAGCACTCCATTCTTTGACACAAAATGAAGCTTCTTATCTGATAACATTATGTAAACTCGATCGAGATTAACAATCTTCTTCTTTGATGCCACATATTTGCTTACGTAGGTCTTTGTTCCCTTCTTGAGCTGCTTGTACTGAACCTTGTAAGATGAGGTCAGCTTTACCTTCATGTTATTATTCACTATAACCCATCCGGTCTTCTTAACCTGTTTTCCATTCTTGTAGCAGTAATAATAGCCATTTGACGCCCCTTTTAAGCCAGTTCTGCCTGTTGCCGCCTGTGCATTGTCTGCCGGGATTATAGCCACTATAAGAGCCAGCGCCAAAACTAATGTTACCACCCTTTTTAGTATATTTTTCATGATCAATTATAAATAGAGCCTGCTAAAAACGCCATATTATTTTATTAAACACCTCTAAATTGTAGCATAGATCATTATACTTTTCCTTACATTATATTTTGGTAATATATGAAAATCAACACTTTCAAAAGCTTAAAGCAATAAGAACTATATCCCGATTTGAATTATATTAGATATACACATCTGATACACAGACTTTAACAATAATCTGTTAGTATTTGCCCTCTTTTTTACTACATTTTTGTACATTATCATTATTGCATTGGTTTTTTCACTATGCTAGAATGTTAACCGTTGTAAAGTAGACTAAATTTGAAAGAAAGAGTGAAAATTATGAAGATAACAAGAGATGATATCAGAAATGTGGCTATCATCGCCCACGTTGACCACGGTAAAACAACACTTGTAGACGAGCTCTTAAAGCAGAGCGGTGTGTTCCGTGACAATCAGGAGGTCGCTGAGCGTGTCATGGATTCCAACGATATCGAGCGTGAAAGAGGAATCACTATCCTCTCCAAGAATACTGCCGTAACATATGGAAGCACCAAGATCAACATCATTGATACTCCGGGTCATGCAGACTTCGGCGGTGAGGTTGAGCGAGTTCTTAAGATGGTAAACGGAGTAATCCTCGTTGTTGATGCATTTGAGGGTCCTATGCCACAGACCAAGTTCGTTCTGAAGAAGGCTCTTGAGCTTAATCTTGCAGTTATCGTATGTGTAAATAAATGTGATCGTCCTGAGGCACGTCCTGACGAGGTAGTTGACGAAGTTCTTGAGCTCCTCATCGAGCTCGATGCAAATGAGGATCAGCTTGACTGCCCATTTGTATTTGCTTCTGCCAAGTCCGGTTATGCAACACTTGACTCATCCGAGCCAGGCACAGACATGAAGCCTCTGTTCGACACTATCATTGATTATATTCCTGCTCCTACGGGCGATCCAGAAGCAGGTGTTCAGATGCTCGTCAGCACCATCGACTACAACGAGTACGTTGGACGTATAGGTGTCGGCAAGGTAGACAACGGTGTCCTCAAGGTAAATGAGGATCTCGTCATCGTAAATGAGCATGATCCTGACAAGCTTGAGAAGGTTCGTATTGGAAAGCTTTTTGAGTATGATGGTCTTAACAAGGTTGAAGTTAAGGAAGCACAGATTGGTTCAATCGTTGCAGTTTCAGGTATCACAGATGTACAGATCGGTGATACACTCTGCTCCCCTGAGAATCCTGATCCAATTCCTTTCCAGAAGATCTCAGAGCCAACCATCGCCATGACTTTCATGGTAAATGACTCTCCTCTCGCAGGCAAGGAAGGCAAGTTCGTCACATCAAGACATCTCCGTGAGAGACTTTTCAGAGAGCTGAACACTGATGTCAGCCTCAGAGTTGAGGAGACTGACACAACTGAGGCATTCAAGGTTTCAGGACGTGGTGAGCTCCACCTTTCAGTTCTTATCGAGAACATGAGACGTGAGGGTTATGAATTTGCAGTAAGTAAGGCTGAGGTTATCTACAAAGAGGATGAGCTTGGACACAAGCTTGAGCCATTTGAGATTGCTTATATAGATGTACCTGATGAGTTCGCAGGAACTATCATCAACATGCTGAACCAGAGAAAGGGTGAGCTGCAGGGAATGGCTCCTACAGGAAACGGAACCACAAGACTTGAGTTCTCTGTTCCATCCCGTGGACTTATCGGTTTCCGTGGCGACTTCATGACAGCTACAAAGGGAACTGGTATCATCAACACAACATTTGACGAGTACCTTCCATACAAGGGTGACATGAGCTACAGATCAAAGGGATCACTCATCGCATTCGAGTCAGGTACTTCCATCACATACGGTCTGTACAATGCACAGGAGCGTGGTACCCTGTTCATCGGACCTGGTGAGGAGGTTTACGCTGGTATGGTTGTCGGTGAGAACCCTCGTGCTGAGGACATGGAGGTCAATGTCTGCAAGAAGAAGCAGCTTACCAACACCCGTTCTTCAGGATCGGATGATGCGCTTAAGCTCTCACCTCCAAAGATCATGAGCCTTGAGCAGGCACTTGATTTCATCGACACTGATGAGCTCCTGGAGATCACACCAAAGTCATTCAGAATCCGTAAGAAGATTCTTGACCATACTCTCCGTTACAGAGCCAACAGGAAATAAGGACGGACTAAAAGTCCTTTGAGATAGTGAAGCCCGTACACTGTAAGGATGTGGATCCATCACGCTCGACTTCCTGAACTTTGACTTGCTTCTATATGCACTCGGCTTCGGCAGCGATAAGGTCGTTGCTGCCTACGCCTCGGCAAGAAGCGTCAAAGCTCAGGAGTCTTCGCTAACGATGGCCCCACACCCTTACAGGGTACGAGCTAATTTACTTTCTTATAGGGCTTTTCTGTTTTTTGTATCTTTCTGGCTTTTTCTTTATGTTTGCGATAATTTTGTGACCTTTTACCTCCTTGTCACGGCGTCTATCGGTCTTAGTTTTGAGGCCCATCTTGCTGGGAAATAGCCTGCTGCCACTCCGAGGATCACGGAGCCGAGGACTCCGGTCAGTGCAAGCCACCATGGGATCATGGCTATCTGGGTTCCTTTTGCAAGGTTGAACATGGAGACGGCGGCTTTATTCACCACTATTCTCACTCCGTAGGAGGATAATACTCCGAGGATGCCTCCGACAAGTCCTATCACTGCGGCCTCCATGAGGAACAGAAGTCTGAGCTCGTCTATGTCGCAGCCGAGGACCTTCAATATACCGATCTCGTTTACCCAGTCGAATACAGAGGTCGTCATGGTGTTGCTTATTCCTATGACAGCCACAATAAGTGCTATCATTCCGATTCCGCCGAGAAGAAGCTGTATCATCTTGAGGTACTTCTGTATCGTGTCCAGATATTCCTTGGAATTCTCTGTCTGATACCCCATGTCCTGAAGCTTTTTTACCATCGCATCGACGTTATTTATATCATCTACGATCACCACCGCTGATGTGTAGACAAATTCACGGTAGCTGTTGCCATTGCCATCCACCGGCTGACCGTACAGCTTGCCATCGGCGCTGACCTTTCTGAGCAGGCTTTTCAGTGAATCCATATCACAGTATATCGTCTGAGACTTCTCGCTGTAGCTGTCAGAGATGTCCAGCGATTCGTCAGACTCTTCATCCTGAACTGCGCTGTCATAAGAAGTGTCAGCAGAAGCATTGTCAGAGCTGTTATCCGTATCTCCATCAGATAAAACCCCGGTGAGCTTCAGTTTGAATATCCTGTCACTTTCACCGCTCCATCCGACGGTCGTGTCAAATCTCTTTCCGACAAGGGATGCAATACTCTTATTCTCTCTCTTCTCGTAACTGTCAAATATCTTTTGATTGAAGAACATTTTGCCCACACTGCTGCCCGAGATCAGTTCAGGTGTCCCATGTGAAGAATTGCTGTTTTCCCCATAGGCCAGACTCCAGCCATCAAGCTCATTTCCCGGCACACCCACAAGATTGCCAAAGTATTCATACTCCCCATACTTCATACTCACAGGCACCTCATACAGAGGATAACAACCATCCACATTTGCAAGATCTGTCAATGTAGATATCGTTCTGTCCGTTATCATTCGATCCTTATGCTTACTTCCGGTCTCACTGTATATCGTTATCTGGTTGACACTTCCACTTGCAACCGCAGAATCTATCATCTCGTTCTTGACTCCGATTCCCACAGCCAGAAGTGCTACAACCGATATAACACCTATCATCACGCCGAGAACGGTGAGAAATATTCTGATCTTTCTTCTCTTCATATTCATAAGACACAAATGCCATATCCACCCCATACAATCTATCTCCTTATAAACTCTCTCCCCGTGACCGGAATCTAAAATTCATCAAGAATCTCCTTTTTTCTCCTGTGCTTTCTTATTGCACATATACATAACAGAGCTATCACTATAACCACAGCAATTACACTATATAACACCTTTTTACCACTGCTTTTTGTGCTGTCCTTTATCTTCTCTACATTGTCATACACCGGAGATTCCACAGTCGCCTTGAAATTCCCCTCAATCATCGTCTCATTCCCCTCTTTGTCCTCATATGTAACTATCACCTTTGACATATCACCGCTCGCAGCAGTCGTCGCCACGGCATTCGTGAGGATATCTATGCTTCCGCTCTTTCCAGACTCTATATTGCCTATATACGTCTCAATCTCCTCCATATAAGAGCTCTGAAGCTTTGCCTTTACGTTGTAGAGCATGCCGGCACCCAGATTGTTCACGCTTCCGACTATCTCAACCGAATCCCCGAGAACCGCATCATCTGCCACATACAGATCCGTGAGAGAAGCCCTCTGCGCAAGCTTTACAGGAAGATATATCACGTCTGTAGCAGAATACGGATTTCCCCATATATCGTCATATTCATTTACCACGCTGAGTTTATAGCTTTTCTCCGCCAGTCCATCCGCAGCTCTGAGCTTGAATGTAAATGTACTCTCCTCGCCATTTGGAAGTTCATCAAGGAAGCCGTTTCCTGCCCCTTCCGCAGGAACTATATCCCCTGTGTCAGATGTTACGGATATCTTGAGATTGTCAACATATCTGCTGCCTGTATTCTTTATGGTGACCTTGAGGTCAAATGCCTGTCCGGAAAATATCTCCTTCTGCACTATCTGGTAATCCACCACCATGACCTTTGGCTGTGACGCCTCGGCTACCATATTGAAAGAAAATGCAGACATACAAACGATCACCGCAAGTAACAATGCCATGAATTTTTTTATATTTTTTACTATAGTCAACTTATTTGTTTTGTACACTTGTCCATCCCCCTATCAAGACATCTCTTCACAATTATCAGACATTTTCTTTTATCACTCCACTATCTTTCCATCGGCTATCTTTATTATCCTGTCCGCTTCCCTCGCCAGATCAATGTTGTGTGTGATGAGCACAAGTGTCTGGTTCAGCTTCTTCACCGAATCCTGCAGCAGTGTAATGACTTCATTTCCATTCTTTGAATCCAGGGCTCCTGTAGGCTCATCCGCCAACACAAGTGCCGGTCTGTTTGCCAGAGCTCTTGCTATGGCTGCTCTCTGCTGCTGACCACCGGATAACTGATTTGGCAGATATTTTTTTCTGTCCTTGAGGCCGAGCATCTCTATGATGTGGTCTATGTAATCCCTGTCCGGCTTCCTGTGGTCAAGAAGTATCGGCATCCTTATGTTCTCCTCGACGGTCAGCACCGGGATAAGGTGATATGCCTGAAATACAAAGCCTATCTTGCGCCTTCTGAACACAGACATTTCCTCATCTGACAGTCTGGTTATGTCCTTGCCATCTATAATCACGTTTCCGCTGTTAGGTGTGTCCACACCGCCCATGACATGCAGCATTGTCGATTTGCCTGAACCTGACGCCCCCACTATGGCGACGATCTCCCCTTTGTCTATTGTAAGACTAACATCGTCAAGTCCCCACACTCTCGTGTCACCTTCGCCGTATATCTTGGTCACATGCTCCATCTTTACTATTTCCATAACTTTCCTCCTCCTTTATTCCTCAAGTGTAAGATCCTCTGCCATACTCTGAGGAAGTCTTCTGAGCGGGATCAATATACTTCCAAATACCAATATCGTCGACAACACCACTCCCACCACAATGGCTGTCACCGATGGCGCAAATCTCATCTGGAACATCAGTCTTATGAAATAATACTCGCCATAATAAATGCCTGTACCGATCAATATTCCCAATATATTTGACCAGAATGCCGTCATGATTCCCTCGAGCAACACAGTCTTTATAAGTCTCTTTCTCGACATACCGATAACCCTGAGCTGTGCAAATTCCTTGCGTCTCATATGCAAATTACCCGCCGTTGCATTTATGATGTTTACAGCTCCCAGTGCAAATACAAGTGCAGCTATCATGAGTATGACACGGTTAAATTCCTTGAAGCTCTGGAACGTCCTGAGGTTTTCAACATACATATAAAAATCAAATGCCCCCGTATCTGTATACAGATAGCTCACCATATCGTCTATGCTTCTGTTCGTTATCCTGGTGGAATCGATCTGATACTCCATGCCGGATATCTGGCATGGAGTATATCCCGTCTCCGCCAGGTAATTATCCACGGAAGTGTACACCTGTATCCCACTCTCACCTGTCAGCATGTCTCCCAGGTCAAGTATTCCCTCCACCGTGTATGCCGTGAAGTCCCCCTCAGCCACAAGTCTGTCATACACTTCATTTGCAATACTTATTCTCTTTTCGGCATCCGGGTCAGCGATAGTGTCATCGGCTCTGTCTCCCCCGGTCTTGGCTATACCTGCCTGCTCTATAGCCTTCTGAGTCTCGGTGAACAGCTTGTCCGTGTTGACGAAAGCGATCGTATCCCCTACCTTGTAATCATTTACCTGGATATGTTCCAATGTCTGGTAAGTCAGACTGTCTTCATCATCGTCACTCCATGCAGAACTTCCCCCTGTGACTACCACGATTCCGTGATCACTCACATCCACAGTGCCGTCCACCAGATACTGTGAGAGATCTTTCATCCCCGAAGCATCCATTCCATGTAATGTAATACCCGAAAGTCTCATCCTTCCCATAGCCAGAGACTTGTCGTTTTCATACATCTTCTTGTAAGATTCCAGCATGTTTCCATACATGGTCGTATTTATATAAGCATCGTTGTATTTGGAATAAAGCTCATCGATATCCGCCACATATACATTTGCCGCATAGACCTTTCTTGCTGCAAGGGTATATCTGTTATCTGCGATTCTCTGCAGGCTCTCAGCGTCCGGAAGCCCGGCTTCCACGGAATCTATGTCCTGAAGCTGTGACGGCGTCTCATATACCTGAACCTGATATGTTCCGTATTCACCGTCCAGGAACTCAACGGCTTTGTCAAGCGCACCGGATACGCTCACCACCGCCACCAATGCCGCGATGCTGACCGAAAGCGATGCGATCGTCTTGACATACCGTCCCCTGTTCCTCAGGACACTCTTTCTCGCATACTCTCCCTCAATACCAAACAGCCTTCCCATCAGGCCCTTTCCCCTGGTACGTATACGCCCTGTCTTTATCCTGAACTGTCCCCTCACTGCACTTATAGGAGTCATCTTCACTATGATCTTGCTGTTATCCCTCATTACAAAATACAGATCACCCAGATAACATATGAGCACCGGAACGGCCGCTATCAGATGGTATCCCGCGCTCACGCCTGCAAATGCACCAACTATCAGTGTTATGAATCCTCCAACAATAACACCTATAACAATTCCGGCGCACTCAAGCATTGCTCCCATCAGGTAAATTATTTTCTTGAGCTGCCCCTTTGTCGATCCTATGCACCGGAGTATTCCATAGTCCTTTATCTGCTCCATCATGAACATCTGCACGGTGTTCCTTATGATTCCAACCGCAAATATGGCAAATATATATGCGATCAGCAGTATCAGCCACACAACGACCATGAGCATCGATCCATCCGTTGTCCCCTCCTGGAAATAAAGCACCGCCAGATCCACGTTGAGCTCCGCCTTGACTCCATATCTGTCCATGATCTCGTCCATGTTTTTTTCCATATGGAATGGATTGTCGCCTGTGGCATAGACGGCATTTCTGTAGAGCGTCTTCACCGGTGTACTGCTGCCAGTCTGCTCATCGACCTGCCAATCCGTGTACTCATATTTGCCTATGTACGCCTTTTCTATCTGTGAATCCGCCGCTATCTGCTCTGCCTGCGCCTTGCTCTCTGTCATGAGGACAAACTCGTAATCCTTTTCCTGCCTTGTCTCCTCCCTCGCATTAAGCAGATAGGAATAGGCCAAATTCAGTCCCCCGTATAGCACCATGACTGTGATTGCCACACCTATTATCGTAATTATGCTCCTCGCCCTGTTGGCCTTCAGGTATTTGACTGCCAGTTTCTTGTAATCCCCCAAATCTAAACCTCCCTGTATATAATAAAAAAAGATGATACTCAGCATTTCTATGATGCTATAGTACCACCTCTTTCTTACTGTCTGGTGACTGTATAAATTTTCTTTCTTACAGTTTAGTAAGATAAGTCAGATATCCCAGTCCAGCACAGACTATATATGTACAAATGTTATCTCAAAGCATGTATATTCATGAACCACGCTCTTCACTGTTATCCGTCCACCCATGCCCTCAACAATGGACTTGGTGAGCGACAAGCCTATTCCAACGCTGTTCGGATTGACCTCCTGGTTGACCCTGTAGAATCTCTTGAAGATGTTCGGGAGCTCATTTTCCGGGATGCCGATGCCATGATCTCTCACGTATATTCTCGTAAACAGATCGTTCTGCTCCACCGAAAGCGAGATCTCCGTATCCTTCTCCGAGTAGTCCGAAGCGTTCTTGAGCAGATTGAGAATGGCCTCTGTCAGCCAGTCACCATCACACTCCAGCTTCATATCACCTTTGCAGTCTATGATCACTCTCTGTCCGCGCTTGTCTGTGAGATACCTTACCCCATCCGCAGCCTGTGAGCAGATGACGTCCAGATTCCAGCTCTGCTTCTGAAACTCTATGGCCCCCGCCTCTATCCTTGCAAGTTTGAGCAGTGACAGAACCATCCACTCCATCCTTGAGAGCTGATTCTGTGCCTCAACCAGCACCTGCTTTCTTCTCTCCGGATCTGTAACTTTATCATCAAGAAGCATATCCACAAATACATTCAGTGATGCAAGCGGCGTCTTGAGCTGATGGGATATGTCGGATATTATATCCCTGAGAAATATCTTCTCTGAGAGCTCCTTCTCCCGGCTCTCTCTCAGAAATGATACCATCTTATAAAAGTTCGTGTACAGTATCCCCACGGAACCCTGTCTGAATTCCTCTTCAGCCACACTGTCAGGGTCATCCATAACCGTGATCATCTTATCAGATATGTTCTCAACCTCTCTGTATACATTGTCAATCTGTCTGTAGCCGGCAATAAACAGAAGTATCATCACCACAGCAATAAGCCCTGCTGACATCGCCGTATATAACACATTCCCGCCAAATGCGATATAGAACCATACCGTCAGAACACACAGAGCGGCAATGCTTATCCACACAAAACTGTATATGTATTTTTTTCTCTCATACGAGCTTTTCATAACTACTCCCCTGTCGCTTTGCCGTTCTTACTGAACCTGTATCCAACGCCCCTGACCGTCTCTATACACGACGCATCAGCACCAAGCTTTGTCCTGAGTCTCTTCATATACACAGACAGCGTATTGTCATCTATAAGAACACCGTCCATGTCATACAGTCTGTCAAGCAGTGCGCCCCTGGACAGCACTATTCCTTCATTTGACACAAGCTCCTTGAGCAGACGCAGTTCATTCTGGGTACAGTCTACGAGTCTGTCCCCATCATAAAGTCTGAATTCCGACACCACAAATCTATGCCTGCCAAATGTATACGCCTCCTGTGGCGCCCTGCCAGCCATATCATATCTTCTGAGATTGGCCGCTATCCTTGACAAAAGCTCCTTAAGCCTGTAAGGCTTGGCAACATAATCATCCGCTCCGAGCTCAAGCCCCTGGACTATATTCACCTCCTCCGACATCGCCGTGAGGAATATTATCGGGATCTGTATTCCTCTGTCCCTCACACTGCGGCAGAAGTCATAACCACTTCCATCCGGCAGCATGACATCCAGAAGGATAAGATCAACCGCATCGTCAAGCATAGTTCCCGCTGTTTTGATATTTACCGCATGCCGCACTGTATAACCCTCGGCCTCCAGCACGAACACCGTCCCCATGGCCAGTGCCTTGTCATCCTCAACAAGCAATATTGTCTTTCCGTCCATTGCGTACCTCCAACCTGATCAATCCCCTTATGGCAAATACATAGATATCATTTGCCCTTTATCATATCTATCGCCTCATCGACCGTGGCGATATCTCCGTAGCCCAAAGTCCATGATATTTTGTCCAAACATCATAGACTTTTCACACATGTTTTCTTTTTTCTACATCTCTTCGTTTATGATAACACTCTTTATACCTGAGACACTGTTAAGTGCGTTCAGTATACCCGTTACCGCCATGTTGCTATTTTCTTCTGATACGCCGCCAAGATCAAGGTATATCATTATCTGGTCTTCGCCCTTATATATATCAATATACCCCATATAGTTTTCTTCATCACCATTTTGTGAAGAATAATCCGCCATCACCTGCTGGATCTCATCTACCTTCTCATCTGTGACACCGCCATCAATATGCACACTATACAAAAAGCTCTCTCCGTCAAATCCTGCAACATGTGCCTCGTAGTTCAGGTCAAGCTGATCTATCCCAAATATACTGTCAAAGTCGAATTCTCCGTCTTCTCCAAATCCATATTCTCCATAATTTTCTGCCATAGCATCATCCATATTATCTGCCATTTCACTATTCCCCTCTATCTCATTCTCTTTCTCTGCAACCTCCGTCTCATCCTGTTCTTCCGCTGCAGCATCCTCAGGACTTCTCTCAAACCTCGCATATCCGCTGTCATATTTCAGATAAATGACATTCTTCTCAGTTGTGCTGATATATATTTCCTGTCCAGCTTCAAGATCCACGCCTGCTGCCGCAAAATTCTCTGCAGGATAGTCTTTGCTGTCGACCTTTTTTATCGTTCCCGCGATCTCGTATCCTTCCGGCAATTTCTCATCTCTTCCGGTTGCATTGTAATAATAGATGTGTCCATCATACATGACCTGTGGCTGCTCTATTATTCCGCTCTCCACACCGGTCGAGGTCTCCGCACCATTTGTTTCTGAAACATTTCCACCTGAATTTCCACAGGCCGTACACGCCATAATGGAGAGCATCGCAGCAACTATAAATACTTCTTTTCGTATTCCCATATAAATTTCCCCTTTTTAATTCTTATTTATTGATGTAATGTAAACCAACTAACTGTATGTCCATATTAACATGGCTTTTCCAGCTCTGCCACATACTTATTATTAAAGTTGTCACCATATGCTTACTTCCGTCCATCCATATCCTCATCCCGAACATATCTCGCATTGAACTCCATATTTATCTCACGAAGCTCTTTCTTCCCGTCAATATAATCCTGGTACATCTCTGTGATACCACACATACAGCCATCACAGTAAGCGTCAATATTCCCCAGAGAATCAGCAACTATCTGCTCCCTCTCCTGCCTGGTCGTATCCTTGATAAGATATTCCGCCATAAAAACCTCCTCGCAATAAAAACAAGCACTTGTAGTTTTCTGACGAAGAATATGAAACATATATACAAACGATAGTGAAAGCGACTGATCTTCAGCGCTTACCTGCTGATGTGAAAGCCGCAGCGCCCTTATCGCGGCTGAAACATCACGCAGATGTAAGCCAGCTGAAGTGAGGGTAGCTGAATGTGTTTGTATATATGTCTTCATATTCGAGTCTAAAAATCACAAGTGCCGTCCGGCCTTTTTACTGTCTGACCTTAATGTGAACCTCACGGAGCTGCTGCTCTGTAACCTCGCCAGGTGCTCCGCACATAAGATCCTGTGCATTTCCATTCATTGGGAATGGGATGACCTCTCTGATATTCTCCTCGTTTCTGAGAAGCATGATCATTCTGTCCACACCAGGAGCCATACCTGCATGAGGTGGTGCTCCGAACTGGAATGCATTGTAGAGTGCTCCGAACTTCTCCTTCAGATCATCCTCTGTGTATCCTGCGATCTCAAATGCCTTGACCATGATCTTCATATCGTGGTTTCTTACAGCGCCTGATGAAAGCTCGATACCGTTGCAGACGATGTCGTACTGGTAAGCCAGAATATCAAGTGGATCCTTCTCATTTAACGCCTCAAGTCCGCCCTGTGGCATTGAGAACGGATTGTGAGTGAAGATGATCTTCTTGCTCTCCTTGTCATACTCGTACATTGGGAAGTCATTTATATAACAGAAACGGAATGCGTTCTTCTCGTTGAGGTCAAGTCTGTTGCCAAGCTCAATTCTGATCTGTCCTGCAAATGACGCTGCAAGCTCCTCCACGTCTGCGATGAAGAAAATAGTATCTCCAGGCTGAAGGCCTGCAAGCTCTGCGATCTCACCCTTCATATCATCAGGAATGAACTTGTCGATAGGTCCCTTGTATGACATATCCTCAAGGATCTCTAGGTATCCAAGACCGCCCATGCCGATGCTCTGTGCAAACTTGAGCATCTTCTCATGCTGTCCCTTTGAAAGTTTCTTGTGTACATTGATGGCACGCACTGTCTTGCCATGGAATGGCTTGAATGTACATCTCTGGAAGAAGTCTGTGAGGTCTATTATTCTGAGTGGGTTTCTGAGGTCAGGCTTATCTGTACCGAACTCAAGCATAGCCTGCTTGTAGCTGATGATAGGATATGGAGCCTGTGTAACCACTGCGCCCTCAGGTGCAAACTTCTCAAATGTTGCTGAGAGAACTTCCTCTCCAACCTTGAATACGTCCTCCTGTGTTGCAAAGCTCATCTCAAAGTCAAGCTGGTAGAACTCACCAGGTGAACGATCTGCTCTCGCATCCTCATCTCTGAAACAAGGAGCAATCTGGAAGTACTTGTCAAATCCTGATACCATGAGGAGCTGCTTGTACTGCTGTGGTGCCTGTGGAAGTGCATAGAACTTGCCCTTGAACTTTCTTGATGGCACGATGTAATCTCTTGCACCCTCAGGTGATGATGCGCAGAGGATAGGTGTCTGGATCTCAAGGAATCCCATCTCAGTCATCTTCTGACGAAGGTAGCTGATGACCTGGCTTCTGAAAATCATGTTGTCCTTAACCTTCTTGTTTCTGAGGTCAAGATATCTGTACTTGAGTCTCACATCCTCACGTGTCTCCTTGGATGTCTGGATCTCAAATGGAATCTGCTTATATACCTTGCCAAGTATCTCTACAGTCTTTGCCTCAAGCTCAATAGTACCTGTAGGGATCTTAGGATTGTATGTCTCCTCATCTCTGTGCTCAACGATACCCTCGATTGATACACAATCCTCCTTTGTTATTCCGTCAAGCAGTGATGTGTCTCTCATTACTACCTGGAGCACGCCATACATATCACGCAGATCGATGAATGATACTCCACCATGGTCACGGATATTCTCTACCCATCCGGCAACCTTAAGTGTCTTTCCCACATCGCCCTCAGTGATCTCGTTCATTGTTCTGTTACGATAAATGTTCTCGATTGTCATCTGTTCTCTCCTTTTCTTTACTATTTGCCTGTGGCTTTATGTCCACTTTGGCTTTTTCAGGATTACGCACTGGCTGTTATTTCTCTTGCAAATAGAAAAAGCTTATGTTCATCCTGAATCAGATGCACATATACATATGCAAATATTCAGGACGAACATAAGCTCTCTCAAACTACCTGTCGGTTACTTGTCTGCTTTAATGTCCGCGGTACCACCTGATTTACCGTTACACGATCTTCGTATATTCAAAGCATCGCGTCCCAGTCCCTCTCAGTCACCTTGCTCATGACCTCTCTGCGTATCGTGCAGCTACGGCTCCCCTACTCGACATAAAACACGTATCCCGCTATGGGCTATATCTTTCAGCTTGCGGCTGGTAAAGTGTTATTCACATATATTCACTCCGCCGGACTCCCACCACCACCGGCTCTCTGTGGGCGATAATCTATGCTACTTCTCTTCGTCATTGCCTTATATATGGCGTCAGCACATATCTGACGCCACATTATTATATTCTAGTGATTCAAGTTCTGTCAACTATATTTATGTATATTTCCACCATCATCCCACAATCTCTGCACCAAAAGGCATGAGCGCCAGCTTGGCGATCTTAAAGAACTGAAGCCCAAATGGAATTCCGACTATCGTTATGCAAAGCAGCAGCCCCAGGCAGGCATTCTCTACCGCCATAGGTATTCCGCAGCAGAGCAGCCATATGATATTCGCGATCAGCGAGCCAGCCCCGCCTCCATACACTATCTCTTTTCCAAATGGAAAGAATGCAAGTCCTGCAAACTTAAAGCACTGCATCCCAATCGGAATCCCTATTATCGTTATACAGCACAGCACCCCGCTTGCCCCCCACGAAAGTCCGCTCAATATTCCGCCACATAAAAACCATATACAATTTCCAAGACATCCCATGATATCATCTCCTATCTGCACAGTGCAGCCAGCATCCTGACTGCCGCCTCATACTCACCATTATCTCTAGTCTTCCGGATCTTCTTAAGAGCCCTCTCAGCTCCCTCCACATCATAAAACAGCCTCGACCAGTAAGCCCACAGCTCCTTCATCTTGAACATCGTGTTGCCCCTGCCCACATCCGACTCACAGTAATTCCTGTAAAGTTCATCGTGGAATATGAAAAATCTGTTCCAGTCATATGTACTGTCGCCACACTCTTCCTTTATCCGCTCCGCCAGACAAGGATCAGCTATTATCCCCCTGCCTATCATAACCTTACTTATATCAGGAAAATCGCCCGTGAACCTGTCATAATCCACCACACTGTTTATATCTCCGTTGTAGCACACTGTGTCTGGTCTTCCATATGAAGCCACACCTTCGGCAAACACTTCCATGTTTGGCGTATTCTTGTAGAAATCCGTCTGTATTCTCGGATGTATGATCAGCTCACTTATCGGATACTTCTTATATATTTCTATGATATCCTCAAACTCCACAGAACTGTCTCTTCCTATTCTGGTCTTTATAGACACATCCATCACGTCGGCGGCAAATACTTCATATAAGAAGTTGTCAAGCCTCTCCGTATCGTATATCAAACCCGAGCCTTTATACTTCGTGACAACAGTTTTTGACGGACAGCCGAGATTGATATTCACCTCGTTATATCCAAGCTCCTTCAGGAACTTTGCGGCCTTCACAAATCCCTCGCCGCTGTTGGTCAGAAGCTGCGGCACCACATTTATCCCCTGATTGTTTTCCGGCAGCACATCCCTTAGTTCCCTGTTTCTGAGAGGACGTCCTTTCGCCGGGGCAATGAACGGCATAAAGTATTTGTCAACGCCGCCGAAATATTTGTGATGTGCATTTCTGTATATGTATCCTGTTATCCCCTCCATCGGGGCAAGATATATCAAATCATCCCTGTTGTTCATCCATCATTCTCCCATTAAATCCGTAAACCCGGTATAAATATCCTGCAATGACATTCCTTATGACAAAAATATAGAGGCCTTCATCACTCACATGACAAACGCCTCTACATTATAAACTATATTGTTCTATTTGAACAGATTTGTAACAAACTGTACAAAGTCAATTCCAAATGACTGGAGAAGCAGCAATGCAAGCAGTATTGGTGCCACAAACTTTACCATGACAATATAGAGCTTCTTTCTTCCAAACTTCTCGCCATTTCTTGTAACCTCGTCTATAACCGTCTTAGGCTTCACTACCCAGCCGATAAGTATACATGACAGGATAGCCACAAGCGGCATGAAGATGTTGTTACTCAGGTAATCCATCACATCGAGGATCTGGGCTGTAGCTCCATTTGGAAGCTTGAGCTCAAAGTACCATATGTTGTAACCGAAACATACGACCAACATTCCGACAACCGCATATACAGTTGTTATGACCGCACTCTTCTTTCTCGTGAGATGGAACTTATCCATAAGTCCTGACACTATCGCTTCCATGACCGATACTGAGGATGTGATCGCCGCAAATGTAACCATGATGAAGAACAGGGCTCCGATGACTGTTCCGACCTTACCCATGGCATTGAATACCTTTGGCAGAGATATGAACATAAGTCCAGGGCCCGCTGACATGCCTTCCGTTCCAGAGAACACATACACCGCAGGGACTATCATCAGACCAGCAAGGAAAGCCACTGCCGTGTCAAATATCTCTATCTGATTGATCGACTTCATAAGGTTAACATCCTTCTTAACATATGAGCCATACGCAACCATGATACCCATAGCGACACTTATCGAGAAGAAGAGCTGTCCCATGGCATCCATTACAACCATGAATATATCCCTGAATGTCATTCCCTTAAAATCAGGAATCAAATATACCTTCAGTCCATCAATTCCTGTTCTGATCGTACCATCATCACCGGTATGCTTGATCGTCAGTGAATAGATTGAAATTCCAATTATAAGAATTACCAATATCGGCATGAGCACCTTGCTAAACTTCTCTATTCCCTTTTCAACACCACAGAATACGACAACGCCTGTGGCCGTAAGGAATATAAGTGCAAATACTATAGGCGCAGTCTGGGCTGTTATAAAACCGGTGAAATAACCGTCACCAGTGGCAGCCTCTGTCTGACCTGTAAAATATGCTGTCATATACTTCAGAACCCATCCTCCGATAGTACAGTAATATGGAAGGATTATGACCGGTACGATCCACGCCAGACCGCCAAGCCATTTCCACTTCTTATGTATAAGACCATAAGCTGTGAGCGGTCCCTGCCGAGTCTTTCTTCCTATTGCAATATCTGTTGTGAGCAGTGTGAATCCAAATGTAAGCGCAAGTATTATATACACAAGTATAAACACACCACCGTTGTCCTTTGCCGCAAGATATGGGAACCTCCATATATTACCAAGTCCTACCGCACTTCCCGCTGCTGCCATAACAAAGCCCAGCGTCCCCGTAAAATTACTTCTTTCCTTCTTATTCATAATCGCCCTTTCTGTTTTTGCTTTTATTTTTTGCTATCCAGTCCCCTGTCTGAACAGTTACTTTTCATTTTTGCCTTCAGTTTTGCCGATGCCGCAAAGTATGCACGACATCTCGCAGGATAATTTCGGAATGCGCCATATATATTGTATAAATAAAATCCATACGTCAGGAATTTGCCGGCAGGTCCTATCTTGTCCTTCAAGGTCTTCGGGTATCTCTTTCCGCCAACCTCGGGATGATTGCCGTCATTTATATAATTTATCAGATCATCCTCCGAATGTATATAATCCGGAAGATATGTACCTGCAAGTCCGACACAGTTCTCCTTATGGGCATCGCTTCCACCCAAAACAGGTATATCATAGTATGACGCAAGCCTTCTGGCCATCTTATTCCTCTTGGCTGATTCACAGCAATTATATCCCTCTATGAAGTCAAAATGCTGTGCATATAGTCTGTGCTCTATCATGCCAAGCCTTCTCGTGCTGCCAAAGCTCATGAACTTCTCGCCAAATGGATGAGCTGGGCCAAGTATACCGCCGCACTCGTGCACAAGCCATATCACCCTGATAAGCGCCATGCCCCTGTGTTCAAACAGGTCGTACACCTCCTCAGGTGTATCTGATGGCAGTACGATGAGGAAATGTCCATAGTCAAACGTATCATACTCGATACCTCTGAGCACAGTGAAATCCTTCACCTTATCTTTCTGCCTTAAGTACGCTTTGTATCCGGAATATGAATCATGGTCTGTGACCAGCATTCCGTGAAAACCACGCTGCTTTAACAGATCAATATAATCAAGAATCTTTACTTTGGCATCGGGTGATCCCTCAGCCGTATGACAATGCATGTCAAATCTTACTCTGTTCATGTGACCATCTCCTCTGATTATCCATCATGACATACAATCTAATACTCTGCTCCGTTTCCAAGCCATGTTATCTGTGAAAATGGGAAATACACAAATTCTGCTTTGGCAAGTATCTTGTCACGCTTCACATAGGTATTCTCCCAAAGTCTGGCATCCGCTGAGTTTGGTCTGTTGTCTCCCAGCATAAAGTAACAGTCCTCAGGAACCTGATACGGTCCAAACGATCTTACGTCAGTCCTTGCCTCATCACTAAGATAATCCTCCTTGAGCGGAGTATCACTTCCATTTATATATACCTTACCATCTATGATCTCCACGGTCTCACCCGGCAGTCCTATGATTCTCTTGATATATATCTGGGACTCATCGTCCGGCCACTTGAATATGGCTATATCGCCACGCTCAGGATCAGAGAACTTATATGTAAGCCTGCTTCCTATTATATTGTCTCCAAGCTGTATTGTCTCAAGCATGGAACCAGTAGGTACATTACAGTTTAATATCACAAATCGTCCCAGCAGAAATGCCAGTACGGCGGCCACAACTACTATCACTATACAATCAATCACATCCTGCTTATAATCACGTTTTATATCTCTGCGCCTTATCCTCATCTGATGCCAGACGACACCGCCATGCTCAGATTCACTCACGCCCTCATCCACAAAACCAAATTGTTCGTAGAATGGGATCATGTTCTCTTTACATGTGAGGACGACTCCGTCGAGTTTACATTTGACCGTCTCCTGAAGAACCTCATGCATTATCTTCGCCGCATATCCATTGTGCTGATAGTCCGGCAGAGTTGACACGCCGAATATCATAAGCCAGCGACCCTTCTTGTCGTAGAAGTCCTCGCCCGTATACATGGCATCGCTCAAATCCTTCTCATTAGTAGTAATACCATTTATACCTGCTATTATTCGCCCGTCCTTCTTGAGCACCCAGAAAGTTTCTCTGTGCGCCTTCAGTCTTCGCTCTATAGACTCCCGGCTTGCTGCCTCAGCCTCAGGAAATGTCTCCTGCTCAAGCATCACAAGCTGGTCAAGATCTTTTTTACCTGGATTGTTTACCTTCATAAATATCCAAACACCTCTTTTCTAAGACACCTATTCTTCATTATCTCACATAACAGAACGGTGTCAAGAAAAAAGGATGCATATCTGACAGATATGCATCCTCTTATCTGAAATCATCTATGCAAATTTCTATTACTCTACACTGTAGTTAGGAGCTTCCTTTGTGATATGGATATCATGTGGATGGCTCTCCTTGAGTGAAGCTGCTGAAATCTTGACGAACTCTGCCTTCTCATGAAGCTCTGCAATGTTCTTTGCTCCGCAGTAACCCATACCTGAACGAAGTCCACCGATGAGCTGGAATACTGTATCCTCAAGTGATCCCTTGTATGCCACACGGCCCTCAACGCCCTCTGGGACAAGCTTTCTTGCGTTCTCCTGGAAGTATCTGTCCTTAGAACCATTCTCCATGGCTGCTATAGATCCCATACCTCTGTATACCTTGTACTTACGTCCCTGATAAAGCTCGAAATCACCAGGAGCCTCATCTGTACCTGCGAACAGACTTCCCATCATACATACGTTGGCACCTGCTGCCAGAGCCTTTGTGATATCTCCTGAATACTTGATACCGCCATCTGCGATAACAGGGATTCCGGCATTCATAGCTGCATCATATGCCTGCATGATAGCTGTGATCTGTGGTACACCGATACCTGCAACAACTCTTGTTGTACAGATAGAACCAGGTCCGATACCGATCTTGACTGCATCTACACCCATGTCGATCATAGCCTGTGCGCCTGATCTTGTTGCAACGTTACCGGCAATAACCTGAAGGTCAGGATACTTCTCCTTAACCATCTTGAAAGTTCTCAGAACGTTGGCTGAATGTCCATGTGCTGTATCTATAACTATCGCATCAACCTTTGCTGATACGAGCTCTGCAACTCTGTCGAGGATGTTGGCTGTACATCCTACTGCTGCTGCACAGAGAAGTCTGCCCTGTGCGTCATGTGCTGAATATGGGTACTTGATCTGCTTCTCAATATCCTTGATCGTGATGAGTCCCTTCAGGTGGAAATCGTCATCAACGATAGGAAGCTTCTCCTTACGAGCCTTTCCAAGGATCTCTCTAGCCTCGTCAAGTGTGATTCCCTCCTTTGCTGTAACAAGACCCTCAGATGTCATTGACTCCTTGATCTTCTTGGTGTAGTCCTTCTCAAACTTCAGGTCACGGTTGGTTATGATTCCAACAAGCTTGCCATCCTCTGTGATAGGTACACCTGAGATTCTGAACTTGCTCATAAGCTCGTCAGCATCTGCCAGTGTATGCTCTGGAGATAAGTAAAATGGATCTGATATTACACCGTTCTCTGAACGCTTTACCTTGTCAACTTCCTCTGCCTGCTTCTCTATGGACATGTTCTTGTGGATAACTCCGATACCACCCTGACGAGCCATGGCAATAGCCATTCTGTGCTCTGTAACTGTGTCCATACCGGCACTCATAAGAGGAATGTTCAACTTAATCTTCTGTGTCAGCTGTGTTGTAAGGTCAACGTCATTTGGTAATACCTCAGAATAAGCAGGTACCAATAAAACGTCATCAAATGTAATTCCTTCGCCAATAATCTTACCCATTTTCTTCTCTCTCTTTCTGTAAAATATTTAATAAGAGCATTGTGCTCATTATGTACGTCAATTAGCCTTAATAGAGAAAACACATCACCCAACACTTATCGCGTTGGGTGATGTAACTTTTTAAACATGCTAACAAATTATATAGTTCTTGTCAAGGCAGTTCTTCCGTCTCCGTGGTCACATTTGTCTCTGTGTCCTCCGGATCTTCAGGATCTCCCTTATATACATAAGTGTCTTCCACTCCGAAATCTATACTGTCGTCTCCGACCTGCGCCACGGATATCTCCTTGCCCGCCTCAAACGAGTCCTCATATGGAAGAAACAGCGTATCTCTGTCTATATAGATAGTCTCCTTCAAAAAGGCATCATCTATCCACACAAATGTACATTCATTGAAGTTGCTTCCGTGGATATAATATCCATTCATAGGCTGTGGCTCCTCAGCACTCTCACCGTCCCCGGAACCATCATTTGCCGTGAAATCCGCTTCTTCATCAACCGGTGGCACATACACGCCCTTTTTGATCTCCGAGATCCTGATCTTGCTTATGCCGTATTTCATATTCGTCGGCTCATATGGCCATCCATCAGGATACATGTATCTCTGTCCATAAAGCATATCATACTCAATGTTCTCGAGATCATCATCATAGTTTGCATCGCCCGGCTTGTACTTTGACTGGAACTTCTGCACATAGCTCTTCTCAAATCCCAGCATATCAAACACCTTTGTGCTGAGCTGATATGCCTCTATATCCTCATCCTCAACCGGGAAGTTCTTCATATTGCTCCAGACAAAATACTCTGTCTGGTAAAGGTCTCCGTTGGTTATATCGTCCTCTGTGATCTCAAATCCAGGAAGATGGTCTCCATACATAACGAGAACGACCGGCTCATCGTACGCCGTAAGTCTGTCTATAAGCTTGCCAATGAAATCGTCCATCTCGTGGAGCTGGTTACAGTAATATGTCCACTGTGTATCAAGACTCTCATCGCCTGTTCCGGCAACCTTTATAGGATAGCTGTAATTCTCCTCGTCAAGCTCTGATGGGTATCTTCCATGTCCCTGTACGCTGACGGTGAATATGAAATCCCGTCCAGTGGTGGAGTACAGAGTCTTCATGATCTCACCGGTAAGGACATTGTCCTTCTCCCAGTTCTTCTGAGTATGCTCCAGATTGTACATATACTCCATCGGGGTAAATGTATCAAATCCCATGTTTTTATACACCTTGTATCTGTCATAGAATGTACCATCGTGATTGTGCATGGCATGTGTTGAATAACCATCAAGCTTCAGCTGTGTCGCCATGCTCTCTATGGTCTGCTTGCCAAGTATGGTCTTATATGGATACTCACCTGCACCGAAATATGCCACGTTAAATCCCGTGAGCACCTCAAATTCCGAATTGGCTGTACCTGCACCGATCGCCGGCATCGTCAGGAATCCTGATGTACATTCCTCCTTCAGCTTTGTGAAATTCGGAATAGGATTCTCATTGAACGTGAGGCATTTTACATATGACGGATCCATGAATGACTCAAGCTGTACAAATATAACGTTTGGCTTGTCCTTGCCATGCTTTGAATCCGTTGTGCCAACACTGTCCAGATCATCCTTTATCTCAAGCATCTTATCCTCGCTGTAATCACTCGGCTGTCCTATACCTACATCGACCACACTGTTTGAGAAACAGTATACAAATCCATAATTGTTGTATGCCGTTGCAAGGTTTGCAAAATTATCTGATATAGTCTGTGCATTGAGCGCGATCTTGGTGAAGAGCATTACACAGAAGAATGTCGCAACTATAAACACAGTCGTTCTCGTTCTATATATATTGCCCGTAACCGTCGGCGATTTTATGAACAGAACTATGATGGCTGCCAGCGCAACGAACAGAAGCGCAGCTATGAGCACGATCTGCCATACATTAAAATATTTGTCTATGATAGTTATCGTATTCCTCGCCATAAGCATATCGATAGCTGAAAATGGCGTTATTCTGAATCCCAGAACTATGCAGTTCGTGATTCCAAGTATCAGCCATGCAAACGATATAACGCAGTATCCGAATATTCTCTTTCTCATGAGCAGCGAAAGTGTCAGCGTAAAGAAAATGATCGAACAGTTATACAGAAATATGAGCGGCTGATTCCACACATACGATATCGCCTTAAACAGCGAATGTCTTCCAAGAGCTTCCAGAACAACGTCCAGAACAATTGCAAGAACCAGACAGATAAAAACTGCTGAATGATGAAAATTCTTAAGTCTCTCTTTCATAATTTAATCATTACCTCGTAAAAATTATACTTTTTCTGATATTCAACGATTGTGATTGATTATATCACTACATGTCATTTATTCAATAGTAAAAATGTTTAAATTTTATTACCAATCGCTTCTGAGGGCAAAAAAAAATCAGGATTGAATCCTGAGTGTGAATTAATATAAAAGAGCGCGAGACGGGAATCGAACCCGCGACCCTCTCCTTGGCAAGGAGATGCTCCACCGCTGAGCCACTCGCGCTTATCTGCTGTGCTACCAACAACAATATGGATAATATCACACCGCCAGCAAACTGTCAACAACTTTTTTAAAATTTTAGCAACATGGAAATTATCCAGAGCGCGAGACGGGAATCGAACCCGCGACCCTCTCCTTGGCAAGGAGATGCTCCACCGCTGAGCCACTCGCGCTTATCTGTTGTGTTTTCAACAACAATATGGATAATACCACATCTTATTCGAATTGCCAACAATTTTTTGAAAATTTTTTACAATTTTTTATTCAAGCCTTTATCCTATACCGGTTACTGAGTATCCACACTTCTCTACACAGCTCTTAAGCTCATCATCAGATACTTCTCTTCCGAGCTTAACGATAGCCTGCTTCTTCTTGAGGTCGACTTTTGCGTTCACCTGGCTCAGACTGTTCAGTGCATTCTGTACACGATCTGAACAGTTGCTGCAGTGCATTCCCTCTATGTAAATAGTCTTCACGGCGACAACATCCTTTATCTTGTCACCCTTGACCTTGACGGAACCACCGCCGCCACAGCAGCCTCCTTCTCCTTTAAAGTGCTTTGTAGAACTGATAACTGCACCCACTACTATAAGCACCAGTATGCACACTACCAATATTGTTCCACCCATTGTAGATCATCTCCTTCGTTATTAACAACATGAGCCACAGCCACAAGGCTTTACATTGACACCTGTCACCATCTGATTCTCAATATATCCGCCAGCCATAAGTCCTGCACGGATTATCCTGTTCCACTCTTTGGCCGAAAGCTCAATGCTGGATGAATCATCAAGCTCAATGACACAGGCATCCTCTATACCACAGTTGGCACCACAGGCAACCTTATACATGTTTTTACGGTTGATGGCTCCTATATCCTCCAATGTATTCACCATTCTGTACACTGTAGCCGAGCCTATACGACTGTCCTGCTTGGTCGCCTTATAATAAATCTCCTTGCAGGAAGAACACTCTTCCCCGAGTATTATGTCAAGGAGTATCATTCTCTGTCTGGTTATCCTGCATCCCATTTCCCTGAGTCTGCTGATAACGATCTCTTTCTGCATCTCTGTACGCTGGATACCTGTATCATCTATACTCTTCTTGTCCGTCTCTAATCTTTCGTTAGTCATCATACACGCCTCCTTCTGATTGTTGATAATATTATCATCAAGGTTAGTATGCCCTAACTCAAATTAGTTGTCAATAACGTTTTGTGCTAAAATCTAATATTTTTTCATAATTCAACCTGCAGATCACACATTATTCTAACAATTGGTTTTCTTCTGCGGAGTTCCGCAGTCAAATGTTATAACTGCCTTGAACAGATCACCATCTATGCTCAATCTGAATTTTGCACCCATCAGTGTACACAGACTGTTTGCAATAGACAATCCCAGTCCGCTTCCCTCCGTATTTCTGGAGCTGTCTCCACGGACAAATCTCTCCATGAGCTCATCACTGGACACATTGAGCGGATCTCTGGATATATTCTTGAACTCAATCCTGGTCTTTCTGTCATCGATTATCACCGATGCATATACCCTTGTCCCCGGCATTGCATATTTGCTTATATTACACAGAAGATTATCAAATACTCTCCACAGATGCTGTCCATCAGCTCTTATGACTGCCGGCAACTCTGATCTTGTGAATACGACCTTAAGCCCGGCATTTGCAAGTTTATCCTCATATTCTGCAACAGCCTGCTCAAGCAGCATATTGGCATCTATCTCTGCCCAGTTTATCTGGATATTGCCAGTGGATGCCTTGGATGCCTCGACCAGATCCTCTATGAGTTTTTTCAATCTCGCAGACTGCCTTGAGAGAACTTCTATATATTCCTGTCTTGTCTTCTCATCCATATCGTCCTTCTGCAGCAGATCAACATAGTTGATTATGGATGTAAGCGGGGTCTTTATATCGTGGGATACATTTGTTATGAGTTCTGTCTTCAAATGCTCGCTCTTCATTCTGGCCTCAACAGCCTTTGACATGCCGTCTCTTATCTGGTTGAGGTGTTCACCATGTGCGCGGAATACCCAGAACATTTTGCTTGTGTCCGCTTTCCTGTCCAGATTGCCCTCCGCCATCTCCTTTGCGCACTTGTATAACTCTTGTGTCTGTATGAGATATGCCACTATTCCGACTATGCACAGCCATTTTAAAATGATATAAATCACCACCCAAAGAAGGCCTCTCATGCTGCCTGCTGCCAGGATTGCCACAAAAATTATCTCTACTATAGTTATACCTATATAAGCCCATACGCCCTTCTGCGTCAGGGACATATGACTTTTCACATACCTGAAACAAGCTTTCGTCTTTCTTGCTATCCACTTCAGTGCGCGGATTATCAGACAGTCTGCAAAAAATGTTCCCGCCTTCACCTTAGCGACTATATTATTAAAGAAAAACAATGCCACAGAATATAGGCATGCCACCGGCACCAGAAACGCAATATACTGTATATTCTCTGATACAAATGTGTAATTCCTATACTGGTTCACACACATGGATGCAATACCGCTTTCAACGCAGATCCCTACTGCTGCTGCAACAGAGCATACTGTCATAGCCAGCACAAGCTCAGTCGGAGTCCTCTCAAATCTGCCAAGAGTGATCGTCTCCTTCCCTGTCTTTACGCCGGCGTTGACCATTGAAAATATTGACATGACGATGCACAGCAGCAGCATAACTGCAAATCCCGCCAATATCCCCTTGCTCTTCGTCCTCCATCTTCCAATGTATTGAACCATTTCCGGATTTGACGCTTTGATGTTGTCTACAGCAGCCGCCACGTCCACATAGCATTTTCCCGTGATATTTATAAATGAATATGCATCATAGCTTAGCACAAGACAGTAGACCTTTCCAGATGAACTGCCAGAATCGTCTGCTTCATCAAGATACAGTTTTTCAACTGAGCTAGGATAATAATCGCCATACATGATATCCTGTTTGGTAATAGACTTGCCATCCGCTGTCAATACAGAATCTGTATCAGCCTCCACAGTATCACTTTCTTCATATTCTTCATTATAAATGTATTCGTCATAATATGGATCATAATTCCCCAGCAGAGCATTGATATACTGCTCGCCCTGTTCCATATCGCTCTGTTTGTCAAACACAATATATCTTTTAACAGGTACTTCTATCGTGCTATCATAATCATTTGTATATATATTATCGTCCAGCCGTGCATCATCGTTTATCAGCTTTATATTTCCGGTCGTTACTTTTATCTTTCCATTATTGATGCTGACATTTGTATCATCACTGCAGGATGCCGTCAGCATATAGCCGATATCACCTCGTTCGCTCATATCCTCATACCGGTATGACGACTTGATCGCAGATGTTGTATCCGCATTGGTCAATCTCCGGAAAACATCATCCGCAGTTATAACCATATCTCCGTTATGATCAGCACTCACGAGCTGATTATATGTTGTAATGCTTTCCAGCTGCGACCTTGTATCCTGGATGTAAGCCTTCACCTTTTCGGTAAGCGCATCATTTGTGTCCTCCACATAATCGTTTACAAGTCTCTCATACGGCGTCGCGCCCTGATCATCATCACTGTACACTCCAAGGTAGCTTCCCTGCAGCACCAGACCGCCTGTATACAGCGTTCCATATGCCAGCACCGCCACAAGAATATATATTCCAAGTTTAAAGAACACATTTCCTCGTATCTTATAAATTGTTTTATCCACTATTGTCCCTCCATTCTATATCCTCTTCCCCAGATAACCTTTATGTATCTCGGATCAGATGGATTTATCTCTATCTTTTCTCTCAGGTGTCTTATATGAACCGCAACAGAGCCTTCCGCTCCCATCGGATCCTCCTTCCACACCGCCTTATATATCTCCTTCGTGGAAAATACCTTTCCCACATTCTGCATAAGAAGTTTCAGGATGTCATACTCCGTCGGGGTGAGTGGCATAAGTTCACCGTCAAGTGTGACCTGTTTGGATTTGTCGTCAAGTTCTATACCTCCGATAACCAGCTTATCCTTTGGTGTCTCTCCGCCTCCCAGCTGCATGTAACGCCTGAGCTGGGACTTTACCCTTGCCAGAAGTTCCACCGGATTAAATGGTTTTGTCACATAGTCATCTGCGCCGACCTCAAGTCCCAGCACCTTGTCGGTATCCTCACTCTTTGCCGTAAGCATGATAACCGGCACATTGCTGCTCTCTCTTATCTTTGCCATGGCTGTTATACCGTCCATCTGAGGCATCATGACGTCCATGAGTACAAGCTGTATGTCATTAGAATTTACCATATCAACTGCCTCCATACCATTGTAAGCTTTATACACCGAATACCCGGCTGTCTTAAGATATATCTCTATAGCTGATACTATATCTTTTTCATCGTCACATATTAATATATTGTACATTTTTCTTGTCCTCACCTTTTTCGTATTTATCCTTAGCTTACCACAATCACCTCCTGTTCTCAATTATCGCCATACTGCCATTAAGAAACAACCATTATAAAGTTTAAGATATCTTTAAGACTTGTCATTATTTGTGGTATACTTAGGAGGCGGTCTGTCATTGCAGATGTTATAACGCAAAATATATCACTATATAGAAACGGAGTTTTATTTATGACAAAAAAAGACGTACTTGAGATAAGACACCTGTTTGCTCCAAAGGAATGCTCCATAAGCAAGATCCGCGGATGCTACGTGGACGGAGACTGCAACAAGGTGGCGACCATCAACGAACAGTTTCTCACCATGCCGGAAGAAGAAACATACAAATATTTTGAAATACTGAAAAAGACTTTATCAGGAAGCATTGGCAAGAATCTTGTCACCATGCCATTTCCTACCTCACAGGAGTTTGAAGGCGGCACACAGGAATTCCTGAATAAACTCAGGAAGAGCAAGCTTGAGAACGATGAGCTGATAAATGAGTTCTATGACAAGGTCATCGAGAACTACGATTACACCGGCAACTACCTCATACTGCTCATCCACGATACATATGATGTTCCGGGCAAGACAACCGACGGCATCATGATGGACGATGCATCAGACGAGGTGTATGACTATATCATGTGCTCCATTTGCCACGTCAACCTGTCCAAGGCGGGACTCAGCTACTTCGACGTTGAAAGCACATTCCACAACAGAGTCCGCGACTGGGTGGTCGACATGCCGGACATAGGCTTCCTGTTCCCGGCATTTATCGACAGGAGCACGGATATCCACAACGTTCTGTACTACACCAAAAAACCGGAGGAGCTTCACGACAGCTTCATAAGTAACATCCTTGGCACTTCTCTTCCTATAACAGCGGGCGAGCAGAAGGATGTATTCCAGGAGATCGTGGCTGAGACTCTGGGCGATGACTGTAATTACGACATGGTGCGTACAATACACGACAATCTGAACGAGATGATAGAGCAGAGAAAGGACAGTCCTGAACCGCTGACCCTATCCAAGAACACTATAAAGAATCTGCTGACAGAGAGCGGAGTATCAGATGAGAAGATGGCAGATTTTGACGCCCACTACGAGAAGGTAACCGCTGCGGCAGCACCGCCTGAGCAGCCATCTGAGAACCCGGAGGATGAACCGGCCATAGTTGTACCGCGTGAGAAGTCAACTGTCATGTACGCGACAAATGTTGCAAACACAAAAACATTTGAGGTAAAGACTCCTGATGTGGTCATCAAGGTGAATCCTGAGAGAACTGATCTGGTAGAGACCATGGAGATCGACGGAAGGAAATGCATCGTCATCCAGATATCCGATCAGGTCGAGGTAAACGGAATACCTATCAACAACAAATAACAACGGCACAAAAAAGGACCACCGGCAGCAACAAAACCGCCGGTGATCCTTTTTCTATCTGCCCTATTGTTTGAGCATCTTCTTTTTCTTCAATATCAAAGCTATCACAATACTTATAACGAGTATTATACCGCACACTATCTCAAATCCATATGGTACATTCGCAAATGGCATCCACTTCGTGCCCACATTCATTCCATACACACCCGATATGACCGTTGGCACAGCCATGACAATGGTTATGGCAGCAAGAAACTTCATGGCATTGTTCAATCTATTGTTGATGATCGTGGTCATGAGCTCCCTCGTACCACTTATGATATCTCTGTATATCTGTGTCATCTCTATAGCCTGCTTATTCTCCACCAAAACGTCGTCAAGCAATTCCTTGTCCTCCGGATACTGCTTGATTCTGCCATATCTGGTCAGCTTGTCGAGGACTACTCCGTTCGCCCTCAGTGACGTTGCGAAGTATACAAGGTTGGACTCCAGCTCGTGAAGATCTATGAGATCCGCATCCTCGGTCTCCTCCTGGATACGCTGCTCAATAAGGGTTCTTCTTCTGTCCATGACTCTCAGATAATACTGGTATGTTGTACAGTTTCTATAGAGTATCTGATACATGAACCTCATCCTCTTCTTGGTACTGAATTCTCTCACCTTGCCTTCCATGAATGCCTCAAGTACCGGTGTCTCCTCGGCGCATATGGTGATGATGCAGTCTGCAACCAGTATGATACCAAGAGGGATTGTTGTATATGCCTCTCGTTCATTTCTTATCTCTATAGAAGGAATATCCACGATTATCAGTGTGTAGTTGTCCTCCACCTGAACACGTGAGCTCTCCTCGTCATCCAGTGCGGCTCTGACATCCGCCAGATCTATCTCAAACCTCTCGGCTATGCTCTTACTCTCATCTATTGTTGGCTTAGTCATGACTATCCAGGCACCAGGACCATATTCCTGTATTTCACTCAAAATTCTGTCATCCGTTCTGTACAGTGTGATCATTCCCTGCGCCTCCTGCCACATATATTACAGCATGCCTCAAATGCACATTACCGCCTGATAATATTAACATAAAAAACACGGCCTTTCAACAAAGTTTTGTGTAAAGACCGTGTAATATCTATGTTAGTCAAGTGCCTTTCTGTGGGCTACTGTAACCGTCTCCTCGTAGCATGAGAAGGCATCCTCGACTTTCTTCTGGTCAGGCTTCTTTGTGAACAGGCTCACAATAGGAACTATTATGAGACCGCCCACCATTGCAACCGCACCGCAGTTGATAGGTGACTGCATCACTGCCGGGAACTTGAACAATCCCCATGTATTGCTTATAAAGTTCAGCGTCATGATTCCTGTTCCCCATATAAAGCATGTCCAGCATGCCGCAACTGTAGTCTTCTTCCAGTATAAGCCATATAAAAATGGAGCAAGGAACGCACCTGCTATAGCCCCCCATGAAACACCCATAAGCTGTGCTATGAACGTTATCCTGCTTGAGTACTGCACGATGGCAATAACAGCCGATACAGCAACAAACATAACGAGCATGAGCCTCATGACAAGTATCTGTTTCTTCTCATCCATCTTCGGTGCAATGACCGGCTTTATAAAGTCGATGGTAAGCGTTGAGCTGGATGTAAGGACCAGCGAAGAAAGTGTGGACATAGATGCTGAAAGCACCAGTATGACCACAAGTCCCATAAGGGCAGCTGGAAGCTTCTCAAGCAGATGTGGAATGATGGCATCGAATCCCTCTGTAGCAACATCGGTTCCTGTCAGTCTTCCAAAACCGCCGAGGAAATAGCATCCGCCGGCAACTACGATCGCAAACAGTGTCGACACAACCGTACCTGTCTTGATGGATCTCTCATCCTTTATGGCGTAGAACTTCTGTACCATCTGTGGAAGTCCCCATGTTCCAAGGGATGTCAGCACGACGACACAAAACAGATTGAACACGTCAGGTCCCAGGAATGATGCAAATACACCAGGTGTATCTGACACTGCAGGATCATTTATCCTTGCCAGACTGTCTAGCGCGCCTGTGAGTCCACCATAGTTGTTGAGTACCGCATATATGACTGCCACGATTCCCACCAGCATGATGAGTCCCTGGATGAAATCGTTGATAGCAGTCGCCATGTATCCACCAACGATTACATATATACCTGTAAGGGCAGCCATGACGATTACGCATATCTTATAGTCAACATTGAACGCCATTCCGAACAGTCTTGAAAGTCCGTTGTACAGTGACGCTGTATATGGAATGAGGAAGATGAAGATGATGATCGACGAGAAAAGCTTCAATGACTTGCTGGAGTATCTCTTCTCGAAGAACTCCGGCATAGTTCTCGTGTCAAGCTCCTGTGTGAGCAGTCTTGTTCTTCTTCCGAGAACTACCCATGCCACCAGTGAGCCAAGCAGCGCATTTCCAATTCCTATCCATGTGGAAGCAATTCCGTACTTCCATCCAAACTGTCCGGCATATCCAATGAATATAACCGCTGAGAAGTAAGATGTTCCATAGGCAAATGCTGTGAGCCACGGGCCAACGCTTCTGCCCCCAAGAACAAATCCATTCACATCCTTTGTGTGTTTTCTCGAGTAAAATCCAACTCCAAGCATGATCGCAAAGAAAACAACAAGCATAATAACTTTGAGTACCATAGTATCCTCCCAATACATTTTTTATCCGCACTTTACTTTATCACGTCAAAGCGTGTCAACTTTAAAGTTTTGCGGTTTAAATTGCTACGTCTGATTATAAGTTATACCCATACCATAGTCAAGAAATATCCACAAAAAAATACAGCGTGCGTCACTCGCTACACGCTGTATTTTTTATTGCGATCTAATCAAGTTCTTCTAAATCATAAAAATCATCCATACTGTAATAATCCTTGTCATCGTGACTTGTTATACACACCAACTCTTCCGGTTCATAATCATCACATAAATGACTATACCCCATTCATTTGATATCTGCTACATATAATTCTTGTACATAATATAAGCAAAATATACCGCATACACAGCCAGCATCACTATTCCGCCCGGCCTGGTGAGCTTCTTCTTTCTGACGCTGCACACCCAGAGGAGAACAGCAGCCACTATTGCCATGATGCCATCCAACAGGAAGTTCTGCTCAAACTGCACTGGGGTTATGAGCATTGTAGTTCCGGCAACGAAAAGTATATTGAATATATTGCTTCCAACTATGTTGCCTATGGCAATATCTGTCTGCCCCTTTTTTGCCGCTGTGCATGATGTCACAAGCTCAGGAAGAGATGTGCCAAATGCCACTATTGTAAGACCTATGAGTCTCTCTGTCATACCGAGCTTTCCAGCTATATATGATGCCGCATTTACAGTGAAATTACTTCCGACCACGACCAGCGCTAATCCTATGATTATAAACAGTATAAGTCTCGGAGTCTTATCCTTCTCCGTGAGTTCTATAGAATCACTCTCGCTGTTGCCATTCTTCGCGCTGATGATCAGATATACCAAAAATCCAATAAACACTACATAGAATATCACACCCTCAAGTCTGCTGAGCACACCATCAAAATATCCCATGCAGAGTATCATGATCGATGCCACGATAACAAATGGTATATCTATCCTAAGTGTATTTTTCTTTATAGGAAGTGCTGCTATGAGTGCTGTCACTCCAAGGATGACAAGTATGTTAATAATGTTGCTTCCAAGCACATTTCCAACAGTGATCCCGGCTCCCGCAGGCGAAAGTGCCGCCTTTATGCTGACAGCTGCTTCTGGAGCACTAGTGCCCATGGCAACTATTGTTAAGCCAACTACCATCTCTGGTATGTTGCATTTGACAGCTATTTTAGACGCACCATCTACAAATACATCCGCTCCCTTTATCATAAACACAAATCCAAGCACAAGAAGCAGTATCTGACCTAACATTTTTAATATCTCCATACATTCCCTCCATTGTATATATGCTACATTTTCACCTCAGCTATATAAGCAGCTTTTCTATCCCTATCATGTGGCATATGACGTATTACAGATCTCTTCTGACAATTATCATGCCCGCAACGCTGTCCAGCAATTCCTCAATTCCAAGACCTTCCGCTTTGATATTGATATGGCAGTACTTCTCATAAAGCTTTGTCCTCTCATTATACAAATCTTTCAGAGTCTGTCCATCCTTCAGCACCACGCCTCTTCTCTTGATATTGCCAAGTCTGTTCGCTATCTCCTCATACGGAAGATTGATATATATAACTGTATCCTCCGCCATGTATTTCTTCATGGCCTCAGTACAGTACACAGCGCTTCCACCTGTGGCTATGACTGCATGTTGGTCTGTGATACCCTTGTTCACATCATTCTCTATCTTTAAAAACCCATCATCGCCATACTTTGCTATTATCTCCCTGAGCAGCATTCCCTGACTGTTCTGTATGAGAATATCTGCATCGATGAACTTATAACCGAGAACCTTTGCCAGAAGAACCCCTATAGTGCTCTTGCCCGCTCCCGGCATGCCTGTAAGTACTATGTTGTTCATTTTTCCTTTACCTCCGGTATAACTGATACTTCGTCCTTGAGCGTCTTGAGAACAAAGTGCGTTTCAGTTGCAGACACACCCTCATATCCCTTCACAAACCTATACACCTCGTCCAGACCTGCAGCGGAATCAGTCACTATCTTCAATATAAAGTCAAAATCTCCTGTCATATAGAAGCATGCGACTATGCTGTCATTTGTCTGTATAAGCTGTGCAAATTCATCATAATATTTCGGATGCTTCAGTCTCACTTCCATGATGGCTACCATCTCATTGCCCAGCTTTTTCTGGTCAACCTCAATGGTATATCCCTTTATTACCCCGCTGCTCTCCATCTTCCTTATTCTCTCTATCACGGCCGAGACAGAGAGATTGATCTCTTCACTGATGGCCGATGCTGTAAGTCTCGCATTGTCCTTCAGGCATCTCAGTATCTTGTAGTCAATGTTATCCATTAATTAAACCTCTGTATAATAAAATTAGATTACTCCCAAACATTTTAACACAAACACCCACAGAGTCAACGTCACTGACGATAATAATGTGGATAAAACGATAATATTCGATGACAGCACATAATCATTGTCCATATTCTTCGCCATGATGTATCCCGACACCGTAGCCGGTGCTCCAACCATTATCAGTATAGCAACAATCTCACTCGGCCCAAAGCCCATACCAATGGCAGCCGGAAGGAATATGACAGGAAGAATCACAAGCTTTATGACCGTTGCCACAAGTGACGGCTTGAGCCTGGTCAATGCCTGCTGTGAGTCAAATCCAGCACCTATGGCTATGAGCGCTATAGGAGTCGCCGTCTGTGCTATATAACTGATAGTTCTTGTCGGTATGGCTGGTATCGGTATGTCAAATACAGAGAACGGGACTCCAAGCAATATTCCTATGATGATCGGATTCTTCAATATATTGACGAACGCTTTCTTGATACCAGCTGTTCCCCTCTGTCTGTCGTTCCCGCCAAATGTCAGAGCTATTACAGATATAATATTGTACATCGGCACCGCTGACACTATCATGAGAGGCGCCATGCCCGAGTTGCCACAGATATTCTCCACAAATGCAACGCCGAGAACCGCAGCACTTCCTCTTGCTCCCCCCTGCACAAATGCACCGATCATGGTTCTGTCCTTACAGTATATCAGTGCCAACACCCATACCAGCCCAAACATTATGATCGTTCCAAAGAAGCAGAACAGAACAAACTTTACATTGAGGTCGTCCAATATGGAGGTCGTCGCAATATCCCTGAACAGCAGAACCGGAAGGGCTACCTTGAACACATATTTATTCGCCACGTTGGCGAACTCTTCTGTTATAATATGTATCTTCATCAGAAACCATCCCAGAAGTATCACCAGAAATATCGGTATCGTTGCATTTATGCTGAATATAAAATTATCCATTACTACACATCCTCACAATTTTCAATTTTTTTCAAAATACCTATTGACTTTCGCTCCTATAATGCATATAATGCAAAAGTCGGTTTGATGAACAGGCGATAACGTCTGATTCAATATAACACATCAGCAACTGATTTTCAAAAAAAAATTAAAAAAGTTGTTGACAAACATCACCGACTTGTGTATAATAGGTTTTGCGTTGGTCGCAAAGGACTAACGGGGTGTGGCTCAGCTTGGCTAGAGCGCTTGATTTGGGATCAAGAGGTCGCAGGTTCGAATCCTGTCACCCCGACTTATAATCCAAAACACTGTTAAGCATTATGCGGGTGTAGTTCAATGGTAGAACACTAGCCTTCCAAGCTAGATACGTGGGTTCGATTCCCATCACCCGCTCTTTATTTTCGCTAACATATACATATAGCGGGAATTGGTACGTGTCCGTAGCTCAGCTGGATAGAGCAACGGCCTTCTAAGCCGTGGGTCGGGGGTTCGAATCCCTTCGGGCACATTTTTGTATCTTAGCTACTACTACTGTTAGCAGGCTAAGATATATTTTTATAAAATAACAATTATTTTATAAGCCTATGGTGGGTATGGCGCAGTTGGCTAGCGCGCCAGATTGTGGCTCTGGAGGCCGAGGGTTCGAGTCCCTCTATCCACCCTTTTTCTTTATCGCACATATTAGCGATGCTATTGGGTTATCGCCAAGCGGTAAGGCACAGGACTTTGACTCCTGCATTCGCTGGTTCGAATCCAGCTAGCCCAGTTATTAAAGTCCAGACTTATGGGCCATTAGCTCAGGCGGTAGAGCACTTGACTTTTAATCAAGTTGTCCGGGGTTCGAGTCCCCGATGGCTCACTATTTCCCTTCTGGTATGAGGGGCTATTTTTATTTTACGGAGAATTAAGCGGATATGGCGGAACTGGCAGACGCGCTAGACTTAGGATCTAGTCCTTCGGGGTGCAGGTTCGATTCCTGTTATCCGCATTTTTTATACCTTTTATCATGACGTTTCGTCCTATCTTCCATTTTTTTTAGTAGATGGCAAAAAAATACGCTCTATCCTCAATGGATAGAGCGTATCTTTATACTACCATATTCTTCTATATAATACAGTACGAATTACTCAGCGTCTGCCGCCTCGGCTGCTTCTGCTGCTGGCTCTGCCTCATCTGTATCTTCCTCATCATCGAAGAAGTCATCGTCGAAATCATCGTCGAAGTCATCATCAAAATCATCAAGGAAGTCTGGTGTAAGATATGAATATACTGCATATGCAATACCTGCAATAGCAGCAACGGCACCAATGATAACCAAGATCACAAATAATGTGCTCTTTGCCTTCTCTTCTGTTGCATCGCCTTTAACTAAGATTACGTCACTACTCTTCATCGTTACATTCCACCCTTTCTTAACCCTGTAACGGGTTTCATTATATTATATTGATTTGAGAGAAGAAACATACAGTTATTATCTCCCAACACATACCAAAATTATAGCATACGGTTTTGATTATTTCTATATGTATTTTATAAATAAATCTAACATGCGGTTTAATTGACTACTCGCATTTTTTGAGCTTTGCAAACGAAGCAAACATCTTCCTGACACCGCATCTGTCGAAATTCACTGTAACCTCGTAATCCTTATCGCCCTTCTCCAAAGCCTCCACAGTACCCGGACCAAACTTAATATGTCTGACTCTGTCTCCAACAGCATAATCCGGCTTGCCAACACTGTTTACCACAAAGGCTTTGCCGAACGAAAGCTGGGAAGACGGCTGCCCGTATGACTGCTGTTTTGCATAGCTGCTGTATGGATTCTTCTGTCCATAGCTTCTGCCTGAGGCTGCTCCAGCGGTTCTTCCACCGCCATAGCCGGCATATGTATCACCATATGAACTTCCATACGCATCTCTGCGTCCTTCACCTCTGTTATATCTGTCGACAGACTCCGACTCTCTTCGCTTTGCCATATTCTTCATATCAGCTTCATGCTCAAACAGCATAGGTGGGATCTCTCTTATGAATCTGGACACATCGCTGTACACCCTGTTACCATGCATCATTCGTTCCTTCGCCGCACTCAGGTACAGCTTTTTCATGGCTCTGGTTATACCCACGTAACACAGACGTCTCTCCTCCTCAAGAGCATCGGGATCATCTGAGTTGAGTGCCATTCCACTAGGAAATACTCTGTCCTCCATTCCGCATATAAATACGTATGGGAACTCCAGACCCTTGGCACTGTGGAGAGTCATCAGCTTGACCTGATTGTCATCCTCCGACATGGCATCGAGGTCAGACACAAGCGCTATCTCCTCCAGGAACTCGCTGAGCCCTGCCTCCTCATTATCCTCTGTGAATTCCACCACCTTGTTGCGGAGTTCATCGATATTCTCAAGCCTAGTCATGGCCTCCTCTGTGTGCTCTGCTATGAGCTCTGACTCATAACCCGTATCCTCAAGGATCCTGTCGTACACCGAGTCAAGGCTCTCACCATCCGCCAGCATATCCCTGAATGATGTGATAAGCTCCGCAAACTGCCTGATCTTAGCCGAGGTCTTGGCAGCCATTCCCGGTATCTCGTCAGCTCTCGCCGCAGCATCCATCATCGACAATCCATACGCATCCGCAAATGACTCAACCTTGCTGAGACTCGCCTCGCCTATACCTCTCTTCGGAACATTTACCACTCTCCTGAAGTACAGGTTGTCAGTGGAATTGTTGATGACCTTGAGATATGCCAGAACATCCTTGATCTCCTTTCGGGCATAGAAGTTTGTGCCGCCATATACTCTGTATGGTATGTTCGCATACACCATCTTCTCTCCGAGCACACGGGACTGTGCATTCGTCCTGTAGAGGATAGCTATATCCCTGTAGTCCACTCCCTGTCTGACAAGAGTCTTGATACGGCTCGCCACCATATCTCCCTCTGCATATTCCGAATCGCACTGCTCAAACGAGATCTTCTCACCGGCATCCTTATCCGTCCACAGAGCCTTATCCTTACGGCCTGCATTGTGCTGTATGACTGCATTCGCTGCGGCAAGTATATTGCCACAGGATCTATAGTTCTGTTCCATCTTGATAACCTTCGCATCCTCATATTCCTTCTCAAAGTTCAGGATATTGGTTATATTCGCTCCTCTGAACTTGTATATGGACTGATCATCGTCTCCCACCACACACAGGTTCCTGTATTTTCTCGCAAGCATCTTGACCAGCAGGAACTGTATGTGATTAGTATCCTGATACTCGTCAACCATGATATATCTGAATCTATTCTGATATGTATCAAGGACATCAGGATTGTGCTCGAACAGCTCCACCGTCTTGTAAATAAGATCGTCAAAGTCCATCGCATTGTTCTTCTTAAGACGACTCTGATACTCAGTGTACACCTCTGCTGCCTTTGTTCCTGCATAGTCTGCAACATTCTTTTTTGCAAATTCATCAGGTGACAGATACTTCTCCTTGGCCTTGGATATCTCCGCCATGAACATCTTCTCGGGATACCTCTTCGGGTCTATCTGAAAATCCTTGAGTATACTCTTCACCGTACTCTTCTGGTCATCCGAATCATATATATCAAAGTTCTTGCCATAGCCGATCTTATCAGCATATCTTCTGAGTATCCTCACACACAGCGAATGAAATGTGCTGACCCATACCCTGTCAGCTCCGTCCCCAACTATCAGATCAACTCTCTCTCGCATCTCACGGGCCGCCTTGTTGGTGAATGTGATCGCCAGTATGTTCAGAGGATTAACTCCTTCGTGCTCCATGAGATAGGCTACCCTGTGTGTGATAACCCTGGTCTTTCCGCTTCCTGCTCCCGCAAGTATGAGCAGTGGCCCATCCACATGCTCACAGGCCTGTTCCTGCATATCGTTAAGTCCTGCCATAATTCCTCCTGTATCCTGTGACGTAAAAAACGCCGTTATATATACCAAACATATGTTTTATTCCATCTGCCTAGTATATCATAACAGCGTTTATTTGAAAATATCATTATTCAATTATAATGTATTTGTCTTTAGATCAGCTTCGTTCCACAGTTGCCACAGAACTTCGCACCGTTAGTTGGCTGTCCACAGTTAGGACAGAACTTTGGGGCTGTTCCGGTTCCCGCTGCCTGCGTTGCTGCATTGTTCATCTGGTTCATAGCTCCGGCCATCTGACCTGCCATAGCCATTCCCATCTGCATTCCTACCATGGCATTTGCCATATCCGTTGCATTGCTTCCGGCTGTTCCTGTACGGCCACCCCTTGCCATGGAATCAACCATATTCACCTGCTGGAATCTGTTCATATCCCCTATCATAGAATACTCAGCAGCCTGATCAGCACGCTTCTGTATATTCTCAGGATATGTAAACTCGCTTATTCTGAAATCAGTTATCGTAAGTCCGATTCCCAAGAGTTCCATGTCCAGATCTTCCTTGATACCCTTAGCTATATCAACGGAATTGGCCATAAGATTGAATACGTCTCCGCCAACCTTTGTGATCCACTTCATCAGCAGTCCGTCCAGGATACCTCTTATCCTGTCTCTTATGTCATCGACTGTGAACTGTTGCTTTATACCTGCAACCTTCTCTATTAGAACATTATAATCGTCTATCTTGAATGAGAATTTACCATTTGATCTCACAGGAAGTCCGCCCGGAAGTCCCGGTGCCTGAAGTCTGATCGGCGAACTGGTTCCCCAGTTACATGTAAACTCTTTTGTATTCACAAACAGAACCTCTGCGCGAAGTCCTGAATTGAATCCGAACTTAAATCCCTTGAGTGTTGAAAGGAATGGTATGATCTGTGAATCAATAGTGTAGTTTCCAGACTCGGTAAATATACCTTCAACCGCTCCGTTATAAAGGAATATAGCATCCTGTCCCGGTTTGATTATAAGCTTTGAATCCTTCTTGATCTCTCTATTTGTCCACTTCCAGAAGATGACGTCATCTCTGTACTCTTCCCATTCTACAACATTAGCAAACTGATTTGAAAATAAACCCATGTAGTGCACTCCTCTCTGTTCTGCAATATGTTTGGAATATTATAATCCCATCTTTGCCTTAAGTGCTGCAAGCTCATCCTGAACGTCTGCATTTGGAGCTGCATCATACTTGCTTGCAAGATCATCTATTGAATCTGCGCTTGATGAATTGAGCTCGCTCATTGCATTTGCCTTGTCAAGCATAGCGTCTGCCTTTGCTTCCATTCTTGAAAATGCATCAAGTGAAGCTGATGAATCGCCGATACCGCTCATCATCTTGTTCATACGCTCCTGAGTCTTAGCAACCTGAACCTTTGCCTTGATAGTCTCTTTTCTTGCATTGAGATCGCTGACATCCTTTGTGAGCTTGTCATGCATCTGTCTCATCTTGGCTGCGTTAGCTGCTGCTGCATCATATGCCTGCTGAAGAGCTACCTGCTTCTGCGTGAGCTGGTTCTTCTTCTCGAGGAACTTCATTGCATCGCCCTCGTTACCTGCTACAAGTGCCTTCTCTGCATATGTCTGCATCTTTGCGATCTCTGCGTCACACTCATCAAGCTGTCTCTTGCATCTCTGCTCCTCTGCCATAACAGTTGCAGTCTCTGACTTAACCTTTCTGAGATCCTCCTGAAGGTCTCTGAGGTACTGATCTATCATCTTCTCAGGATCCTCTGCCTTGTCAAGAAGTGCATTGATGTTTGATGACATAATGTCCTTAAATCTCTTTAAAATTCCCATAACTTTTTACCTCCGCGTTTTAGGTTGATTTATTTGTATATAATATTAAATGTTGCCTCCTGTCGACGACACCACCATTATATGATCTCCCATGCTCCGGCGCAATGCCATGCATGCTGTGTTGCTGCATCATATAATGTGCTATTCGACACGTTACCCCCTGTAAAGTATCAGCCGCCAACTTATCAGGCTTTAATATTCAAAACTAGCGCGTCCCCTGCATGTTGCACGAAACTTTTATACGACTCCGTCATCCACGTCATCATAGGCATCGGATATACGTCCGCCTATTCTGAAATCAGGTCTGCCGTTCTTGTCTGAGTCGCTTCCCTTGGCACTCGCATCCGTTATCGACTCCTCAAGTCTCACCGGTGTTCTGTCTCCAAAGCGTCTCATCTTATCGTCATGATCACTGTCTTTTATGACATGTATCGAAGAATCCGCATCGTCAGTCTCCCTCTGGACACTCTTGACCGGTTCCCTGGATGCCTTCACCCGGATCGGTTCAGGCTCCTTCTTATCTTCAAAATCGAACTCCCACTGAACCATCTCCGGCTCACCGTTCTTATCCTTGTGCTCCTCATCCTTGGCTTTGTTCTTCTCGTAATACAGCTCATTCGCCAGAAGCTGGCTGATCTCCAGTATATCGGCATAGCGCTCCTGCTTCTTCATATCCATGAGACCTTCCATGAGCTCCTTCTTGTTGTTCTCAATGATCTCAGATTTCTTTCTCAGAGAATCAAGGACTCTGTCGCTCTCCATGCTTATCATATTATATGCCTGGTTCACGGTCTCGTTGATCTCCATCAGCATCTCATTTGTATAAATGATAGATGCCGCATATATCTCGTTGGCCGTTCTGAGCGCCTGCCTGTCCTGCTTGCCAAGGCTCTTGACCTTGCGGTCCACAAAGAGCGGGCTTGGCTTTGTAAGCCTGATCCTGGATGCAGTCTCCTCGGCCTCCGCGATGATCTCATCGGCCTCCTGCTCTGCCTCCTTGATGATCTTGCTTCTCTTGTCTGTGATCTCATGATATGCCTTGAGTTCCAGATCTATAGTAGTCTTGAGCTCCTCAACGATCTCAAGAACCTCTTCCTTGTTGACCAGTACCTTACCTGCTGCAAATGGAACGTTCTGTCCATCTCCAACTATATCCTGTATTCTATCTAAAAGCTGTTTAGCTTTTCCGTTCTCCATAATAGTGCCTCCATCGCAACTTTTCTATCTCATAAGTATACGCTAGTTTATTTTAGCATCTTTCATATGGCATTTCAACGTTAATCTATCGCCGGTTTCACATCATCTCTCGGAAGCCCAAGGAAATCCTGTATAAGATGTCTTGTAAAAAGCCGTCCTTCCTCGCTCTCAAATATACGCTCAGGATGCCACTGAAAGGCAAGTATGCTCATCGTCGGTGATACAAATGCCTCGACAGATTCATTCTCCTCATCGACCACTATCGGATAGAACATCGTCGACAGATTTTCCAGATAGACACAGTCGCTGTGGAAGTTGTTTACCTTGATATATCTGTCCGTCTTGACTATCCTTGCCATGTGGTCTGTGCCTCTGGGTCTTGGCACCTTAAAGCGCGCGGAATAACTTATCTTACCGCCAAACAGCGCATTTATGTGCTGCATTCCCCTGCACACGCCTATCACTGGGATCTCATTCTGGACGCAGTACATTATGAGCTGCTCCTCTAGCGCATCACGGTGCGGCTGCAGCTCTGCATTGTGCGGCTCCACATAATGTCTCGGATGGAGCGTTCCGCCCCCTGTCACTATCAGGAGATCAAACTGTTCATCCACTATCTCATCAAAGTTTTTTGTAAAGTTGGATACCGGTCTGAGTCTTATTCCAAGGCTCTCATAGAACTCCACATAAGCAGCCTCGAGAACGTCCGTATATTTTCCATACATATTGTGTCCTTCCCGCTGTGTTATAAGTGCATGTAACATAAAACCTATACCCCCTTTGTTATCTTACTGTGTGCACAGTCGAGCGTCACCGTCTGCTGTTTTTCCACGAAACTGTATATGCAGTCTCCGCAGCCTATTGCCGCCGGGATGTTGAACTCCGCACACCTTATCGCCATGTGGGATGCAACTCCGCCGTATTTCGTTATAAATCCTTTTATCCCCTTTGCAAATATCCAATCATATCCCGGATCCGCCTTCGGGAGAACTACTATCTTATCCTGAACGTCAGCCACATCCTCGTGATCCTCATTCTCATAATTTTCAAGCAGGAGAATGTCACCCGTGACGCATTCAGATGTTATGAAGTTAGGTCTGGCCTCCCATATCTCTATGCATTTTAACTGCAACGGATCATATATGACATCCGGCAGTATAAGCATGGACGCCCTCTGGAATTTCTTTTTGTTCTGATCTATGTTCTTTCTCCATATATCGCCTGTGAATTCCGCAGGTCTGTTCACCATAAGCTGAATATCCGGCACCTCAAGATATGCCATGTCTTCCTTGCTTATGCCAAGTTTATCGCCTATATCTATAAGTATGTCTATGGCAAGGCTTAATGTCTTGGTGAACTCGAACTTGAAGAATTCCCTCTCCTCCATGGAATCCTTGAGGAAATCCAGAAATTCCCTGAGGTCCACATAAAAGCCTATATCCTCAAGTGCCTCCATGAGCTTAACCGAATCCAAAGGATTATGCTTAAGCTCCTCTATGGTCTGCCTCTGCTTTCTCGCAGCAGCGCTTCCCTTGGACAGGTCGAACTCGCGCTGGGCGTATGTCTCGCAGGTTATGTCGTATGTGCCTGAACGCAGATGTCCATATTTTTCATCAAATGTAACTCTTGTTATCCTGCCGTCCACCAGATCCTGAAAGTCAGAATCGTACTCCGACGCAACAGTATATATCGACATCATAAAATCGTCTATCTCTTTGTCCGTAAAATATCCTCTGTACACAAGGGATCTGCTAATCGCCTTCGATATGAATGCCAGTCTCGCCTGTCGCGCAAATTTCGGGGTTCCGTAATGCTTTATGCTCTCTATGAGCTGTACAAAATACTGTATCAGCGTTACCACATCATTGTGCGCCATAAGCCAGTTGCTTCTCGTATTCTCACGGTGGACACGAAGGCCGTTAAGAGCCCTGAGATCCTTCATCCTGTTTCTATTGAAATTGCATATCGCATTGTTTGTCAGATTGAACAGCGAATCCGAGAGGTCCGCAATCTCCTCCCTGGTGAACCCGGCTTCCGTCAGTGTCCCCAGCTTGTCCTCCGTCGAGAAGTCATATTCGGAAAATGCTATCTCAAATTCTATCTTGTCATGGGCGGTCGGATCATCTATAAGCTTCTTATCATAATACTTCAGAAGCTTCGCCTCCAGCCTGTCATCCAGTTCATCCGGCATCAGCCCCAGGAACGACTTCTTAAGAGATATGTACGGCTTGTTGCCAAGCTTATACATGAGGTCTCCATCCACCTCTCTGTAACCAATGTAGCTGAGTCCCTGATTCCATGCCGCAGACGTGATGATCTCCCTGTACAGGGAATAGTCAAGCGGATGGGGATTTTCACCTATGATCTCCGCAGGATTCCAGAATGCCATATCCGACAATATGGTGTTCCTGTCCCCAACCAGGCTGCTGATCTCCCTGTATGTATCCTCAGCCTCCAAAACAGTCCTGAACACCTCTTCGTCATCGACATCGGAGTGAACACCATTGATGCTGGCTGCAAGAGGTCTCATCTGAAATATCGTGACTGTATTGTCCTCATCTATTGCGAACTCCACATCCAGTGGATATTCAGGGTGCATCTCCTCCAGCTCACGCATGGATCTGATGAGCGCAGCCCAGTTCGCCGGCAGCTCATCACAGTCCACATTCCTGATTATGTATACCGTCTTTCCTCCCCTTCCGCTTGTAACCGCGTCTGTGGATGAATCATCGTAGGTTATCGTATAATATGGCCTGTCCTTCTTGATCTCCCTTGAAAATATAACGCCGCTGTAGCTGATATTCGTGATCTGTCTCTGTATGAGAACCTGTTCGCCGGACACATCGTCCAGATCACATTTATATGAATCCAGCACTTCCCTGACTGCCCTTACTACCGCCTCTCCGTCTGAAGGGTCCACTCCCAGAATACTCTCATAGTGACCGGCATTCGAAGTGTTGAGTCCGTCTTCATTTGAGGACGAGCTTCTGACCACGATATACCCTCCGGCAAATTCTTCTGCTATCTCCGCCGCAAGTCCATACGGATCGGCATCAAGCTCAGCTCCGGTTACTATCTTCAGCTTTTCCACTCTCGAATACTTCAATTTTCCATACAGGCTCTTAAGAACATCAGCCTTTGAAGAAATCCTGTCTGCCATGTTGCCTCCTTATTAAAAAAAGCTGCACTTAGTGTATACTAAAGTGCAGCTTACATCAATTTCTTTTTATATGTAATTGTACCGTTCTGTGATCTACTTCACTGTGAGAAGGTCGTCCACTGACTTTCTAGGCGGCATCTCCGGTGCAAATGCAGGATAACCCATAGCCACAACTGCGGCAACAGTCTGTCCATCAGGAATACCAACTATCTCTCCTACCTTTGCATCGTCAAATATTCCGAGTATGACTGTTCCAACGCCCTTATCATGAGCGGCAAGACAGAATGTCTGGGTTGCTATACCGGCATCGAACATCTCCCACTCGCTGCCCTTGCTTGTGCTGAACTCTCCTGACTTCTCATAGCCACATATTCCGTCCTTCTTGGTGACTATCATGAGCTGCTTCGCTCTGCTGACTGTCTTCTGGTTGAGAGGGAAATCCATAACGCCCTCTGCAGCTATCTTAGCGATGATCTCCGGATCCTCCACAAGTGTATATCTGATAACCTGTGTATTCTTCCATGATGGCGCATATGACGCCAGCTCAACAATCTCTCTGACCGTGTCAACACTCACCATCTCATCTGTAAACTTTCTCACACTTCTTCTGGTCTTGATACATTCTACTGCGTTCATACAATGTCCTCCTGGTGTAAAATCTTATAATAATCCCTGGATATATAATATCCCGCTCGTGAACTTGTCACCGACGTTATTCACGTAATTCCTGTATTCCTTATAGTCTATATAATACTTCTTTCCCCATGAAGATACAACAAGATATTCTCTTCCTTTTATGGTGCACACTCCTGTAACAGTCACATAATGTGAGTGGACATTCTCCCTGATGGAGCTCTTCAGCTCACCGTCCTTGTCCACATAAAGGCTGATACCCTTCTTGCCAAATGGATTGTATCTGTTAGGTCCTATGGCCAGTATGACCGGCTTATTCTTTCTTATGAGATGTCTTATATCTCTCAGCATCGATTCATCGGACTGCATCATCTTCCACTTTGCCTTGAGCCCTATGTCGTTCAGCATGAAATATCTGTTCATCGTATGCTTGAGTGCTATTCCCAGCATACCCTTGTGCATGAGAAGTATCACGTAGTGCACATAGAAAAATCTCACATACTCAAGATAGTCATGCTTGTTGTATAAGCCTTTTGGCTTGTTGATCTTTCGGATGGCATCGGTCATCATATTCGGATTCTGCTCAGCAAGATACATCGTGAGGTCTGCCATGGCTATAACACCACATCCGACCTTCTGCATCTTCTTTGACTTTGACCAGTTCTGATTGCCACCGTAGCTCACCAGATTCAGATTCTTTATCTTCACATAATCTCTATTAGTTAAATATACATCTTCCATTGTTAGTCCTTTCCAGCGCTGTGTGCGCCATATGCCTGAAGTCATATATTAGTCTGCTCGTCTTTGCTATAGATTATATCATGAATCGCAATCCACATCAAGCATTCTTAACTGTGTTAAGTAGTTTTAAAAACTACATTCGTTGTTTTTTGATTATTTTCACTTTACTTTTTGCCGGTGATTTGTTATAAGATTATATGAGTTGGATAAGTGATCGCGGCTGCATTTTTGCAGGTGAGGAAAGTCCGGGCTTCACAGGGCAGGATGCCGGATAACGTCCGGTGGAGGCGACTCCCAGGCCAGTGCAACAGAAATATACCGCCATATTCGTATGGTAAGGGTGGAAAGGCGAGGTAAGAGCTCACCGCTGCCATGGTAACATGACAGGCTCTGTAAACCCCATCCGAAGCAAGACCAAATATAGCTTCTGCAAAGGAGCTTGTGGAATGATACAGTTGCCCGCTGCATTCCAGGTAGGTTGCTTGAGTTTTATGGTAACATAAATCCTAGATAGATGATCACTCTCGACATAACCCGGCTTACAGTCCAACTCATTCCCTTTCATAGTATTTTTCTTATATTTTGAACAAAAAATACGGCACGGAGACATTTGATTTGCCTCTGTGCCGTATTTTTTATGCTACTGGTTATTCTTATTGGTTATTCTATATCCTTGTGTGAACCTTCATCATATCCTGAAGCATCCGCCACCTATAAATTCTCTGAGTATGGAATTGGCAGGTATGTATTCCGTGTCTATATCGTGGAACATATCTATCAGACGCAGAAGTCTCGCCGCATCCTGGTAATGCTCTGAAGTCTCATCTACCCCGAGCAGCAATGGTCTCGCCTCACGCCGTATGGCGGTATATTCGTACAACAGTCCCGAGTTAAACATCTCATCAGCCTCGCTCTCATATGGGAAGATATATTTCTCCTCTCCCCTTCTGACTGAGCTCCACATGGAAAGTGTCTTCTCCACATCGTTCCCTCTGGTCCTGCTGTCTCTGACTATTCTCCTGAGCAGTCTGCTGTCTATGGTTGAAACCTTTGCCGGCTCGCCGTCCTCACCTTCAACGTACAACTGATTAAGAGGACTTATGTATATCTTGTACTTGTCTTCATCCGCCAGGCCGTATGTCATCTTCGGGTTAAGCGAATGGATTCCTTCCATGATGATAACATCATTTTCACCTATTTTGAGAAGGTCCCCATGATATTCCCTCACTCCGGTCTTGAAGTTGAAAACCGGAAGCTCTATCTCTTCACCGTCCAACAGCCTTGTCATATCCCTATTAAGTGTTTCAAGATCCATGGCCTCCAGGCACTCGAAATCATAGTTGCCATTCTCATCCTTCGGATTGTCTTCACGGTTCACAAAATAGTTATCCGCAGCTATCGCATGTGGTCTGAGTCCCATGGCACGAAGCTGGATACTGAGTCTGTGGGAAAGTGTTGTCTTGCCCGCCGAGCTCGGCCCGGATATCAGTATTATCCTGCGCTTCTGTTCGGAGACTTTTCTGGCTATCTCATACATGCAGTTACTCTGCATAGCCTCGCATACCAGTATGAGCTCCAGTCCCTTTCCTGAATCGATCATCTCGTTCAGCCTGTCGACCGAATCGATACCGACTTTCCTCGCCCACTCCTTTGCAGTTGTCTTTAATGATGTTATACTTCTCTGCTCATCACCCATATAAATATCTACTCCATATCCTATATAAGTCTCAATGCCTCTTCCATGCATTCCTTTTCATGCGTGAGCTCACCGGCACGCCGTCTGGCATTGACCGTATCCGCATTCTTCAGTCCTTCAAGAACTTTTCCGGTCGAATCAAGCTTATCCCTCAGATACTCTCCGAGGATCTTGTCATGATTATGTATGAGGTAATATCCGTATTTATAATATACTTCATCCATGGCTGACTTATTACCAAAATCCTGTGCTGTCACATCCACGTTCAGTACAACGTAGTATTTGCCAGCATCTATCAGCATTTTTTCTTCTGTGATCTTCCAGCCATTCTCTGCGATGTACCTTCTCAAATGCTCTGTCTCCGACTGGGGCTGCAGCACGAGCTGACCGGCTGACTGTACCACATCCATGCCGGCTTCAAGTATATCCGTTATGAGGATTCCTCCCATGCCGGCTATTATGATGGAATCCACCTCACCCGGAGATATGGTTGCAAGTCCGTTTCCGAGTCTCAGATCAATACGGTCTGTCATATTCCACCTGGCTATATTATCCCTGGCTATAGCACACGGACCGGTTCTAACATCTGATGCTATGACCCGGTCCGATATGCCATTTGCCACAAGGTATATGGACACAAATGCATGGTCGCATCCAATATCACACACTCTGCCGCCGGGCTTTACCATGTCGGCAACAGTCTTCATACGAAGTGACAATTCTATATCTTTCATAATTATTATCCTCGCACCATCCATGCCAGATCGCGCGGTCCTCTCTGCTAGTTATACAGGAAATCCTTGAGCTTTCTGCTTCTGTTAGGATGTCTCAGCTTTCTGAGCGCCTTTGCCTCGATCTGTCTGATACGCTCTCTTGTGACATTGAACTCCTTGCCGACTTCCTCAAGGGTTCTTGGTCTTCCGTCATCCCATCCAAATCTGAGCTTTATAACTCTCTGCTCTCTCTCTGTAAGTGTGCTGACTACCTCGTCGAGCTGCTCGTGCAGCAGTGTCTGGTTTGTCGCCTCAACAGGTGTAGGGATACTCTCATCCTGTATGAAATCTCCAAGATGGCTGTCCTCCTCCTCACCGATAGGAGTCTCCAGTGATACAGGCTCCTGTGCGATCTTCATGATCTCCTGAACTCTCTCCTTTGGAAGTCCCATAACCTCTCCGACTTCCTCTGGAAGCGGCTCTCTGCCGAGCTTCTGAAGCAGATCTCTGCTCACTCTGGTAACCTTGTTGATGGTCTCAACCATATGAACCGGGATTCTTATGGTTCTCGCCTGATCTGCGATGGCCCTTGTGATGGCCTGTCTGATCCACCATGTCGCATATGTTGAGAACTTGTAACCCTTTCTGTAATCAAACTTCTCCACGGCCTTGAGCAGACCGAGGTTACCCTCCTGTATTAGATCGAGGAATAACATTCCACGTCCAACATATCTCTTGGCTATACTTACAACAAGTCTGAGGTTGGACTCAGCAAGCTTCTTCTTTGCCATCTCATCGCCTGCCTCCATTCTCTTGGCAAGCTCTATCTCCTCCTCCGCGCTGAGCAGAGGCACCTTTCCTATATCCTTCAGGTACATCTTGACAGGATCCTGTGTTGTGCTTGATATATCACCTGTATCTGTGAAATCTATCTTCTCAACATCCTCGCCCTCAGCGATCACGTCCTCGTCAAGTGTTGGCTCCTCCTCATCGTCATCTGTTATCTGAAGTATGTCCACACCGTTCTTTTCAAGGAAATTGAAGATCTTCTGCATGGTATCCAGATCAAGGGCAACCTCCTTGAGATCGTTAAAATGCTTGATGAGCTCTGTGTCCTCTATAACGTTCTTCTTGCTGTGAGCTATGTCAAGCAATTCCTGAAGCTTTGTGTTGAACTTTGCGTTGATCGCATCGTCCTCACTCACCTTGATCATATACTTGTCTTCATTTGAATTGATCGCATCCATTGTACTCATATCTTTCCTCCACATAATGTATTGTTTATTTCTTATAAAATAACTTTAAACTTTTCTATCTTTTTCCTGTCCTTGATGAGCTGCTGAACCTTCATCATGTCATTCTCGCTCTCAAGCTGCTTTTTTATGCTGGCAAGCTTTATCTTTTTCACGACCTCGGTTATGGCATTGCCAACCTCCTCCTCGGTCATGTCTATCGCCAGATCTGTCTGGAGCATGCCTGCCACCAGTCTCTGTTCCTCCACATCCTGGAATGTGTTCACCACCACAGCGGGCTCAACCTTGTGCTTCTCCCTGTACTGTGAGTACAGCTTGTCCGCTACGGTCCGGTATATTCCCGGCTCAAAGTCCGCCTCACTCACCACGCCGTCAAGTCTGGCAAACAGCTCCGGCCGGTTCACAAGCCATGTGAGCAGCAGCTTGGCGGTCTTATTATCCTTTGTCTCAGGTCTTCCCGGAGCTCCCGCGCTCTGGTCTCCCGGGAACTCTTCATAGCCCTGCTGTTCCTGGAGTCTGCGGGTCTCCCGCTCCACTATCTCCGGCTTTGCCGTGCCCGCAACACCGTAGGCATGTACCTTCGCGGCAAGGGCATCCTTGTCGATCACATATTTCCTCGCTATGGCATCGACATAATTATTTCTCTCCAGGTCGTCCTCAATATATGCCAGTTCCCTCGCTATCTGGTTCTGGAACTTGGTCAGCTCACCCGGATCGCTCTGGTCATATTCCTCAGAATATATCCTTGCAAGGAACATCATTCCGCTCTCAGCTTTCTTTATCCTCTCCTCAAATGCCTCGCTTCCAAGGTTCTGTATGAACTCATCGGGATCCTTGTACGGTCTCATATTGATGACCCTTGCGCCGACTCCGACCTCCCGGAGAATTGCTATGACCTTCTTCGTCGCCTCCACGCCTGCGCCGTCACTGTCGTACGCCAGATAAACCTCATCGGCATATCTCTTTATTATCCCAGCATGTCCAAATGTAAATGCCGTTCCAAGGGATGCCACGGCATTGTCAAATCCTGCCTGATGCATGGAGATGACATCCATATATCCCTCACAGCATATAAATCCTTTTCTCCTGCTCCGCCTTGCTATGTTCATGGCAAACAGCGTATGGCTCTTGTCGAACACCGCAGTATCACTGGTATTTATATATTTCGGTTTTCCATCGCCCATGACTCGTCCGCCAAATGCGATGACCTTGCCGTTTATATCCAGTATCGGGATCATGGCTCTGTTCCAGAACTTGTCCACACCGCCTTCCTTCTCGCTGATCTCAACAAGTCCCGAGCCCTTCATCTGATCATCTGTATATCCCTTGCTCTTCAGATACCTGTACAGATCATCCCTGTATATATCTGAATATCCAAGCGCAAATTTATTTATCGTCTCATCAGAGAGACCTCTTGTCTCGTGAAAATACTCATAAGCCTTCTCACCATGCTGGCTGTGCTTCAATATATAATGAAAATATGCAGCCGCAGTCTTGTTCATCTCCCTGAGCGTTATCTTATACTGCTCCCTCGACCTCTCCTGGGCATTCATGGACTTCTCAGGGAGCTGTACTCCAGCCCTCTCCGCAAGTCTCTCCACAGCCTCCGGGAAATTGAGGTTCTCATATTCCATGACAAATGTAAACACGTTGCCACCGACTCCGCAGCCGAAGCAGTGATACATCTGTTTTTCCCTGTTGACCTTAAATGACGGAGTCTTCTCATGATGGAACGGACAGCATGCCTCGTAATTCGCGCCCTTCTTCTTAAGGCTTGCGTAGCTTCCGATAACATCCACTATATCATTTCTTGACAAGACTTCATTTATCACGTCATCCGAATAATACAATTCGATTCCTCCTGTTTGTCAGGTATGCTCAGACCTTCCAGGACTTCGGTATATATATACTCTTAAATGTCTCTATCGCATAATTGTCTGTCATACCAGCTATGTAGTCGCACACGACTGTCTTGGGATCCTCTCCCATATATATCATCTCAACACATTCATTTGTCAGCCTGCTGGCGTCCTCAATGAAGTATTCATACAATATCCTCAGCATCTTGTCGGCCTTGAGCTCCTCGCTCTTGGCTATCGGGTTAGTGTAGAGATATCTGAACATGTATGTTCTCAGCTTCCCCAGAGCATCCCCGATCTCCGCCGACATACCGACATAATCCTTGTCCTGACTCGTATTTATCACATCATGTATGAGACAGTTCAGTCTGGTGCGGGTATTCTTCCCGAGAATGTCGGTGATATTGGTCGGAAGATCCTCCTCCTTCAATATGTTACCCCTTATCGCATCATCTATATCATGATTGACGTACGCTATCTTGTCCGCCAGTCTCACACACTGTCCCTCCAGCGTATGCGGAGTGCATGATGTCTTATGGTTTAGCATTCCGTCCCGGACCTCCCAGGTGAGATTAAGTCCCTCACCACGGTTCTCAAGACGTTCCACAACCCTTACGCTCTGAACATTGTGGCTGAAATTATTGCCCGCGCAGGCCGCAAGTGTCCGCTCACCGACATGTCCAAATGGCGTATGTCCCAGGTCATGTCCCAGCGCTATCGCCTCCGTCAGATCCTCGTTAAGCCTGAGTGATCTGGCTATCGTCCTTGCTATCTGCGACACCTCCAGAGTATGGGTCAGTCTGGTCCTGTAGTGATCATCACCCGGCGACAGAAATACCTGAGTCTTATGCTTAAGTCTCCTGAACGCCTTGCAGTGGAGTATCCTGTCCCTGTCTCTCTGGTAGACCGTTCTGAGGTCGCACTGCTCCTCCGGTCTGTCACGTCCTGTGGACTGATCACTGAACGCCGCATATCTGCTGAGCACTTCGTGCTCCCTTTTTTCCTGCTGTTCCCGTATCGTCATAGAATCTCTCCTATCACATGATCAATATTTCTTACCACACATTTTTATTATTCTCCGTTTTTTCTCAAAATCCTTTTTTATTTTTCAAATTTTCTGATGAAAGAATGACATGATAGTAAGTATAGTGATATACTTATCTAAGATTTTTGAGGTGAATGACATGTTTGATTTTGAAGAAGAACTTAAGAAGCTCCCCCATGTCCCAGGAGTATATCTCATGCACGATTCGGGGGATCATATTATATATGTAGGAAAAGCCATAGATCTGTACAACAGAGTACATCAGTATTTCCAGACCGGCTACAAGAAATCCCCGAAGATTCAGAAGATGGTATCCCATATTGCATGGTTTGAATATATTGTCTGCGGTTCAGAGATCGAGGCTCTCGTTCTAGAGTGCAACCTTATAAAGGAGCACAGACCGCATTACAACACCATGCTCACGGATGACAAGGGTTATCCCTATATCCGCATTACTGTAGAGGAGGATTACCCGCGCATACTGTACAGCCATCAGATGAAACGGGATCACTCCAAATATTTCGGCCCATACACCAATTCCAAAGCGGTGAAGGATATCATAGAGCTGCTGAAAAAGCTGTATCACATCAGGAGCTGCAACAAGGTTCTGCCAAGGGATATGGGCCTTGAAAGGCCCTGCCTGTATCACCAGATAAAGCAGTGCATGGCGCCCTGTCAGGGATATATCTCCAAGGAGGATTACAACAAAAATGTCCAGGATGCCATAAGCTTTCTGAACGGCAACCACGGTCATGTGATCAGGGATCTCGAAAAGCAGATGAAGGAGCTGTCCGAGGATATGGAATTTGAACAGGCCGCCGAGATCAGGGATCTGATAAAGAGCATCCATCACATTGAGTCCACCCAGAGAGTCGGTGACACAAGCGCAGACGACAGGGATGTGATCGCCATGGCCACCGATCTTGGAAATGAGTGTGTCATATCCATATTCTTCATAAGATCAGGCAAGATGATCGGCAGGGAACACTACCACATGAGCGGCGTAAATGCTGAGGCTTACAGCACGATCATGGAGTCTTTTCTCAAGCAATACTACGCTTCCACTCCATATCTGCCAAAGGAGATCATTATCGAGCAGCAGATCGAGGACTACAAGGTCATCGAGGAATATCTGAGCGCCCGCCGGGGAAGTCAGGTACACATCATTGTTCCCCAGAAGGGAGACAAGCAGAAGCTTCTCAAGCTGGCAAAGGACAATGCTTTTCTGGTCATGAACCAGGATGCCGACAAGCTCAAGCGTGAAAAGGAGCGCACTGAGGGTGCGGCAAATGAGCTGGCACAGCTTATCGGAGTTTCATCCGCAAGACGCCTTGAAGCATTTGATATATCGCATATAAGCGGCTATCACTCCGTGGCATCCATGGTGGTATTTGAAAACGGACGCGCCAAGAAGAATGACTACAGAAAGTTCAAGCTCAGGACCATAGACGGGCCGGATGACTACGCAAGCATGAGGGAGGTACTCACAAGAAGGTTCACAGACGAGCGGTTTAATATCTACCCTGATGTACTCATGATGGATGGCGGCCGGGGTCAGGTCAACATAGCTCTGGAGGTTCTTGACGAGCTTGGTCTCAACATCCCGGTATGCGGAATGGTAAAGGATGACCACCACAGAACCAGAGGACTCTATTACAACAACAAGGAGATAGATTTTCCTGCAAATACACAGGCCTTCAACATGATAACAAGACTTCAGGATGAGGCCCACAGATTTGCAATCGAGTACCACAGAAGTCTCAGAAGCAAATCCCAGATCCACTCAGTTCTGGACGATATTGAGGGCATCGGTCCGGCAAGGAGAAAGGCTCTTCTGGCATACTTCAAGGACATAGACAAGATCCGTGCCGCCAGCATTGCTGATCTCGAGATCCCGCAGGGAATGAACAAGACTGCAGCCACTGCGGTATATAACTTTTTCCACAACGATAAACAGAAGTAACGAGGATTTTATGATGGAATACAACTTTTTTGCACTTATATCACGAATGAAATATATTGACAGATGGGCACTCATGAGGAACAACCGCGAGGAGAATCTGTGTGAGCACTGCCTGGAGGTGAGCATGATAGCCCACGCACTGGCAACCATCGGCAATGTACGCTACGGCAAGACTCTGAACGCCGAGAGAGCTGCACTCATAGGTCTCTATCACGATGCATCGGAGATCATCACCGGCGACATGCCGACCCCAGTGAAATACTACAACGATGATATCAAGACAGCCTTCAAGGATGTGGAAGATATCGCATGCCACACACTGCTTGACAAGCTGCCGGACGATCTCAGACCAGCCTATGAACCGATATTCTTTAAGGATGCCGACGACGAGAATGATGTATATCTTTGGAAGCTCGTCAAAGCGGCTGACAAGCTGTCCGCCCTGATCAAATGCATGGAGGAGACAGGATCGGGAAATACCGAGTTCTCCAGTGCCATGGGTACGATCATGAATTCCGTGTCACAGATGGCTGAGACTTATCCTGAGGTAAACGACTTCGTGTGTGAGTTTTTACCGGCATACGGCAAGACCCTGGACGATCTTCAGCAGATATAATCTAAAGCAGATATAGAAAAAAGAGAAGCCGGAGCTTTTTGCCAGCCCCGGCTTCTCTTTTTTTGATCTTATTATTGTTTTAATTTTATTCCTGTTCAACATTTTGTTCAGCATTTTCAACTCTGTTGAATATCTCCATGAACTCCTGGCCTGTTATCGACTCCTTCTCTATCAGATACTGTGCGATGGCATCCAACGCATTCATGTGCTCTGAGAGAAGCTTCTTGGCCTCATCATATGCCTTCTTGAGCTGATTCCTAATCTCCTCATCGACCTTTGCAGCAGTCTTGTCTGAACACTGGAGCACTGCATTTCTGTCGAGATATTTTCCCTGAACAGTCTCAAGCTGCATGAGTCCGAACTTGTCTGACATTCCGTACATGGTTATCATCGCTCTCACTGTCTTGGTCGCCTGCTCTATATCATTTGCCGCGCCGGTGGTCACTGACTCGAATTTCAATTCCTCTGCAGCTCTTCCGCCGAGGGTCGTCACAATGTTCGCCTCAAGCTCAGCCTTGGTCTCCATATACTTCTCTTCCTCAGGCACCTGCCATACATATCCCAGAGAACCCATCGTTCTAGGAACTATTGTTATCCTCTGAACAGGCTCAGTGTGCTTCTGGAGAGCTACCAGAAGAGCATGTCCAACTTCATGATATGCAACGACCTTCTTCTCCTGGTCGCCGAGCAGCTTGCCCTTCTTCTCTTTTCCTGCAAATACAAGCTCCACCGCACCAATCAGATCAGCCTGTGAAACCATGCTCCTTCCGGATCTGACCGCAGTGAGCGCCGCCTCATTTATTATGTTGGCGAGATCTGCTCCAACCGCACCTGCTGTGGCAAGCGCAAGCTCACGGAGATCCACAGTCTCATCCATCTTGACATTTCTGGAGTGTACCTTCAGCGTGTCTATTCTACCCTGAAGATCCGGCTTCTCAACTATTACTCTTCTGTCAAATCTTCCCGGTCTCAGGAGTGCCTTGTCAAGTGTCTCCGGCCTATTGGTTGCAGCCAGTATCACTATTCCCTTGGATGTGTCAAATCCATCCATCTCGGCAAGAAGCTGGTTCAGTGTCTGTTCTCTCTCCGAATCACCGCCCCTCACGCTGTCTCTGCTCTGGCCTATGGCATCTATCTCGTCTATGAATATTATACAAGGAGCCATCTCAGATGCCTGTTTGAACAGGTCTCTGACTCTCGATGCTCCGACTCCCACGTACATCTCCACGAAGCTTGATCCCGACATGGAGAAAAATGGCACGTTTGCCTCTCCGGCAACAGCCTTTGCCAGAAGTGTCTTTCCGGTTCCCGGAGGGCCGACCAGCAGTGCTCCCTTTGGAAGCTTTGCACCTATAGCCATATACTTCTTAGGGTTGTGAAGGAAGTCGACCATCTCAGTCAGGGATTCCTTTGCCTCATCCTCTCCTGCAACATCTGCAAATGTGACTCCGGTCTTCTTCTCCATATATACCTTTGCGTTAGATTTGCCAAAGCCCATCATTCCGCTCCGCCTTGTCACGAGCGAAAGAAACAGATAGAATGCAGCTATCATTACCACATATGAAAGTATCGTTCCGACCATGGCTGAACCGCTCTCGTCTTTTCCCTCATATGTTGTGGCATACTTCTCATGGGCCGTCTTAAGTCGGTCTGCCAGCTTATCGTCGCTTATCCTCACAGTCACATAGGTGTTCTTGTCCAGAGTTCCATCAGACTCCTTTGAGGTAAATTTGATCTTCTTGGCATATATCTCTGCATTGTCCACCTCTCCCGAATCCAGCATCTCCACAAATCCGCTGTACGGGATCTCTTTTTTCGTTCCATTTGTGATCTTGTCGTATGCTCTCCAGCACAGCAGTGTCAATATCACCGAGATGACAAGCAGAACCATGACATTCCTGTTTTTGCCTTTGTTGCCATTATTCTTGTTGTCGTCATTCTTGTCGTTTTGTTCTTTGTTGTAATCGTTATTCAACACGTTTCTCCTTTTACTCTGATATGGATATCCCATTTATCCATCTATGACTTTACCGCCTAACAAATTATAAGTCAAGTAAACTGTTTGTATGAAATTGTCTTTATTGACATTACGGGGGCTCCGGGGGTACACTTTTTTACAAATTGACAAATATATTCTATATGGGAGGGCTGCAATGCCGGGATACATAATACACCTGTGCGAGGGCAGATACATCGCAGATAAACTTCATATTTCAAAGGAATCCCAGCCGGAGCTGCTGAATGATTTCCTGCTGGGCTGCGTTCTTCCAGATGCGGTTACGGACAAAGCCCTGACACATTTCAGACCGGAATGGCAGAACGATCTCATAACAAAATATCCGGACATCGATCACATATTGTCAGAATATCCAGTGGAAGCTATGACACCTGCCGACCTTGGCATACTTGCCCATCTCATGATGGACGCCGCCTATGTGGAGGAATTCTGGCCGCAATATTTTCAGTTTGAGGCAGGCGATAACACTCCCACCTGTGTGACACGCGACATAGACCATGTCCGAATGCACGAGCTCAGCATGCAGCCGGAGGGAAGGTGCATCCCATTCCGGGATTTCTTCTCAGAACAGTTTTTCTACGGTGATTACAATGTGACAAATCCATTGTTTATCAGGGATTTCTCACCGATCATACCGAAGGTTTCATCACCTGATATGACCATAAAAAAATGTCTATGTTTCTCACAGAGCAGACTGCGGAGTGATCTCGACTCATTCACCTCCATAGGCACCGATGTAGGCAATAATACAACGAATGTATTTCCATATAAAGCACTTAAGGACTTTATCATCTCTCAGGCGGACAGATTCCTCCGCCTCATAGATAACAAAAAAGCATCCACCAGATAAGCCTGTTTCCAGGCTCACCCGGTTGGATGCTTTTTATAGTTTTATTTCCGGCTTTCCCTTATCTAACTGTCAGTCACTATTTGACAACGATCTTCTTTACTGTTGAGTATGAACTCTTATATGTTGTCTTACCTGACTTGTTAAATGCACGCACCTTGAAGTAATATGTCTTGCCTTTCTTCAGGCCTTTCTTGGTGTATGAAGTAGTTCCTGCCTTTCTTATGGTTGCAACAGCCTTATACGTGCCACGCTTTGATGTTGACATGTATACGATGTAACCTGTTGCTCCCTTGGCTCTCTTCCATGCAATTTTCGCCTGCTTGACTCCGGCCTTCGCTGATACAACAGGTGTTGCAGGAAGTGTAAATCCTGATACATATGTTCCGGCATTCTCTACGATCGCCTTTCCATCCTTCTTGTATGCCACAACTCTGTACTTATACGTTGTTCCGGCACTGAGCTTTGAGCTTACAAATACGACCTTTGACTTGCTTGTGATGGTCTTGATCTTGACTGCTCTGTTGCCGCGGTATCTGTAAACTATGTATCCATCAGCGTTGTTTACCTTGCTCCATTTCATCGTTATTGATGCATTGCTTCTGGCACTGATCTTAAGATTCTTGACTGCCGATGGCGTTGTCATGATCCTTGCTGTAGCATCCTCACCAACGAGCTCCTTGCTGCCAACCTTCTTGTATGCAACTACCTTGAATGTGTAAGCTGTACTTCCAGTCAGACCGTTTACATTATAAGCTGTCTTTGATGTCGAACCAAGATATTTGTAATTGTCCTTTGCTACAAGTCTGTATACCTTGTAGCCTGTAGCTCCCTTAACTGTATTCCACTTGAGCGCTATCGACTTCTCTGCCCTGCTGCTGAATGAAATACCTGAAACCTTAGCTGGCTTTGTTGCTGCATTTATGACTGTCTTCTCGCTATACAGTGTCTTGCCTGACGACTTCACATATGCTGATACCGCAAACTTGTAATCAGTTCCCGCTGCCAGACCTGTGATATTTCTGCTTGTGCCCGTCACTGTTGCAACCTTCACATATGTCTTCTTACCTGTATCATATCTGTACACCTCATATCCCTGGGCATATGCACTGCTGCTCCATGATAGCTTCAGTGATGTTGTTGTCTCACCGCTTGCCGCAAGGTTCTTCACCTTTGCAGGAAGGATGTTGAATGTAACCTTCTTTGTTCCGTAGAAGTTGTTAAGTCCTGTGATCGTAACACTTGCAACACCCGGCTTCACGTTGTTGCTGTACTCAACCGTGTACTCCTTTGGATTTATCACTGTACTGCCGATCTTAACTGTAACCGCCGGCTTGATCGCTGATCCTGTGTAGGTCTTGTCTGCTATCGCTGATACGGTTGCCTTTGATATGTCAAATGCCTTGATCCTGAACTGCTTTGTAACGCTTCCCTTGTAGTCGCCCACGAACTTCACAGTGACTGAAGCCTTACTTGTTCTCGTCATGGTGATTCCGCTGTTGTTCTGGTATGTGATCGTGTAATCTCTGCCTTCCTTCAGCACATTTGTTCCCCATGTTATCGTGACATTATCAAACTTAAATGCTGTGCCCTTGTATATAACCTCGGACTCAATTCCGTTTATAACAGCCGTGTTGCTTATATCTGCCTTGCTTATCACAAAGCTCTTCTTTACAGAATCTGTGTAGTTGCCTGCACCTGTTATTGTTATGACTGCTGTTCCTACATGAACATTGTTCTCGTACTTCACAGTATAGTCCGTTCCCTGGCTGAGCTTCTGTCCATCCAGTTCAACTTCAATATCCTGTGTTATTGCATTACCTGTGAATACCTTTCCTGTAATACCCTTGATCTCAGCTCCAGCGATACTCTTCTTTGTAATTGCAAAGTATCTTGTCACTGAATCCTTGTAGTTGCCCTTACCGGTCACAACCACCTTTGCGCGTCCTGTCACATCTGTGTTCATATCGAAGCTGAGTATGTAGTCAACTCCCTCTGTCAGCTCCACATCACCATTCTTTACCTTTACAACAGGTATGAGCTGGTTTCCTGTGTACTCGATCGATGTGCTGCACTCAACTGTACAGTTCTTGATACTTCTTGCTGTTATCTCAAATGTACCTGTTGTCTCTCCGGTGTAGTTGCCCTTTCCTGTTATGCTTACCTCTGCGGTTCCGACCTCAGTGTTGTTACTGTAAGCCACTGTGTAATCCGCTGCTGATAACACAACACCGTTGACTGTCACTGTAACGGCTGGAGTTACCGGCTTTCCTGTGTATTCCGTATCCTCTGCCACAACTACTGCATTATCGATTGATGCCGCTGTTATGGCAAATGTTGCTGTCACACTTCCTGTGTAGTTAGACCGGCTTCCTGCTGTAGCTGTAACCGTTGCTGTTCCAACGTTTACATTTGAAGCATATCTCACTATGAAGCCCGCGATATCTTCATCGTCAAGCACAAATGCTCCGTCACTGCTGTTAATAGCTGTAACTGATGGAGTGAGTGTCTTTCCGGTGTATGTCATGCTGCTCTTTGAAAGCTCTGCTACATAACCTGTTACGTCTCTCTTGACGATCTCGAAAGTTGCCGTCTTAGAACTTACGTAGTCTCCATATCCTGTGATCGTCACTGTGGCAGTTCCAACATTATAGTTATTGATGTATGAAACCTTGTAATCAGTTCCCTGTACAAGCGTCTTGCCACCGTATGTAACATTTACCGCAGGTGTGATATTCTTCTTTGCAAACTCCTGATCAGGTATTGCACTGATCTTGGCTCCGCTTATATTTACAGGATCCTTTGTAATGGTAAATTCTCTCTCCACAGTTCCTGTGTAGCTTCTCTTACCTGTTACTATTGCCTTTGCCGGCTGTCCGCCTGCTGTAGGCTCAATATTATTGCTGTACTCGATCTCGTAGTCAACACCCTCTACAAGCACCAGATCTCCATATGTAATTGTGAGCTCCGGCTCTATCTTCTTGCCTGTGTAAATCTGACCCTCGATCTCGCTCACATGACAGTCTGCAAGATTTCTTCTTGTTATAGCAAAGTATCTGTTAACACTTCCTGTGTAGTTGCCAATACCTGTGATGGTAACACTTGCCTTGTCCGTCACGTTCTTATTTCCACTGTATGATACAGTGTAGTCTCTTCCTGCCACAAGTACATCGTCGCCGTATGTTACCTTAAGTCCGGCAAATGTTATTGCCTTTCCTGTGTAGGTTACGCTGTCTTTTATACCTGTTATATCTGCATCTGCAATATCAGCACCGCCAATAGCAAACAGCTTGCTGGCAGCTCCTGAATAATTGCCCTTTCCTGTTATCACCGCAACTGCTGCCGTTGTCACCTCGACATTGTTCTTGTAGCTTACGGTGTAATCCCTGCCTGCCACAAGCTCTCTCTGTCCGTCAACAACCGTGAGCTTTGGTGTAACCGCATTACCGGTATAATTCTGTCTGTCGATGTCCTTTATCTCTGCAAGAGATATGTCTCTGGCCGCGATATCGAATTTCTCAACCGCCGTTCCAGTGTAGTTGCCTATACCTGTGATGGTAACGCCTGCCTTATCTGTGTCTGTTGTGACATTCACATTGTCACTGTATGAAACTGTAAAGTCTCTGTCCTCCACAAGAGCTGTTCCGCCAAGTGAAACTGTAACTGCAGGTGTAAGTGGATCTCCTGTGTATCTTGCCGATGCCACCGTAATGTCTGCATCTGCAAGATTTCTGGCACTTATCTTAAATCTTGCTGTGGTGCTTCCATTGTAGTTACCCATACCTGTGATGGTGAGCACTGCACTGTCTGTCACGTTCACATTGTTGCTGTAGTCTGCTCTGTAGTCGCGTCCCTCAACAAGTGTCCTGCCTCCGAGTGTAACTGTGTGATCCGGAGTTACAGCTTCACCCGTATAAACTCCGTTTACAACCTTTACTGAAGCATTGTCGACTGAAGCACCTACTATTGCAAATGTCTTGCTGACACTTCCTGTGAAGCCTTCACCCTCAAGTGCCTTTATAGTAACCTTACCTGTTCCAACATTTGTATTTGACGAGTAGCTGATCTCAAGGTTGTCAAAATCAGTAACTGTCACTGTCTTTCCAGCTCTCTTCACTGTAAATGAATTGATCACCGGTTTTACTGCTGTTCCTGTATACATATACTCGGATGCATCAAGAGCTATCTGTCCATCACTTATATCGACGGGATTGATGTTAAACTTAGCCGATAAAGATCCGGTATTTGAATTGATACCTCTAACTGTTACGGTTGCCACACCCTCATCGATGTTGTCCACATATACGAGTGCGTAATCCTCGCCGTATACAAGTGTCTTTCCACCAAATGTAACTGTCACATCCGGTGTGAGCGGCTGGCCGAAGTTGTAAAGCTGATCACTGATCTTGCTTATCACAGCCTTGGATATATCCACAAGATTCTTAGATATCGTGAAGTTCACTGTTATGCTTCCTGTGTAGTTACCAGATCCTGTGATCTTGATCTCAGCCTTCGAGCTGGCCGTTGTCTCATTTATGTTGTTGCTGTACTCTGTCTTGTAATCTGTTCCAGACACGAGAGCCTGTGCTCCGTCTCTCACTGTGACCTCAGGTGTTACAGCCTTTCCTGTGTATACCTGTCCGCCAATCGCATCGACGCTACACTTGCTTATGTCCTTAGCTGTGATCTTGAATGTTCTGCTCAGCTCTCCGCTGTAATTGCCGATACCTGTTATCACAACCTCCGCACTGTCTGTCACGTTTACATTGTTCTTATACTCTACTGTGTAATCCTCATCCTCGGACAGTTTCTTTCCGCCCAGTGTCACAACGATCTCGCCAAATGTTATGGCCTTTCCTGTGTATTCTGTGCCGGCTGGTATACCTGATACCTCTGCATCCTCAAGAGTGAGACTCTTTATACTGAAGTTCTTCTCTACAGTTCCCTTGTAATTGCCCTTACCGGTTACGATAAGCTTGGCTGAATCTGAAACCTCTATGTTGTTCTCATATGTCACAGTGTAGTCCGTTCCCGCAACAAGCTGTACTCCATCGAGTGTCACCTTTGCATCCGGTCTGATCTCACTGCCGCTGTACATCTGATCCAGTATATCATTGATCTTCGCCTCATCGATCGCCTTTGGCTCAATGTCGAATGTTGCAGTCACAGTGCCCTGATAGTTTCCTGTTCCCTTGACGGTCACAGTCGCCTTTGACTTTGCTGTCGTAGCGTTTACATTGTTGCTGTAAGAAACAACATAATCAATGTCTGCATTTAATATCTCATCATCGAGAGTTACTGTCACAGCCGGTGTAAGTGGCTTTCCAGTGTAAACTGATGACTGGACATTCACATCTGCCTTGCTCAGATCCTTTGCAGTTATCGCAAAGTATGCGACAACTGTTCCCTTGTAGTTTCCTGTACCGGTCACTGTGAGGATGGCTGCTGTTCCAACATTTACATTGTTGCTGAACACCACATTAAAATCTGTTCCCGCAGTGAGTTTCTTGCCATCAAGTGTCACTGTGTATGCAGGCTTTACTGCACTTCCTGTGTACACATGGTCTTCCACATCAACTACAGCCTGTGCGATATCCACCTCTGTGATCTCAAACTTCTTTGTCACAGATCCTGTAAATCCGCTTCCCTTTGCTGCCTTTATAACCGCACCAGCAGTTCCGACATTTGTATTGTCCGTGTATGTCACATCAAATGCTGTCATAGATGTCACTGCCGTCGCCTTGCCATCCCTGCTTACTGTTATCATCTTAACTGCAGGTCTGATCTCTGATCCCGTGTACTCAAATGAGTCATTCTCAAGTACAACCTCAGCAGTTGTTATATCTACTGGCTTTATGGCAAATGTTGTGCTCACCGAGCCTGTGTTCTTGTTGATACCATTTGCCTGTATCGTCGCCGTACCTTCATTGATATTGTCGATGTATACAAGCTCGTAGTCCACATCCTGTGTCAATGTCTTGCCGCCATATGTAAGTGTAACCTCTGGTCTTATGGCATTTCCAAAGTTGTAATACTGGTCATCGACCTTGCTCATTACAGCCTTTGATATATCCACAACCTCCTGTGCGATGGTGAATACCGCACTGTTGCTGCCTCTGTAGTTGCCCTTACCTGTTATGGTGACCTCAGCACTGTCTGTCACATCTGTGTTGTTGCTGTAAGTAATGTCATAATCCTTTCCGGCCTCCAGTATCCTTGCGCCATCTCTGACTGTGATCTCAGGCTCAACCGCCTTACCTGTGTATATCTGTCCGCCAATCGGATCAATGCTGCATCTGCCGATATTCTTAGCTGTTATGGCAAATGCTGTTCTAACCTGTCCGCCGTAGTTTCCTGTGCCCTTTATGATCACATATGCAGGATTCTTCTCATCTGTAACGTTCAGGTTGTTCTCGTAGCTTACTGTGTAGTCCGTATCGTTCACAAGTGTCCTGCCGTTTACTACAACTGCTATATCTGCAAATTCAATGGCATCTCCTGTAAATACTACCGCATCCTGGATTCCACTTATCTCTGCATTATCTATGCTGTATGCCTTTATAGCAAATGTTCTGGTCACTGATCCCTTATAGCTTCCTCTACCTGAGATAATAGCGCTGGCCTTGTCTGTAACCGAATCGTTGTTCTCGTATGCCACTGTGTAATCAGTGCCCTCTGAGAGGACATTGTTGCCATTTACAATTCTCAGTTCAGGTTTTACTGCCTGACCGCCGTATGTCTGATCTGGTATCTCCGGTATGTCTAGCTTTGATATATCCATAGGAGTTATAGAGAACTCTCCCTGGACTGTTCCTGTGTAGTTGCCTGTTCCTGTCACTGTCACAACAGCCTTTGCTGTGTCAGATGTGACATTCACATTGTCGCTGTAGCTGAGCTTATAGTCAGTTCCCTGAACAAGAGTCTTTCCATCAAGGACTACACTGATTGTTGTCGTAACTGCGCTTCCTGTGTATTCAGCATCATCGGCCTTTACCTCAGCCTGTGATATCCTCTTAGGAGTTATGCTGAACTTCTGTGAGAGCTTTCCGGTGTAATTTCCGGTTCCCTCTATAGTAACCAGTGCATTGTCAGTAACATTCACATTGCCTGAAACTGTTACCTTGTAGTCAACGCCCTCTGCAAGAGTCTTTCCTCCGAGAACTACTCTGCATACAGGAGTGATTGCGCTTCCCGTATATACTGCACTGTCAACGCTGACCTCTGCCTGCTCTATTGAAGCTGCAACGATCCTGAAGGATGTGCTTGTGCTTCCTGTATAGCTCTGGCCTTCGCCTGCGGCGATCTTAACTGTAGCCGTACCGACATTTACATTGTCTGTACATGTGATATCAAATCCTGCGAGATCTGTGAGTACCTTCTTAACTCCATTTCTTATGACTGTTATCGATTCTACATCTGCTGTTACCGCATCTCCTGTGAAACCATATGAATCCTTCACAAGTGCGATCTCTGCAGTTGTTATATCTATAGGAAGGATCTTGAATGTCTTACTTACCTCGCCCTTATTCTGGTCGATTCCCTTCACTGTAGCTGTAGCCGTACCGGCCTCAATGTTATCAGTGTAGGTTACGCTGTAATCAACATTCTCTGTAAGCTTTCTTCCTCCAAGATTTACACTGAGTGCAGGTGTGAGCTCCTCACCGAAGTTGTAATACTGATCTGCGATATCACTTATCACCGCATTTGAAATGTCGAGCACTTCCTTTGCGATGGTGAACTCTGCTGTAAGCTGTCCGGTGTAGTTGCCCTTACCTTCTATAACTGCCTTGGCATTCTTGCCCACCTCGATATTGTCACTGTAAGATACCGTGTAGTCTCTTCCATTTTCGAGTACCTTTGATCCATCTCTTACTGTAACCTCAGGGGTGATCTCCCTGCCTGTATATGTCTGTCCTCCGATGGCATCGACCTTGCACTTCTCAAGACTTCTTGGGGTTATGCTGAAGGCTGTTCTTATCTGTCCACCGTAGTTGTCGTTACCCTTTATGATAACGTATGCCATGCTGTCCTCAGTGGTTGCATTGACATTGTTCTCATAACTTACTGTGTAATCTGTTCCATATACAAGTGTCTTTCCATTCATCACAACTGTTATGTCCTTAAAGGTTATGCTGTCACCTGTATATTCTGCGCTCTCAGGTATTCCTGTCACAACCGCCGGTGCTATGCTTGCTCCGCATATCTCAAACAGCTTTGTAACGGTTCCCTGATAGTTACCCTTACCTTTGACTACTGCTCTCGCCTCTGTAGTCTTGTCTGTATTGTTGCTGTATGTTACATCGTAATCTCTTCCCGCAACAAGAACTGTGTCTCCGTTTCTTACGACCACCACTGGCTCTATCGCCTTGCCGGTGTATTCCTGAGCATCAATGCTGTCAACATCGGCTGCTGTAAGAGTCTTTGCCGTGATGTCAAAGTAAACTGTGAGCTTTCCTGTGTAGTTGCCCATGGCCTTGATGATCGCTGATGCCTTCTTCTCAGCCGTTGTGACATCTATGTTGTCTGCGTATGTAACTGTGTAGTCCTCACCCTTGGTCAGAGTCTTGCCTCCAACCTCAAGAACTACATCAGGTGTCAGCGCAGATCCTATATATACCTGAGCCGGTATGCTGCACTTTCCGCCGTCTATGCTCTTTGCACTGATCTCAAATGTCTGGCTCAGTACGCCCTCATAGTTACCGCATCCGGTGATCTTTAACAGAGCGTCCTCTCCTGCCTCTACATTGTTTTCAGCCGATACCGTGTAATCCACGCCTGCTGTCAGCACCTTATCTCCCAGAGTTACCTTTACATCCGGTATAACCTCTGATCCGGTGTACTCAGCATCTGCCACGCTCACGACCGCACCGCTTATGCTCTTTCTTGTGATAGTAAATGTGGTTGATGCAGTTCCGGTGTAGTTCGTATCCTTTCCTGCACTTACAGTAACCTTTGCCGTCCCGGCATCTGTGTTGTCACTGTATTCCACAGCGAATGAAGAGAGATCTGTGATACTCTCTGTCACACCACCATTAGGAACGCTAAGTCTTGTCACTGCAGGTGTAATCGCCTCACCTGTGTAGGTGAATGATGTTCCCCTGAGAACTACTGACGCCTTTGATATATCTGCCGGCTTTATGACAAATGTCTTTGTAACTGACTTGTTGTAATCACCTGTACCTATGATCTTTACAGTTGCAGTTCCCGCATCAATATTATCGGTATAAGTCACTGTATAGTCGGTGTTAAGTGTGAGTGCCTTTCCTCCAAAGCTTACCTTGACTTCAGGGGTTATGGCCTGTCCGAACGTATATGTCTGATCCGGAATAGCCTCTATCTCAGCCTTTGATATATCTGTAAATACTCTTCCTATAACGAATTCCTTCGTTACCTTTCCTGTGTAGTTGCCCTTTCCTGTGATTATAGCCTTAGCCTTTGTTGTCTCTGTAGTCTCTTTTATATTCGACTCATATGTGACATCATAGTCAACGCCGCTCACAAGAAGAACATTACCATTTCTTATCGTTACTTCCGGCTCTATGGCCTTTCCTGTGTATATCTGGCTTTCAATCTCCTCGACATCACATTCCCTGAGATCCTTTGCCGTAATCACAAAGTGTACATCCTTGCTTCCGGTGTAATTGCCTGTACCTGTTACTGTAAAGTATGTACCATCCTCTGTTGTGACTGCCTTGTTGCCTGTGTATGTGATCCTGTAATCAGTTCCCTCTGTGAGGATCTCGCTTCCATCGGCAACTATAATACCTGCAAATGTCACATCAGCACCTGTGTAAGCCACAGACTCACTGTATCCGCTGATGGCGACTCCTGTAAGTGACTTAGGTACTATCGCAAATGTTGTTCTGAGGGTTCCTACATAGTTGCCCTTTCCTGTGATAACCACCTGTGCAGGTGCATCCTTTGTCGTAACATCTGTGTTTCCTGTGTATTCAGCCTCATAGTCAACACCGGCTTTCAGTGTTGTTCCATCAGCCATGCTTACTGTCACTGCCGGGGTGATAGGACTTCCGGTATATGTCTGATCACTGATCTTATACGCAACTGCACTTGAAATGTCTGCTGCAGCTATTCTAAAGGTCTTTGTGATAGTGTCTTTATAATTGCCGGTTCCCTTTACTATAACGTTTGCCGTGCCGACATTGACATTCTTCTCATAGGTAACTGTGTAATCCACACCATTTGTCAGAAGCTTGTCTCCAAGTGTTACTTCCACATCAGGAGTGAGCTCCTTACCTGTGTAGATCTGATCTGCGACTTCCACATCGGCATCAGTGATCGTTCTCTCTGTTATAGCAAACTCTGCACTGACGGTTCCCTTATAATTGCCACTTCCTGTAATCTTTACAGTACCCTTTCCTACGTTTGTGTTACTGCTGTAGCTCAGAATGTAATCCCTGCCCTCTGTCAGAACCACTGTACCAAGTGTTACCCTGACAGCTGGGGTAAGAGGTGTTCCCTGATATACCGCATCGTCTACCTCAACTGCTGCGCCTGACAGATCTGCCTCTGTTATGGCAAACTCACCTGTCACGCTGCCCTTGTAGTTGGTGTTGCTCTTTGCTGATACGCTGATGGACGCTGTTCCTACATTGACATTGCTGCCAAAGCTTATGTCGAAGCTGTCCATATCAGTTATCATCACATCTCCAAACTCTATGCCTGTAACCTCAGGCTTCTGGCTCTTTCCTGTGTACACAAAGCTTCCCTGATCTATAACCACACGGCCTGCTGATATGTCCGCAGGGTTGATGGCGAAGCTTACTCTCTTTGTCTTGGAGTAATACTTTGTTCCGGTTATGATCACATATGCTGTTCCAGCATTTATATTGTTCTCATATGTTAAGGTGTAATCTGTATTCTCTTTCAGTGTAATTCCGTTATACATAACAGTGACTGAAGGAGTTACAGCCTTGCCAAATGCATATGTCTGCGCCGGTATAGCCGACACTGTAGCGCCGTTTATATCCACAACGCTTCTTGTTATCGAGAAGTAGACTACAGCAGTTCCTGTATAGTTGCCAATACCGGTGATCTCTGCCTTCGCCTCATCCGTCTCGTCTATATTGTTGCTGTATGTAACTTCATAGTCTGTTCCGGCCTTCAGGGTGACGCTGCCATTCTTTATGGTGAGCACCGGCTCTATGGCCTTACCTGTCCATGTCTGTCCCTGGATCGGGCTGATTTCGCAGTTTGCTATATCTGCCTTTGTTATCTTGAAGGCTGCAGTCTTCTCACCGCTGTAATTGCCTGCTCCGATGAATCTGACAGTCGCTGTTCCGATCTCCTTATTATCAGTGTACTCAACAACGTAATCCTGATTCTCTACAAGTTTTGTATCTCCAAGTGTGAGCTCATATCCTGTGAGGACTATGCTCTCACCGGTATACTCTACACTCTCAGGTATTCCTGTTATGACTGCATCTGCAAAGTCTGCCTTTGTTATCTCAAACTCAGCCACACACTGACCTGTGTAATTTCCACGGCCTGTGATAGTTGCCTTTGCCTTTCTTGAGTCTGTTGTAACACTTACATTGTCGCTGTATGTGACGTCATAATCACTGCCCTCTGTCAGAACTATCTCTCCGTTCTTGACTGTAACCTTTGGACTGTGGGCTGTTCCATCGTATACAACAGACGCTATAGGTGAGACCACGCACTTGCTTATATCCATTGCGGATATAGTGAATGTCTCTGATGCTGTTCCTGTGTAATTGTGCTTACCTGTTATCGTCACTGTGGCTGTACCCTTATCGGTATTTCCACTGTAGTCAACATCATACTCGGTGTCTGCGATCTGCTTTCCACCTAATGTAACTGTTATCTCCGGTGTAAGCGGAGCTCCAGTATACACCTGATCTGCAACAGTTATCTTTGCTGCACTTATGGATCTTGCTGCGATCTTGAAGGTCGTCTTAACTGTTCCGGCATAGTTGCCCATACCCTTCACAGTAACCGTTGCTGTTCCGGCATCGGTATTGTCAGCATATCCCACTGTGTAATCTGTTCCCTCTATAAGCTTTGTCTGTCCCAGATATACTGTCACTGTCGGCTTGAGTGCAGCACCTGTGTATGTCTGATCGGCAACCGTGAGCTGGGCATCTGTGATGTCTGCCGCAGTGATCGCAAACTTGCCTGTAACTGTTCCCTTATAGTTTGAACTGCTTCTGGCTGTGAGAGCTATCTCTCCACTGCCTACATTTATATTGTTGCTGTATGTCACGTCAAAATCTGTGCCAGGCTCTATGCTGCCGCCAGCCAGAGTGATTCCTGTCACTACAGGCTTGATCTCGCTTCCGGTATATCCGTAAGCATCCTTCTCAAGCTCAAGTACTCCTCCTGTCACATCGAGCTGTTCGATAGTAAATGATGTCTCTACGACTCCATGATACTCTCCGGCTCCTGTCACGATTATGTATGCCTTTCCGGCATTCACATTGCTCTGATAGCTTACTGTATACGCATTCTCTGGAAGCACCTCTCCATCCAGTGTAACTGATATAGCCGGTGTGATCTGCTTGCCATAGTTATATACAAATGGTCCCTTGTCTGTTATCGAGATGACCGCAGGTGTTATATCTATAACTCTCTCTGCTATCATAAATGTCTTCTGTACAGATCCGGTGTAGTTGCCCTTTCCTGTGACAACCGCCTTTGCCGGCTTGTCTGCTGTTGACACCTCAATATTGTCGCTGTATACGACATCATAATCCGTGCCCTTCACAAGAGTTCTGCTGCCATCCTTGACTGTTATGTCAGGTGTAAGTGCCTTTCCTGTGTAGGTCTGTCCCGGAATATCACTGACTGTACAATCCTCTATGCTCTTTGCTGTGATAGTGAATGTCCAGCTTGCTTTTCCTGTATAATTACCCTTTCCACTGAAGATGATATTCGCCTTGCTGCTGGCAGTAGATACATTCAGATTGTTGACATATTCAGTCTCGTAGTCCACACCATTTACAAGCTTAACACCGTCCACAGTGAGCACAGCCTGATCAAATGTAATAGCCTTTCCTGTGTATACGACTGAACTATCCACGCCGTCTATCTCTGCATCTGTTATATCCTTCTGTCCAATTGTAAATTCTACACGTCTTGTTGTACTGCTGTCATAGTTACCCTTACCTCTGACTGTAACTGCAGCCTTTGAATCTGTGGTCGATGCATTGACATTATTCTCATAGTCGATAGTGTAATCTGTTCCCTCTGTGAGAACCGCATCTCCATCCTTAACTGTTATATCCTGTGTTATCTCAGATCCGGTGTATGTCTTATCTGCCACACCTGCAACCGTAATGCCCTCAGCATTTATACTTCTCGCGTTTATGACAAATGTGCCGTCAAGCTCTCCGGTATAGTTGCCCTTGCCTTTGATCTTGAATTTACCGGTTCCTGCATTTGTAACTTCGCCTTCTACATACTCTACTGTATAATCCTGGCCCTCCACAAGTGTCTCGTCTCCAAGTACGACTGTGATCTTCGTGGTGAGCGGCTTACCTGTATAGCTCTGTGCCTGAGCACTTACCTTTGCTCCCGTGAGCGACTTCGCACAGATAGTAAAGAGAAGCTTTACCTCTCCTGTATAGTTACCTGTACCTGTCACCATCACGCTTGCCTTATCGGAACACTCCACATTGCTGTCGTAGCTGAGTGTATAGTCGACATCCTTCTTGAGAATGACATTTCCACTTCTGACAACCGGCTCAGGAGTTATCTCAGATCCGGTATAGCTGAACTCTGTCTGCTCAAGGCTTGCCCAGCTCTCCTCTATCTTCGCTGCAGTTATTGTCGCTGCGATATCAAAGCTTCCTGTAAAGTTACAGTCAGCCTTTGCAGTAACTGTTATTGTTCCTGTTCCAACATTTATCAGGTTTTTCTGTGTTACAGTGAAATCTGACATGTCCGTCACAGTGTACTTCTTGCCATCAACTGTGATGTCAAAGCTCTCCACTGTAAATGTCGTTCCAGCCGGTGTGTACACCGCTGAATAAGTCTTAGATGCCACTGCCTTTGCAATAGACAATGGAAGTATCTTGAATGTCTTCTCGACAGTTCCTGAATATCCCTGTACAGCGATACCTGTAACTGTCATTGTCGCAGTTCCGACATTCACATTGTTTGTATAAGTTACCATATAGCAGTCAGCGTCAAGCTTCACGCCATCCACTGTGACTGTTGCAGCCGGCTCTATCTTATCTCCCATGTGGTATGTCTGATCTGCTATATCAGCAACATCCGCATCTGTTATCTTGACGATCTTCTTGGCAATATCAAATGTTGCCTTCACAGATCCCTTATAGTTGCCTGTTCCACTTATATCAGCAACAGCCTTTGACTCGGTTGTTGTGACATTGATATTGTTGCTGTATGCAACGGTATAATCCGTTCCCTTTACAAGAGTGTTTGCACCGTCAGCGACAGTCACTTCAGGCTCAACAGCCTTTCCTGTATAGATCTGTGCGCTGATCGGCTGAACTGTGCAATCTGCTATATCCTTCTGCTCGATCACGAACTGAACTATCTTCTCACCGGTGTAATTGCCCTTACCTGTGATAAGTATCTCTGCCTTGCTGTCAGTTGTGGAAGCATTTCTGTTATTTGTATATTTCACTGTGTAGTCAGCAGCAGTGAGCTTTCTGCCCGACACTGTAACTGCCAATCCTGCAAATGTTATATCTGCGCCAGTGTATACCACACTGTCCTCAACGCCTGTTACAACTGCCTTGCTGACTGATGCAGAAACAATATTGAACTCAATCTTCTTTGTTCCGCTGTATACGCCCTTACCAGTTATGGTTATCGACGCCTTAGCTGAAGCCGTGCTGACATTCTCATTATTATCATATGAAGATACAACATAGTCCTCACCCTCAACAAGCTCGGTGCCATCGTAGCTGACTGTTATATCCGGTGTTATCGCTGAGCCTGTGTATGTCTGGTCAGCTATATCAGCCACATCGGCTCCGGCAATATCTATAGCCTTTATCTCGAAGCTTCCTGTAGCGGTTCCATCGAAATTGCCATCCTCCAGAGCTGTTACCGTGATCTTAGCTGTACCAACATTGATATTGTTGGCATACTCAACGCTATAACTTCCTGAAGGCACTGCCATTCCGTCCTTGCATGTAACTGTCACCGCAGGAGTCTGTGCCTTACCTGTGTATGTCACACTTGAAGCTGAAACTGTTGCACCTGTAATACTCTTCTTGTATATTACAAATTTCTGTGTGAGCTCTCCTGTATAGCTGCTGTCCGCCTTTGGAGTGATGGTCACACTTCCATTTCCAACATTTGTATTCTCACCGTATGTGACATTGAAATCATCAAATGATGTTATTCTATTGACGGTTCCAACCTTCACAGCCACAAGTGATGGCTTGATAGCAGTACCGCTATATTCAAATGTGTCGCCTGATATGATCAGTGTATCACCTGATATGTCATACTTGGCAATCTTGAACGTGTATTCCTTTGTTCCCTTGTACTTGCCCACACCTGTTATGACAAGTGTTGCGGTACCGACCTCATAGTTGTCCTTGAAGGTATATGTATAATCACCGTTTGATCCGGCTGTCATCTCCTCGCCGTCATAGCTCAGAGTAAAGCTTGGTCTGACCGCCATGCCAAAGTTGTATGACTGATCCTCAAGTCCCGTCAAAGTGATCTTGTCACTTGTGCTTATGTCTATAAATTCCTTAGTAATATTGAAGTATTTGATAATCTGACCTGTGTAATGATCACCACAGCCTGTTATGGTCACTGACGCTTTTCCGGCATCCGTGTTGTCTGCATACTCTACTGTGTAATCCTCATTCTCAACAAGCTTGATCTCACCGTTGTATATATTGATCTCAGGTGTTATAGCTGAGCCTGTCCACAACTGATCCGCTATAGCATCCATCTGACAGTTATACACAGCTCTCTTCTCTATCTCGAAACGTATAACCTTCTGTCCTGTGTAATTTCCTATACCGGTTACAGTGATCGAAGCCTTCTCTCCTGAACCTGTTACCTCTATATTATTCGCATACTCAACAGTATAGTCCTTGTCTCTCTCCAGCTTGATAATTTCACCATTAACGTATCTGGTTACATTTATCACCGGTTCGATGGCCATACCTGTGTACATCTGTGACTGGTCGGCCTGGGTTATTCCCATTCCGCTTGAAGATGAAATGATTGAAACAGGTGTTATCTTGAAATACTTGACGATCTCGCCTGTATAATTATCATTTGCAGCCTTTATTACGACCTTGGCCTCATCTGTCACATCCGTGTTATTGCTGTACTCTACCGTATAGTCTACATCCTGCTCCAGCTCAACACTGCCATTCTTGATGGTGACTGCCGGCTCTAATGCCTCTCCTGTGTACTGGCTGTCGGATATATCTTTGACATCGCAGTCCTCAAGAGGCTTAGGTAAAATGTTGAACTCAAGAACCTTAGTTCCGCTGTATGAGCCCATTCCTTCTATAGTAATAGTAGAAGTTCCTACCTTGTCATTGTTCTTTCTGTCGGTGACTGTGAAGTCTGTTCCCTCCTTCAGAACATAACTGCCATTCTTAATGGTAAGCTCCGGCTTCACCTCGCCGCCGTTATAATACTGGTCAGGTATATCCTCATATGTGAGTTTGCCCATATCACCTGACGGAGCAACTATAGTGATCTGGAATGACTTTGAACCGGAATAATATACCGATGCTGACATGGCAATGACTGTCCATGTTCCGGTCTCCTTGTAGCTGAACGGGAAGGTGTAGTTAACTCCCTCAACCAATGTCATTCCGTTGTATGTAATTGTTATATCCGGCTTTATGTTCTCTCCGGTATATTCATAACTGGACTTATTCACAGTCAGCTTTACATCGGCACCTGAGAATGACTTTGCAAGTATGTTAAATGATTTGTACACAGTACCCGCATAGTCTCCCATACCTGTAAATGTAACCTTACCATTGTTGGTTCCCGGCACGATATTCTCGCCGTAAGCAACAGAGTAATCGGTTCCCTCCACAAGTGTCTTGCCGTCGTATGTCAATGTCACATCCGGCTTCAACTGTGCTCCGGTATATGTCATCGATGATATCGTGGAAAATTCCACATCATTCATGCTGATCTTAGATGTCTTTATCGCAAATGTACCTACACATGTTCCCTGGAAATTGCCGAGACCCTTGATCATGACTCTGGCTGAATTTCCGATCTCCACGTTGTTCTCATAACCTGATATCTCGTAGTCAACGCCCTCCACAAGATCCGTATTGCTGAATGTGACCTTTGACAGGGTTGTGGTCACCTCAGAACCTGTGTACTCGGCGTCATCGGCAGTTATTACAGCTTTGGATATATCCGCTGCAACAATCTGGAACTCACATGGAACAGTTCCAGTGTAATTTCCAATACCTACTATATTAAACTTATGTGTTCCTACATTGTAATCCTTGGCATTCCAATACTCACTGAAGTCATATGAGAAATCCTGGGATAACTTAAGTGTAGTTCCAAGTTCCCTATCCTTGACAGAAATATTCTGTGGAGAAACCTGTATCGTTATGTTGTTTGCGGTGTTGAACACTGCATCATCAAATGTTACAGAGAGATTTTCCGTGCTCCTAGGCTTGATGGTGAAGTTCACCGTCTTTGAACCCACATATGAACCAAGTCCTGATATAGTCAGTGATGGCTTAGATGTGGATGTGGATGCATTTGTATTGTTGGTGTAGTATGACACCTTATAATCCTTGCCCTCGACAAGTGTCGTGCCCTTATACTTAACCACCGGACTTGGAGTCTTGGCAGTTCCGTCATATACAAGGTCGTCATCCACCGTAACGTCAGCGTCTGCTATGCTGTATACCTCAGTTCCCTGATCCACGATCTGGAAAGTCTTGGTGACAGTTCCCTTGAATCTGGTAGGTGCTCCTGTTATTGTGACAGTCGCCGTTCCAACATCTGTATTGTTGGTATACTCAACCTTGTACTCATAGTCATTTGCACCCCACTCGTCTATGCTGTGCAGATACTTGTTGTTGGTCTTGTCCAGTATCTTAACAGCCGGCTTTATAGGTTTTCCTGTATATACAAATGTATCACCCTCCAGTGATATCTCCTGATCACTGAGGTTTGCAGCGCTGATTCCGTAGTATATGTAATACTCACCGTCGCTACCGATCTTATAATTGCTGTTCTTTGCAGCGGACACTACAACTCTAGGGCCGTCCCCAAGAGGATCCTCCACTACCTCTGACTCCTCGTCGTTGTTATAATAATCGACAACATAGTCAGTTCCTTCTGTAAGGAAATGTCCTGATGATGTATTCGCTGTCTTTACATATATCTGCGGCCATACACCACCAGCCTGATATGTGTAAATTTTATTTTTGCAATTTTTATGCTGGTTCGCTTTCTCTTTTCCATCTATATAGAAAAGTGCAGTCGAGGTTATGCTCTTTGCCTTTATAGTAAAGGTACATGTAAGAGTTCCGCTGCAGTTTTTATCAGCATTACCCCTGACCGTAACAGTTGCTGTACCCACATTAACATTATTACTGTACTCTACAGTATAATAATCTGACGACAGCTTCGTGTCGTTGGTCGTATCTCCAATCTTCTTTACCACCAGCTCTGATGCCAGGAGTGTGATCGCTTTCCCTGAATACGTCTTGCCTGATGTAGCTGTCGTATAACAGTAATATCCGTCCGCATTCAGATCTATGGCATCATCCGCCGCCAGCGTGGCAACAGAATCCCCCACATCACTCTGCTTCTCCGCATCACTGGCCGTCGCCACATTCTGTGACTGTGCCGCCAGCACCTGCGCAATCCCTCCGATCGCAATATCACTCTGGAACAATACGGACAATGCCATAATGAATGCCATGAGAAATGCGATCATTCGTCTGCCATAACTTCTTCTCATAAATTACTCCCTGCCTTTCTTGATATGTACATTTGCGGAATAACCAGTATAAGTTTCTGGAAACCCCATTTATATACAATTTTACCAAAAATCAATATGTTATTCAATGTGCTTTATGAAATAATCACTTGACTTTCTAAACATAAAAAAGAACTTTTGCACATATATATGCAAAAGTTCTTTTTTTATATACACTATATATTATTTTCTTATCTTTCTCACTGATACAACCACAAGTGCCGCCGCTACGATTCCGGTAAATATGTATATTGGAAGTCTGTCTCCTGTCTGTGGTGCCTTTCCTGCCTGTGATACACCCGCAGTCTGAGGATCATCATCATCCGGTATATCTATGTCATCCTTGACAAACACTGCAAGCTGTCCATCCGATGGGAATTCTGCCAGAAGAACTCCGCTCTCTACGCTGAATGGGATCTTGGTCCATTCTCCGTCATCCGGAAGAAATCTCACCTGAACTGTCATATCACTGGTGATGGCCGCTCCTCTGATCTTTGTCGTCTCTATCTCAGAATAATCATAATCATTCACCGCTGTAACTGAGAACACTGCAAGAGTTGAATATCCATCCAATGATTTATCTCCAAGCACCTCCGATGGTGCATCTCCAAGCATGAGATTGTCAATATCCGCTATAGTTGTATCCGCCTCGGATATGAGAATGTGTGTCGAATCTGTCTCATAATCATTCTCCGGGCTGTTATTCGCAAATGCTGTTGTTCCGCAGCCTAATGTTATCGCTACCGCTGCAAGCCAGGCTGCCACTTTTCTCTTAAATGAAGCTGCCTTCCCCAATCTTGTTGTCATAACCTTCACTCCTTGTCTCCCTGATGTCCTTCTCCTGACATCATACTTTGTTCCAAAGTATACCATCATAAAAAGAGAGCGTCAATTGTGCAAAACTCCCTTTTTTATCTGGCCTCCGCTTCTATTTCCCCTGTGAGTACCGACTGCACGATCCATCTTTTTCCATCCATTCCACAACATGTAGAAAGAGTCAGCAGTCTGCTGTCAACATCTATTTTTTGGTCATTTTGCACAACCCCAGTATCAAAATTCTCGTCAAATATTCCATCTATGTACGACCGTCTGCCTTTTTTGTCAGAGAAATCATTGTATGTGAATATATGTCTGTCATTTGTCCTGTATGCAGCAAACACCGTATAACGCAGCGTACTGTTTGGTGTGTATACATACACATTCCTGTTGTTTCTGAGGAATTCCTCATCCTCATAATTGTGCAGAGTCTTGAACATAGTTCCACTGGACATGTTGTGTCCATACATGACCGTATCAAAATCCGAAAATTCTCTGGAATTTGCAGAGTCTATGAAGATTGCTCCATCAGGGCTGTACTCCCCATATGCATCATGGCTCAGATAATAGCTGTTGTCACTGCCCTGCAGTACCGCATAATCGACATCTGTTCCAGGTATGTATATCCACGCACATATATCCTGATTCTTTTTCTGAAGTTCATCAAAGTCCACCTTCACATGCGGGAATATCACATCATCAATTCCTGCATCCTGCTTGGACGAGGCATAGCTCTCCGTAGCTCCATCTGTTCCATAATCCACATACTCCCTGAGTGCCCGGTTTGCACGGTTGCTCCGGTTATGTGCAAACGCATATCTCACGATCAGGCAGATGCACACCAGCAAAACCACCGATGATACCCCCAAGACTACCTTCCATAAGAGCTTCTTACGCTCTCCTCCCGGTTCGGTCATCACTGCCTCTGTCTCAGGACTGTCGGTATTTCCATTTTCTGCGTGACTTTCCCGCTCATTGTCCTCGACAACGGATTGCGCGAGCGCCACCGCCTCTGCAATTTTTCTTTCTAATTCTTCCTGTCTATCATCGTTCTGCATACAGGCATTACTCCACTTCTCTGTAGAACATTTCGACAAGCTGCTCCTTTAACGCCGCATCGTCAACAATATATTCATCATAATAATTCTCTCTCTCATATGAACCCGGGAGCTCATACATTCCGTCATCAGTAAACTCCGCCCCGGCAAATTTCCACGCCAGATACAGCATCCCGGTTCTGGATATGTCTGTTGATATATATCCCGACATCTGTTCATACATATCCCATATCTTCAGGGGATTTCTCTTAAGCTTTTCCTTTAGCAGGCCGCACCATGCACACATGTACTGCTTCTGCCTGTCCATACGGGCGGCATTTGTTCCTATATCCTCCGAGGCACTGTTGCGCTCCGTCACATAATATACCGCCTGCTCCCCCGACAGTGTCACTGTCTCGCCCTGGCGTATATCTGCTCTGTCCAGATCCTCCATGGCTTTCACCGTCACTCCGCCGACAAGCTCGTTCATCTTGCTGATCCCATCAAAGTCAAGCGTCACATATGCATGTATCGGAAGTCCGTCAAGCAGTTCTGATACCGTATATTCCGTGAGTTCCGCACCGTCAGCCACATCACTGCCATATGAAAATGCCAGTGCTGCCTGAAGATTCTGGGTCGTGATATATTTGCCCGCAACACCAAATACCTTGACAGGTGCCAGAGTATCCCTGTTGATATTCAGGCATCTTATCGTCTTGTCCCTGACATTGAGTGTGACAAGTATCAGGGCATCCCCCTGTCCCACGGTGTCAGCCTCTCCTCTGGCATCCACACCGATACACAGTATATTAATGTTGTCTTCATCATACATGTAGCTGTGACCTTCATACAGCATTTCAGCATCCCTGGATCTTTGTCCTCTGAGGGAGCTTCTGCCCGCATGAAGATATGCCGCACATACCAGGATCACCGCCACAACTATAGCCAGAACAGCCACGGCTGCTATGAGTAATTTTTTCTTAACTTTACTGTTACTTTTCATGTTCATGTTCTCAAAAAGCGGCACGGAAACTTCCGTGCCGCCCTTGTTCTTATCTTATATGCCTGACGAACTGCAATGCATCAATATTTCTTATCGATTATGCATACAGTGGATACTTCTCTACAATGCTCTTTACAAGCTGCTCAGCCTTTGCCTTATCATTGTCAAGGACTGCTGCCTTTATGGCGTCTGCTATGATCTCCATGTCAGCCTCATTTGCACCTCTTGTGGTAACGGCTGGTGTACCAAGTCTTATTCCACTTGTTACAAATGGTGACTTAGGGTCGTTTGGAACAGTGTTCTTGTTTGCTGTGATATGAACCTCGTCAAGAAGCTTCTCAACTTCCTTACCTGTAAGTCCAAGTCTCTTGAGATCCATGAGCATCAGATGATTGTCTGTTCCGCCTGATACAATATCAAAGCCTCTTGCCATGAGCGCCTTTGCAAGTGCTGCCGCATTCTTGACAACCTGCTCCTGATATGCCTTGAACTCAGGTGTAAGAGCCTCCTTGAAGCATACTGCCTTACCGGCTATCACATGCATGAGAGGACCGCCCTGGATTCCAGGGAATACTGCCTTGTTGAAATTGAACTTCTCATTTATCTCGTTGCTGCACATGATCATACCACCACGAGGTCCGCGGAGAGTCTTGTGCGTTGTGGTTGTTGTCACATGGGCATATGGGATTGGGCTCATGTGAAGTCCTGCTGCCACAAGTCCGGCGATGTGAGCCATATCGACCATAAGATATGCTCCAACCTCATCAGCGATCTCTCTGAATCTCTTGAAATCAATAGCTCTGGCATATGCTGAAGCTCCTGCTACGATAAGCTTTGGCTTGCACTCCTTTGCGATCTCGAGAACTCTGTCATAATCTATAAATCCGTCATCGTTTACACCGTATGGCACGCAGTGGAAATACTTTCCAGACATGTTGACCGGTGAACCGTGGGTGAGATGTCCGCCGTGATCAAGATTCATTCCCATAAATGTATCGCCAGGATTAAGTATTGCGAAGAATACTGCCATGTTTGCCTGTGCTCCTGAGTGTGGCTGTACATTCACATACTCACAGCCAAACAGCTCCTTGGCTCTCTCTCTCGCAAGGTCCTCAACAACATCCACATACTGACATCCACCGTAATATCTCTTACCAGGATATCCCTCTGCATACTTGTTGGTGAGATGGCTGCCCATGGCTGCCATAACCGCCTTTGATACTATATTCTCGGAAGCTATGAGCTCCAGATTGTTATTCTGTCTGTTGAACTCGTCTGTCATTGCTGCCGCTACTTCTGGATCTACCTTTGTTATCTCGTCAAAACTGAACATCGAATTTACCTCCATCAAAAATTTGTTCCTATTATACTCATATATATCACTGTTTTTCAACAGTAAAATTTAACATGTCCTTGTACTGGCCATACTCGTACTCATCATAAAAATATTCCTCAGGTCTTGCGGATATTCCAAGCTCGTCATACCATTCGCCGAGAAGCTTCTCTCTGAGCTTTGTCTTTGTCGGCTCCGCCAGCGTGTTGTAGTTCCACAGGCTGAAGTGAAGAGCGTAATTTATATAGTCCTTCTCTATCTCTGTGTACAGACCGTGATCCTTCAGCATCTGTCTGAGTGCCAGCAGCATGTGATAGAAGTTATCCCACGACTTCTCTCTGGTCTTGGACAGCGAATCCCGGGTATCCACTCTTCTGTGGATGAGTATCTCACTTACTGTACATATGCGCTCCGCCAGCACCAGCGCGCTGAACACGAACAGCGCATCATTTGTGGTTCTCTGCTCCTGGAATTTCAGATCATTCTTCATCACAAATTCCCTGAGATACAGCTTATCCCACGCCCATCCCACAAATGCTCTGAATATATTTGTGGATATCTGTCTGCGGTTAAACGGCTCATACGGTGGAAGTGCCCACTCTATCATGGCCCACTTCTCATATACATACTCCTCAGTATCCATGTTGTACTGGTCTGATTTGTAAATGACTATCTCCGCCTGCTCCTCCTCGGCTCTGCGGAAAGCCTTCTCTACCATCTCAGGCTCGTAGAAATCGTCGCAGTCGAGAAACAGTATATATTTTCCTGTTGCCTCCTGCATTCCGCGGTTTCTTGCCGCACCCGCTCCGGCATTCTTCTCTCTTATAAGTACGATCCTGTCATCCTTCTGCGCATACTGTTCTATGATCTGCGCCGAATTATCGGTGGATCCATCGTCAACGCATATTATCTGTATATTTCTAAGGGTCTGTCCGGTTATCATGTCCAGACATCCCTCTATGTAACTCTCCGCATTGTATACTGTCAACACAATCGATACATCAATCACTGATACACCCCCTCCATCTCATCTGTTAGTTTCTATGCAAAAGCTTCTTTACAGCCTTCTTCAGTGTCACCGGAACAAACATCACAGCCTTGCCCACACGGAACGTGGTGGATGTCTCGTATTTGATCCGCTGGGCTTCCATATCTCTTCTGAGTCCATCTGCTTCTCTGTGACTCTCGTCCAGCTCTTCAGCGCGTCGTCCCAGTTCATTGTTAAGGTCAAATATCTTCTTACTGTAGACTGCCTTACCGAGATAATATCTCTTGAGGAATCCCGGATCCTTTGCAAGGACATAGAGTCCGGTCTTCTCCTCCTGGCTGAACAGTTCCTGGTCAAGCTCATCAAGCTCCATGCTCCTGTGGAAGTCCACAGCCATGCGCTCCGCAAACTGCCAGCCCGCATCCTCTGTCATCCAGTGAAGCATCTCATAGTAACATCTCCATCTTTGAAGCGTGTAATATCCCTTCCATTTCTCCCACACAGACCAGTCCTGCATGAGATGATCCTTTATGCGGTCGTAGGTTATATTGACCGTGTACGCCGCATCCACATCGTCTATCCACACTGTGTCTATCTCAACTCTGTCACACATGTCACAGGCTGCAAACATCGCCCTATCAGCATGTGCAAATGCCATCCACAATATATACAGATCAGGAAACAGCCCCTGCTGATGTGCCTCCACTCCGTCGCAGTATGTGTCCAGAAAGCTTCTGCTGTAAAGCCCCGCGCACACATGCCGTATCGCTATCGATATCTCAGGAGACGATGCCAGGCTCATAACCACTTCCCGCTGGACACTGTCATCCATTCTGTCATCAAACACTCCGATAAATTCCAGTTTTCCCTGCACAGCCCTTTCTGCCAAGTGCTTCACAGCCTCCTCCGAAACAGCCACACATGGTCTCGCCAGAAAAACATAATCGCCAAGATCTATCTTTTTTAAGCTGACATTCTCTGTACTCACTCCCTGCCCTCCTCATGTAAATTTCAAATAATATACCGAACATTTTTCACCAGCGCCAATTATACCATTAATTTCATTTTTTGTGAATACAGAGAAGGGCACAGGAGTATTACCCCTGTGCCCTTCTCTGTATGACCTGTATTATTTTATCTCTCATTTCCTGCCACAAGAGCCGTTCCATCATAATCGATGACTATGGCTGACTGTGTGCTTACGCTGCCCGCAAGTATCATCTTTGCAACCAGTGTCTCCACATTCTTCTGCAGATATCTCTTGAGCGGTCTTGCGCCATACACCTGATCATATCCCTGATCGATGATGTGCTGCTTTGCGCTCTCCGTAAGCTTGATCGCGATCTCTCTGTCTGCCAGTCTGCTGTTGAGATCTGCCATGAGAAGATCAACTATACCACTGATGTTGTCCTTGGACAGTGCCCTGAATGTGATGATCTCATCGATACGGTTCAGGAACTCAGGTCTGAATCTGCTCTTAAGCTGAGCCATTACGTCATTCTTCAGTTCATCTGTGATCTCTCCGCCGGCAGCTGCGATATCCGCACCACCGATATTTGATGTCATGATAATGATCGTATTCTTGAAGTCCACAGTTCTGCCCTGAGAATCCGTGATACGTCCATCATCAAGCACCTGAAGGAGCACATTGAACACATCCGGATGTGCCTTCTCTATCTCATCAAAGAGGACAACCGAATATGGCTTTCTACGAACAGCCTCTGTCAGCTGACCGCCTTCATCATAACCTACATATCCCGGAGGCGCTCCTATAAGTCTTGACACACTGTGCTTTTCCATGTATTCACTCATATCAATACGAACCATGTTCTGCTCATTGTCAAACAATGCCGCTGCAAGACTTTTTGCAAGCTCTGTCTTACCAACACCGGTTGGTCCAAGGAAGATAAATGAACCTATCGGTTTGCTAGGATCCTTTATTCCCGCCTTTGATCTGATGATCGCATCGCTGACATAGTCAACGGCTTCATCCTGACCTACAACTCTCTTCTTAAGTTCGCTGGCAAGATTGAGGGTCTTGCTCTTCTCGCTCTCAGTAAGCTTTGCAACAGGAATTCCTGTCCACTTGGATACGATCTTCGATATCTCATCTTCTGAAACTACCTCATGGACAAGCTCCCTCTCCTTATCTGAAGCTGTGGACTCAGCCTCTGCAAGCTCTTTCTGGATCGCTGGAAGCTTACCATACTGAAGCTCTGCTGCCTTGTTCAGATCATAATTTCTCTGTGCAGCCTGAATATCAGCCTTGACCTGCTCCATCTCTTCCTTGAGGGTCCTTATCTTCTCAACTGCAGCCTTTTCGTTCTCCCACTTTGCTTTCAAGGAATTTGCCTGATCCTTGAGTTCTGCCAGTTCAGCCTGAAGGTCTGCCAGTCTCTGCTTTGACAGATTATCCTCCTCCTTCTTAAGGGCTGTCTCCTCAATCTCCAGCTGCATTATCTTACGTGTGATCTCATCCACTTCAACAGGCATTGAATCAAGCTCTGTCTTGATCATGGCACACGCCTCGTCAACAAGATCTATTGCCTTATCCGGTAGGAATCTGTCTGTTATATATCTGTTGGAGAGAACCGCTGCGCTTACAAGGGCACCATCTGATATCTTAACTCCATGGAACACCTCGTATCTCTCCTTGATTCCTCGAAGGATAGATATTGTATCTTCAACTGTTGGTTCATCCACCATAACCGGCTGGAAACGTCTCTCAAGAGCCGCATCTTTCTCTATATACTGTCTGTACTCATTCAGTGTTGTGGCACCTATACAGTGCAGCTCACCCCTTGCAAGCATAGGCTTGAGCATGTTGCCCGCATCCATGGCACCGTCCGTCTTACCGGCTCCCACAATGGTGTGGAGCTCATCAATAAACATTATGACCTCGCCCTCGGACTTCTTCACCTCATCCAGGACGTTCTTAAGTCTCTCCTCAAATTCACCTCTGTACTTGGCTCCTGCCACAAGGGCTCCCATGTCCAGCGCAAATATCTTCTTGTTCTTAAGTCCCTCTGGCACATCACCTCTGAGTATCCTCTGTGCAAGTCCCTCTACAACCGCAGTCTTACCTACACCAGGCTCACCGATAAGCACCGGATTGTTCTTTGTCTTCCTTGACAGGATCCTGATCACATTTCGTATCTCAGCGTCACGTCCTATTACCGGGTCAAGTTTCTGCTGTCTTGCCCTCTCGACCAGATCATATCCGAACTTCTCCATAGCCTCATATGAGCTCTCCGGATCATCGCTGTCCACCTTGTGGTTACCTCTGATTTCTGCCAGCTCCTTGAGGAATGCATTCCTGCTGACTCCCCAGTCTTTGAGAAACTCCTTGATATCCGAATCAGCCTTATCCACCATGCCGAGGAACAAATGCTCAACAGACACATATGTGTCACCCATCTGCTTTGCTTCCTTCTCTGCCTGGATGAGAGCCTTTGAGAAGTTATTTCCGGCATACATATTGCCTCCGCTGACCTTCGGCAACCTTGCCAGCTTATCCTCCACCGCATTCACGGCACCAGTAACATTCACGCCCATCTTCTCAAATATCTTGGCTATCAAACTGTCATCTATCTCAAGCAAGCCAGCCAAAAGGTGCATCTGCGTAAGTTCCTGATTGTCGTACTCCAGAGCTTTTTCTTTTGCTTTCTCTACAACTTCCAACGATTTACGTGTGTATTTATCCATCTCCATAGCTGTTTACCTCCTAAACTAAACTTTCAGGGAACTGATACCTTAATATCACTTCCCTGTCTGATGATAATATAACACACTTGTTAGCACTCGTCAATACTGAGTGCTAACATTTTTTTATTATTTTAAATTATTTCTCTCTACGGTAAACTACCACCCCGGCAGCCCCTAATAAACATGTCATCATGACTATGAGCATCAATGCCACATTTCCGTCATCTCCGGTATTTGGAGCACCTGACTCCTTTTTTGAGTCTGCTACAGTTGTATTCTCTGTTGCGGTCACGTTAGTTTTCTCATCGGTTGTCTGTCTCTCTGTTGTTACCTTCTCTGTCGTCTGCTCACTTGACGTTGGTTTTTCAGTTGAAGGTTCATTTGTAGTTGGTTCATTTGTAGTCGGTTCATTTGTTACTGGTACATTCCCCTTCTTTACCACTACCTTTGCAGCAGGAGATGCATAATAATTTTTGGTCTCCTTATATCTCACATAATAATTTCCATCTGCAAGTTTCTTAAGTACCGTGCTTTCACAATCCAACCATTTTTTCTTGTCAACACTATATTCCATTGACATCTTCAGATTAGATATCTGACCATCATTTTTCCCATCCACAGTTTCTGCCGTTGCGACCAAACCTGTAGGTTCCTTCTGCTTTGCCTTATCTATTATGAACTCTTCCACGATCTGTCCATGCATGGTATTCTCACCCTTGATAGTAACTGTAGCTGTTCCCGCATCAATATTATCCGCATATACACATGAGTAACTTTTTCCCTCTGTCAGAGTCTTTCCGCCATAAGAAACCGTAACCGCAGGTTTCTTTTCTTTTCCATCGTACACATACGATTTTGGAGCAATGCTGACAGCGACATCTGCATCATCCGACAAGCTGCGGTAACGGAGAATAAAATCCTTAGCCTTGGCTCCTGTCTCATCATCAATGATTGTCGTTCCTTCTACAGAAAGTCCCTCTGGTACAAACTCCTTCACACCGTCAAATCCATCTGCAATATGCCCAAAGTTGCTAAGTCCGTCACTGTTCTGTACCGTAAATACACAGTCTGTATCCATCTCAAGTTTTTCAAACCAACACTGTGAACCGTTGAGCGTCACATTTGAGCCATTATTCAGACAGATTCCATCTTTTGTCATCCAGTTGATACTATCCGTAATGAATTTGACATTTGACAAAGTCAGCATAGCATTAGTAAATCCAACACTTCCATTTGTGATACCGCAATTTAATGTTCCGTTTTTCACGTATAACGAATAATCAAAATTCATCATCTGCAAAGTGACACTTTTACCGTTGAGATCTATAATGATATGTTTATTATGTTCACCATCATTGTATCCTATAGAAGCCGAAGGATCATATATATCACTAATTATACATATTGTATAGCCATTCTGTGCGGCTGCAAATGCATCAGCCAGTGTAGCATATGATCCGATCTCATCGCCATTGTCATCCGTCACAATTGCCACATCCCCATCCGCGGCCTGCACCTTCACAGAGTTCTTTCCCGCAATAATCACTACAGCAAATATACATGCCATAATCAACCCAGTTACCAATTTCTTTAATTTCATAATTATCCCTTTCCTCCTGTCTTTAATTCCTGGCAGTTACTGCCAGATATTGCCATCAACATAACAAATAATTATAATACACTGGGGCTTTTAGTAAACTAGCCAAACGGCTAGTTTTAAAAATTAAATGACTAAATGCATAACTTTAGTACGAAAAAGAACCAGCACTTATGTGCCGGTTCTCCCTGTTCTGATATTATTCTATTATCACAGCTCCTCACCATTGGTCTCTATAACATGTTTGTACCAATAATAAGAATCCTTCTTGTATCTGTTCAGAGTTCCACTGTTCTCGTCCTCTTCTCTGTCCACATACACAAATCCGTATCTCTTCTGATATCCGTTGAGCCAGCTGAGAAGATCTGTGTAAGACCATGTGCAGTATGCCAGGACACGGCAGCCATCATCACACGCTTTCTTGAGCTCCTCTATGTGATGTTTCAGGTAATCTATCCTGTACGGATCATGGATCTCCCCATCCTCAAACTTGTCAAATGCGCCAAGGCCATTCTCAGATATGACTATAGGAAGATCATATCTCGATGTTATCTGTCTGCAGCACATGCGAAGTCCCATCGGATCGATGGTCCAATCCCAGTCTGTCGTAGGTAGGAATTCATTTGCAGGATTCTTGTAGAGTCCCGGAACGCCCTGCACCTTTGCAGTACCCTTCTTGCCTGTGGTGTTCATCTCATGTGTAGCGCCAACTCCATCTATCGGATTGTACTCTGCAACACATGTTCTGTAGTAATTTACACCCATGAAATCGATAAGAGAGGCAGCCTTCTTCAGGATCTCGTCATCTCCATCTTCTATAACCGGCATCAGATCCTTGCTCTCAAGGTACGCCCTTGCAGCTCTTGGATAACGGCCATATGCATACATATCCATCCAGTAGAAGTTCTCAAGATCATCGTAATCCATCTTCGCCATGGCATTCTCCGGCTTTCTGTCAAATGCGTATGACGGTGTGTATGCGAAGGATGATCCGACCTTAGCATCCGGACATATCTCCTTAAGTGCTATAACGCTCTTGGCATGTGCCATAAATGCATGATGGTTTACCTGATAGAACATCTTCTGGTCATCAACCTTTCCTGGTGGGTGCATCCCTGCATTCCAGCCAAGACCTGTAAATACATTCTGCTCATTCATGATTATCCAGTGTTTCACCCTGTCACTGTATCTCTCAAACAGAACCTTTGCATATCTGACGAAATCATCGACTATTCGCCTGCTCTCCCATCCGTGATACTGCTCCTCAAGTGCCTGCGGCATATCCCAGTGGTACACGGTCACCATAGGAACTATATTATTCTTTACAAGCTCGTTGATAAGATCATCATAGAACTGGAGTCCCTTCTCATTGACCTCACCGTTGCCGTCAGGTATTATTCTCGGCCAGGATATTGAGAATCTGTAAGTCTTAAGTCCCATCTCAGCCATAAGTGCCACATCTTCCTTATATCTGTGGTAGTGATCCACGGCCTTATCTCCGGTAGTTGCCTTGAATGTCTTGCCCGGAATCCTCACGAACTCATCCCAGTTGGATGGACCTTTCCCATCCTCATTCCATGCTCCCTCAACCTGATATGCGGCAGATGCACTGCCCCACAGAAAATCTTTCGGGAAACCTTTGGATTTCTCAAAATACATAAATCGCCCTCCATATCGTATTTATATCAGGCATGCCTTCTCCATGCCTTTTTATCGTTATTACAGACTGCCAAGTACATCACCGATCTTATCCGCAATAAGAAGATCGGCATTTGCATCCGACTGTGTCGGGGACATATTTATAACCACCAGTTTCCGCCCCCTGAAATATCTGATAAGTCCTGCTGCCGGATACACAACAAGCGATGTACCACCGATTATCATCGTATCCGCCTCGGATATATACTGGAGTGCCCTCGACATATTATCCTCATCAAGTGCCTCCTCATACAGCACCACATCCGGTTTTACAGTGCCTCCGCACTTTTCACACTTAGGCACACCATCCGAATTGACTATATAATCCAGGTCATAGAAAGCATGGCATTTCTCACAGTAATTTCTATGAACAGAACCATGGAGCTCTATGACATTCCTGCTACCTGCCATCTGGTGAAGTCCGTCGATATTCTGCGTTATCACCGCCTTGAGCTTTCCCTGTTTCTCAAGCTCCGCCAGCTTTATATGAGCCTTGTTCGGCTTTGCATCAGCAAATATCATCTTGTCCTTATAGAATCTGTAAAATTCCTCCGGGTTACGTCTGTAAAAGCTGTGGCTGATTATAGTTTCCGGCGGATACTTATACTTCTGATTATACAGTCCATCCACACTTCTAAAATCTGGTATACCGCTCTCCGTCGATACTCCTGCACCGCCAAAGAAAACGATATTATCCGAATCTTCTATCATCTGTCTCAGCTCATTCAACTTTTCTGTATCCATATACATACACCTCCAGACAATGACTACTGTGTCTCAGTAACCTTTACCATAACTGTACACGTATTTACCACGGTGTACTTATCTCCATCAGGGACACTGAGCGTGATCGTATTATCGCCATATGAGAGCTTGGAAGCATCTATGGACAGCTTCAGGCTCTTGGCCGATACCTTGGACACCGCACTTGAGATTCCGCTCACGGTTATCGTATTGCTATCACCCATGCTCATCTCATAGCTGTATCCACTCTGCTTGCCCCTCAGGATGATATCCCCTGTGGTCACCGTTATATTTCTTGTAACTGATTTCTCGATCGCTATCTTCACATTGATGTATGCGCTCTCCTTTGTCACGACCACACCCTCTGGAAGATACTTTGATACATCAAGTGTAGTCTCAACATCTGCTGTACATCCGCTCACATCAACATCCGTTATATCAAGGCTTGTTATATCCTTTATTATCGATGCGTCTCCACCTATATCAACGGTCTCCGGTACATATGTTATATCTGATACAAGATATCCATCCGCAGGATCTCCTGTGACATCCACATGAACAGGTATATTCTTAGTCTTGTATACCGGAACTGTGACTGCTATCGATATCTCATCGTAGGATATCGACTTGTCTGATACCTTCTCACCATCAGCGGTTACAAATACAGGCGTACAGTTTGTCGTTATATCATCCTTTGCACTGGTCACATCAACTGTCACCTCTGCACGATCTATGCTCGAAACTATACTTGCAGCACCCTTTATCGTTATGAGGTTTGGAGCTGCCACACTGTTACCAACCGTATATCCGGAAGCAACCTCGCCTGTTGTCACCACGGACACAGGAACTGACACTGACTTCTCGTCCTCAAGTTCAACTGACAGCACGTTGTCCACAACAGTTATGCTGACCTTTTTAGCTATGTTGGTGCTGTTCGCAGTTACAGTGATAGGCACCGCATTTGTTATGGATATCTTTGACATATCCGCTACAGCCTTGAAATCCGACGCATCAAGATCACTTATAAGTGATTTACGTCCTTTGACGACTATATCCACGGTATCACCTGAAGTTATCGTGTACAACTGATTCTGACTTGTTATGGCGTCAGTATTTACCAGATTGACCGGAATGTCCCTTATGGTCCTTGTCACGGCTGAATCATCGATATTCAGTACAAGAAGCCACACCAGAAATCCAAGCACAACCGACAGAAGCTTAAGACCTATATTGCTGTATATCTTATTTGCCTTTTTCTTAGGCTCTGCGCTGTTATTTTTCATTCTCATCAGCCTCCTTTCTGGAAGCTTTATTCTTATTCTCCACAACGACTCTCTTTCTCCGCTTAACCGGACGGACACCTGAAGACCTGTGGCTCTTTCTTCCGTTATACTCCTTGCACAGCGTCTGAAGATGACTTCTCACGCCCTCGCTGTCCAGATTCCTGAAGAGCTCGCCTCCCTGTGCAATGGATATTGAACCTGTCTCCTCAGATACGATAAGAGTCATACTGTCTGACACCTCACTGATACCTATACCGGCTCTGTGTCGTGTTCCAAGCTCCTTGTTGATGGAGTCATTTGCAGACAGTGGCAGATAACATGTGGCAGAAACCACCCTGTTCTTTCTTATAATCACCGCACCATCATGAAGCGGTGTGTTGTGCTCAAATATATTGAGAAGTAACTGGTTAGTCACGACCGCATCGATCGGTATTCCCGTATCAATATACTCGCCCAGTGCAACTTCATTCTCAATGACTATGAGTGCACCGGTACGGTTTGCAGACAGGACCTGGGCCGTCTTCACAAGCTCATATATCGTTTTCTCCGATATAACACCATCATCCTCGCCATCTCGTATAATGTAATTGATCAGCTTCTTTCTTCCAAGCTGTTCAAGTCCTCGTCTGAACTCCGGCTGGAACAGGATCACCACCGCAATTATTCCCACACTGAATGCATTCTTAAGCAGATATAAGATCGTATTGAACTGGAACATCGCCGCAATGGCAGTGAAGAGCACGATCATAACTATACCCTTCAGAAGAGTCCATGCTCTGCTCTGCTTGAACCACAACATGATCCTGTATATAAAGAATGACAAAATAAGTATCTCTATTATATCTACTGTGCCTGGAACTGTTATATAAAACCAATCAAAATACGTTGATATAAACGTTGATATCTTATCCATTTCATCCTCCTTTCGGTATATAAATACTCCGTATAATTAATGTGACCTGACAAAAGTCAGGTCACTCACATGTAAGCTCTTTTCAATGTATCTATCTTGTTGATCCTGTAACAGAATCTTCCTTTGCCGCAGACCGGCTTCTCTGTGCGCCTGATCCGGACGAAGTCGTCCTCTTCTGCTGTGGTCTTGGCGATGGCTGCTCTCTTCTGGCTGCCTTTCTCTGGGCACCACCCATGACCTTTGGCACAGCCTTTACATAGTAGTAGTAGTCATCGTCCTCAAACTGTGTATTCTCAACACTTGAGTAGTCCACAACTATCTTGAAGAACTGAACCACTATGGCCACCAGTATCGCCAGTATGCATCCAAGCAGAGCCCCCGCAAGGGATACCTCAACTTCCATGGACAAAGTTCCAACCAGGAACAGTATGATCTCTACCACACCGCCTGTGATGATGGCAACGTACCATGAATATGCAAATGACATTCTATATATTATGTATGTAAGAACTATAACAACTGCAAACACTATTATGGTGAGCAGAAGTGTCTTATCCTGTACCAGATGCTGGAAAATATACTTGTATCCCTCTATCAGATCACCCTCTGCTGAACTTGAGCTTAAAGCGACGTAATCAGCAGTATGCTTCAGGAAGAAGTAGAATATACAGCCAAATGCTGCAGGAACCATTCCTGTGAATCCAGCTGTCATTCCAGCCAGGATCGGCATGAAATACTGGAACTTTATAATGTAAAAGAATGGCATAAACAGAATGATCCATGATGCCTTAGGGAAAAATCTTATATATACACAATACATTATCACAAATATGACAATAAATGAGATTCCAAGCTCCAGACTTGCGCTGGCAACCTGGGCACATGCGTACAGTCCTGCAATGGCAAGTGTGAGCTGGCCTGAAAGGAACGCACACACAAAAGCTGCTGCCAGGACCACTACGATACTGCTTATCGTGCTGTTATATCCTGTGAGATGGTTTATTGACCAGAACACAACAAGTGCCAGTATAAACTTACACAGTGGTGAAACAAATTTATCATACTTACTACAAAAATTCTTTACTCCATCGCGGAAATCCAGAAGTGTTGACATTATCAGTTAGCCCTCCTCTTTTTTTTGACAGAACGGCGTGTTCCGTCCTCGTTCTCATAAAATTCTATCAGTTTCTTAAGATTCTGGTTATACTTTATGAGTTTTGGCTTTGCCTTCATATATCTGTATGTATATAAGACCCACGCGAAAAGCGCAAATGCAATACACACCACTGCATAGCCGCCCACAATGCTGCTCGCCACCTTCACATAGTCAAGCTCTGTGAGCTTCTCAACTATATCTGCAAGATTATAGTATATGTAAGCTGCGGCAAAAACTACAAACAGCACCGTAGATGAAACAATTGTCTTAAGACAGTTAAGCTTCACATAGTCACTTTGAAAATATTTACCCTTTTCGAGATCCTCACGTCCAAGCGACTCCTTGTACATGGCGATCTTCGTCATTAGAATGACCTTTTCTTCATTTACCATTGCTCGATTCTATCTCCTTATTCTGGTCACTTTTCCACAAATGACCATAACTAGCAGTATTATACCCCGCGTCTTAATATTGCGCAAGTTTTATATTTAGAATTTAATGTCTATTAATGTAGGATCACCAAGTGCGTCCGCCGTAATAATCATGTTCATTTTTGTATGTCTCGTATGCATCCATCTCCTGATTTCGTTGCTCAAGACTGTCTCCCTGGATGGCATCGAGCTGCTTTCGTATCTCCGATTCCTTATCAGAAGACTGAGGCTCCTGTGTATCCTCTTCGTTTTCATCGTCACTGCCCTGATCCTTCTGGTCATTTGGATCCTGATCACCTTTCTGATCCTGTTCCTCCGTCTGCTTCCTGAGCTGTTCCTCAAAGGCATCTATCTCATCCTTCAGAGTCTGTGCATCCTCGTAATGTCCATCATCATCATCCCTGTGGGCGCAGTCATTCTCTATGAGAATGTCCTTTGCCCCCTCAAGTATGTCTATCACCTCATCCAGATTCTCTTTGGTAACACCCTCAGGATCTATCTGCTTCACTATGGACAGCGCAAGGTTGACCCTTGTCTTACAGTCGGACTCACCACCCGGCTTCTTTTCAAGTGCCTTACGAAACTCCTGCTCGGCGCCCTCGTAATCTCCCTGACTGTAATATACATCACCAAGATTATAATGGTATATATGTAGCTGAGTAAAGCCAAGCACGGCGTTCACTGTGCTGTCCACATATTGTCCATTTTTGTATTCACTTATAAAATGCTCATTGCACAGATAATTCACCAGAAGCACCGCCATACACAGCAGGCTGACAGCTCCGGTCACTGCAGCAACGATCTTTATTATTCCTGATCTGTTTTTCATTTTATGACTTTCTTTCTCATATCAAAAAATTCATATACAACAAGTCCTGCAAATAATGCTGCAAACAGATAATATATATCCACATATCCTATGGTCTTACCCTTATCCGTTGACTCAGCGGTTCCCCGTGACTTCTCCACAACCTTATCCAGCGCAGAACCATCATTCATATTTATATAGTCGACGCCCAGATCATCGGCAATCTTTTTCAGATTATCCTCATCGATCTTCGACACCGCTGGTTTATACGGGTAGTCCGATGTGTCCTCAAGCAGCTCCTTCCGGTCATCGTAATATGATTTCACATACATGTTGCCGCCTTCCTTTGTGCCGTACCCCAACACTGCGCCTCCATCAATATATTTTTTCGCCCCGTCAAATGACTTGAGTCTGTCGTCATTGGTTATTTCACCATCGCTTATAAAGAACACGACCACATTTCCATCATTTTTCTCCTTTGCACGCTTAAGGGTATCCGTCATCACATCTATGCAGACATTCATGGACGACCCCCTGGCATATAGCGAATCCAGCGGATATATTGAATCCAGAACACTTTTTGCAAAATTTGAATCATCCGAATATGGCGATATCAGATTTGCACTATTATTGAAGGTTATGACCGCAAATTTAGCACCGTCCATCTCATCAACTATGTGCTCGCAGTCTTTCTTCACCGCCGTCAGCCTCTCTGTATCCCCAGCATAATCCTGAGCCAGCATGCTTATGGTGTCATCCACAACGAACAGCACATATGTGTCAAGCTTCCGGACACTTGTCTCCACGTTGCTGCTTGGGACCATGATCCTCAGATTGATGAGAAATATCAGTATGATGGCAGCTATCTGCCTTATATATGCGCTTCTCTTCCGCCTTTTCAGGAACGCCATGCCAACGCACAATATGAGCATAAGCCAGATTGGTATAATTGGATCTATTCTCATAATTCTCTCCTGTAACGTCTTATAATTTGAGCCAGCGGCCAAGTCCCAGCATTCCTGCAAACAGAACCAGCATCAATACAAATGGATATAACAGCTCAGGTGTCTCAACATCCACCATCCTCACCTTGACCAGATTCTTACTCAGCTTTTCTATCGATGATACTATCTCTCCAAATGATCCGGATTCCTCCTCAAGATAGAATTTACCACCGGTCTTCTCCACCGCATTCTTCATGGACTCCTTGTTTTCCGGTGTCATCTCCTTTGTTCCAACTCCATACACCGTGACATTGTTTGAAACACATATATCGGTCGCCTCATCCAGAGTTGCCACCGGTGTTCCCTGTATATCATTGTCAGTGGAGAATATTACCACCTTTGTCCTCTCCTTGTCAGCATCCGAAAAATCAATTGCCGCAGCAGCAAGGCCGTCCCCTATAAGTGAGCTTCCCCTCTGCTCATTTCCGATCAGAGTTCCAGATGATATATATGCCTGATAATATATCCAGTCGTACCCCGATGAAAATGCATCGTCCAGATTCACTTCATTTCTGCTCTTCAGACACTGTGCGATCAGATCAAGCTGATCCTTCACATACTCATAATCATCCGTGAGCGGAGTAAGCAGCACCGGACTTGTGTTAAATATCACGATTCCAAAACGTTCGCCCTGAAGCTCATCAACTGTTTTCTTCAGCTTGTCCAGCAGATTCTCGTTGAGATAATCCACGGATGTTGATATGTCGATACACAGAATGATGTCCCTACAATACTTTTCATCCTGCATACGCCTGCTCGTATATGGTTTTGCCATGAGCAGGAATGCCGATACGACAACCAGTACGCAGCATATGAGCGTGGCTGTAAGCCCGGTCTTATATAATATTTTTCTTTTCCTGAAATATGCCTCATCTTCCTGGCATATGAGCCCTGCGATCTTTTTCCCTCCGGCATATTCCTTTGTCTTTTTGTATTTCACAAACACAAATACCAGCATAAACAGCGCAATAGCCAGGCCTGCATATAGAACAATATGATATTTTATTGCCATCTCTCAATCAAACTCCTTGTCTTCTCAAGGGAAGCCCTCACATCACCATCGGACTTTCTTGCAAATTCCGGCGCATAATACTCAGCCACAAGATAGTACAGCTCCGGCATGTTTAATCTTTCTATATCATACAGAGTGTAATTCTGAACCCTTATGCCGGTTGCAGCATGAACAAATCCCCTGATACAACGGCTCATACGCTGATATGCACCTCTTACATCAAGTTTTCCCTGATCATACTGTCCCGCAATATCCGCCAGTTCTGACAGATATCTGGTCTTCACTCTACCCATATCCATAGGCGCAGGCTTCACCACCTTCGGCAGCTCCGCCGCCATTTTTCTACGTCTTCTCAGATACCAGCAGACACCAAAGAACAACAGCACTGCGGCTGTTATCACTCCGGTCAGCACGATCGGCCATACCACATACGAAAGCGGCTCCTGCAAATTCACTGAACTTTCCATATCTTATATCTTCTTCCTCTTATCTCCGGGCATCAGCCCATTTAACTACTTTCCAGAGCTCTCAGTCTTGTGCTTGTTGAGCAGCTCTACTATCTTTTCATCCATGCTGTCAGAAGACCTGACCGTCAGGTACGAAATACCAAGTTTCTTAAGCTTGTCGTCACAGGCACTTGAAAGCTCCTGCCTTTTCCTCTCTTCCTTCTTTGCCAGCTTCATGTCCCTGGTAAAAAATTCAGGAATATATGTGTCACCGGATAAGTCATATACATTCTTACCGTTCATCCCGGCATCCTCAACATTTATAAGCAGTATATCATGCAGTACCTTTAACTGCTTTACAGTTGCCTCCGACATATTCAGGATACCTCTGGTGTCCGTCACCACAAGTATGATCATTCTCCTCCTGAAATTTCTCGCAATGAAGCTCAGCGCATCACCCGTATCCGAGTCATTAGTCATGGTAACGTCCCTGTGGTAACCCGCAAGAATATTTTCGATATTTGCAAAGCCTGTCTTAAACGGATAGTGCTCCACGCCCCTGTCTGAAACATAAGTAGCACTCACATAATCTCCATTGTCACACACCATATATGCCAGGGTTCCCGCCGCCATAAGTGCAACGTCACTCTTCTCCTGAACATCATTGGCATATCCAAGCATACGTTTTCCGCCATCCATCACCAGCATTATATTATGCTTCTTCTCAGCGATATACTGTCTGACCAGAAGCTTCTGGCTCCTGGCAGATGCTTTCCAGTCCATGTCCTTGATATCATCGCCAACGACATACTCCCTGAGCTCATCAAAGTTCATACTCCTGCCCTTATAGATGGAATTGTACGAACCATCGATTATCCTCGACGTTGCCCTGGTAGTATATATGGTCTTATATCCCTTCATATTTCCCTGTATTCTGGATATATATGTCATCTTCATAATTAACTGTCTTCCCCTACGGCGTCTTAACCGAACCTATTATGGCATCTATAATCTTCTCAATCTTCACGTCTTCCGCAACAGCGGCAAATGTAAGCATGATCCTGTGTCTCAGGACTGAATATCTGAGTGCCTTTACATCATCAGGAACACAATATCTTCTCCCATTTATAAGTGCGATCGCCTTTGCTACCTCCATGAACGCAATAGCCGCTCTTGTGCTCGCACCCATGGCAACATACTGTGCAAGCTCAGGTACAAGTATCTTATCCGTCATTCTGGTTGCCTGAACTATATCAACTATATATTTCTTTATCGCCGGATCTATATAAATCCTCTTGCACAGCTTCTGAAGATACACCACATCGTCAACGCTGGCAACGGATTTCACGTCTGAAAAAACTCCTGCCTCCACTCTGTTGAGTATCTCCATCTCATCCCTTGCGCTTGGATATGTCACAGTCTCCTTGAGAAGGAATCTGTCAAGCTGTGCCTCTGACAGCACATACGTACCCTCAGATTCGATTGGATTCTGGGTCGCTATTACCACGAACACCTCCGGCAGCTTATATGTCTTTCCTCCTATACTGACCTCTCGCTCCTGCATCGCCTCCAGCATGGCACTCTGTGTCTTCGCACTGGACCTGTTTATCTCATCGAGTAGTACAAAGTTCGAATAAACCGGACCTATCTTATCCTCAAATGTATTGGTCGCCATGTTGTACATCTGGGTTCCAATTATGTCGCTCGGTATAAGATCCGGTGTACACTGGATCCTTGAAAATGATCCATTAACCGCCTCTGTCATAACCCTGGCAGCAGTGGTCTTGGCAAGTCCCGGAACGGATTCCAGAAGCACATGACCGTTTGTCATCATTGCAACCAGAAGTGAATATCCCAGATAAGGCTGTCCCACAACCTTACTGTTATAGTAACTCAGCAAATTATTGATTATCTCCGAAGCCTTCTGGACTTCTTCATTTGTTATCTCTCTGTTATCCTGCATAACTACTCTCTTTCCTTTATTTATTATGATGTCTATCTCCCCAGCATCTATGGTATATAGAATATACCTTTACATGTGATTGCACAAGTTAACAAATATAAAGTGACCATGCTATATTTTGTCCATATAAACAAAAAAGTGACCAGGGGGTACCTGGTCACCATAATGAGGGGAGAGAGGATTCAAATAAATGAAAACTCTACTCTCACATATTAACTTATGTTCCATCATAAGTCAACTATTTTTTTCGATAAATATACCTTTTATTTGCAATTTAATCTGCCTACTCCGCATCCGCTACTCTAGTATTCGCATTCACATAACTTGCAGGATTCCTGCGCTTGATGACCCTGAGTACAAATACCAGAAGGACCATCATTGCTATGAATATCGGAAGCATGATAAACCACTTAACATGTAGACGATATGTAATCGGTCCAACTATCGCATATGCCACAAATGACATTATAGCTGCTGTTATCGCATATGGGAGCTGTGTGGCCACATGGTTTACATGGTTACACTGTGCTCCCGCTGATGCCATGATAGTGGTATCTGATATAGGTGAGCAATGATCTCCACATACTGCACCGGCCATACATGCTGATATAGCTATTATCATGAGTTCATTATTCTTGCCCTCAAATACTGCGCACACAATAGGAATAAGTATTCCAAATGTTCCCCATGATGTTCCTGTTGCAAACGCCATGAGACATCCAACTATAAATATAACTGCAGGAAGGAAACTGAACAGACTTCCCGATGCAGATGTCATTGCTGTCTGTACGAAATCCTTTGCACCCATCATATCGGTTGTTCCCTTGAGCGTCCAAGCAAATGTAAGTATCAATATAGCCGGTACCATTGCCTTGAAGCCCTCAGGTATAGCCTCCATACATTTGCCAAAATCCAGGACTCCTCTTATCACATACAGAAGAATTGTAATAAGCAGTCCGAACAAGCTTCCAATTGCAAGTCCAACAGATGCATCACTGTTTGAGAATGCCTCTACAAAGCTTACACCGCTGAAGAATCCACCTGTGTAGATCATTCCTATAATGCAGCAGATAACAAGACATATGATAGGTATTATAAGATCAACTACCTTGCCGTTGCTGTTGACCACATCAGTCTCCTCTGCTGTGACAGTCTTCTTGCCATCTCCCATTGAGAGAAGATCTCCCTTCAGGGCATTGAGCTCATGCTTCTCCATGGAACCAAACTCAACCTTCATAACGATCATTGCGATCATCATCGCAAGTGTGAGGAATGAATAATAGTTATATGGTATGGCTTTTATAAACAGACCAAAGCCATCCTCACCCTTTACAAATCCACTGACGGCTGCAGCCCATGATGATACAGGGGCTATGATACATATAGGTGCCGCTGTTGCATCTATAACATATGCAAACTTCGCCCTTGATATCCTGTGTTTATCAGTTACAGGCTTCATAACACTGCCGACTGTGAGGCAGTTAAAATAGTCATCGATAAATATCAGAACTCCCAGAAGAACTGTGCAGAGCTGCGCGCCCTGTCTGGTCTTGATATGGGTAGCTGCCCAGTCACCAAATGCCTTGGATCCACCTGCCTTGTTCATAAGTGCAACTATGGTTCCAAGAATGACAAGGAATATCAGTATACCTACATTATATGAATCTGAAAGCTGTGCGATCAGTCCATCCTGCAGTACATTCGATATACTGCCCGTAAAACTGAATCCGGAGGCAAACACACTTCCTATTACAATTCCTATAAACAGTGAACTGTAAACCTCCTTCGTTATAAGTGCCAGCGTGATAGCGACAACCGATGGTACAAGTGCCCAGAATGTCGCATATGTCGATGGCGATGGAATCTTATCTACATATATAGACAGAATTCCGAGAACCGCAATAATGAGAATTACCACGGCGATTGCAATAAGATTTTTCTTGCTGCTCTTCATCTTGATCCTCCCTGATCTTTTTTCGTATGCATATTATCTGTGATAATTCATCTGTGGAATAATGTATTATCACGTCATATAAGTAAAGTTATATCACATAAGCATGCCATTTGAATAGTGCAAATGTCTGATTTATTCCTTTTCAGTCAAAAACAGTCAAAATTTATTATGAATATGTGAATATGACGGAAAACAGTCAAATGCTATTGCATAAATAACGTTTATGTCATATTATCAGCTTGTAAGCAAGAGATACAAAAACAACAGAAACATCTTCAGCTTACACTGGAATTTGACAATTTACTATTTTTTGTTTTTACTCCCTTTTTTCGTAGTCAGAAATGACTACACCCCCCAATCCCTTAATTGACGCAGCCGTCAAGCGGCTGCGTCCCTCCCTTAAAGGTGAGTAACCAAATGTTATGATATATTCAATATCAGCTCACAAAAAATCTTATATAAATAAAAAGAGCAGAAGCATGATCGCCTAATCGTGATTCTGCTCTTTTATTATTATATATCTCTTCTGTATTGCGCAACTTGTCTGTGCGCAACTTGCGCAATATCGTTGCGTTATGTTACATCAGATGATTTTTTACGATTATACATGCAAAAGTAGTCAAAAACAGTCAAAATCGCCAACAAATATGGCATTATAACCTAAATGAGCCAAATGCTATTGCAATCCTGATCCATTTATCATATTATCAACTTGTAAGCAAGAGATACAGAAAGACAACAGAAAGCGTTGACAGCTTACACTGAAATTTGACAATTTACTATTTTTTGTTATTTACTCCCTTTTTTGTAGTCAGAAATGACTACACCCCCCAATCCCTTAATTGGCGCAGCCGTCAAGCGGCTGCGCTCCTCCCTTAAAGAGAGTAAAGCTAATATATGAGTTATACTCAATCGGCTCACAAAAAACTTTATATAAAAAAAGAAGCAGAATCATAATCGCCTAATCATGATCCTGCTTCTTTTTTATTCTTCAATAAATCCCTTGAAGTTCTTCTCCACCAATTTTCTGGGCACCATGACCTGATGATCACAGCCAGTACATCTGAGTCTGAAATCCATTCCTACTCTGAGTATCTCCCAGGAATTCGTTCCACAAGGATGCGCCTTCTTCATCTTTATAACCTGTCCAACCTCAAATACCATTCTGATATCTCCTCCTTCGGAATCCTATAAATATACATACTGTACGTTTTGGAGGGCTTTGCCCGCATAAACAAATAAAAGCTGAAACTCATAAAAGTTTCAGCTTTTCATCTAGTGCCCAAAGCTGGAATCGAACCAGCGACACGAGGATTTTCAGTCCTCTGCTCTACCAACTGAGCTATCTGGGCTTACATAAAAATAGCGGGGACAGGATTTGAACCTATGACCTTCGGGTTATGAGCCCGACGAGCTTCCAGACTGCTCCACCCCGCGGCAAAAAAATAAAATGGGCGGAGATGGATTCGAACCATCGAAGCATTACGCAGCAGATTTACAGTCTGTCCCCTTTGGCCACTCGGGAATCCACCCATTTATTGCTTTTGGCAACTTCTTGCTTTAAGCAAAAAGCCGATGATCGGACTCGAACCGATAACCTGCTGATTACAAATCAGCTGCTCTGCCAATTGAGCCACATCGGCATATTTAATTGTCAAATGACCCCAACGGGATTTGAACCCGTGTTACCGCCGTGAAAGGGCGATGTCTTAACCGCTTGACCATGGGGCCAGGTTTTCAAAAGCAGCTCCCCGAGTAGGGCTCGAACCTACAACCCCTCGGTTAACAGCCGAGTGCTCTACCATTGAGCTATCGAGGAATATCACCTGGTAAACCACGGCGTCTTTGTCAATGTTAACACATTTGACTTGAAAATGCAAGTGTTTTTTATATTTTTTTAACTTGTACCTTCAGAATTTCACACAGAAAGAGGTATCTTCTAAAGCTTATCTCTTAGAAACC
>NZ_QUKK01000004.1:0-276722 GCF_003481085.1 Coprococcus sp. TF11-13 | reverse complement strand
AGCATCCATGTGTTCAGCCTAGTTCATAAATATGTGTCCAGGATTCTGGGTACATATCACTGTTCTCCAGCAACTACCGTTTTTTCCCGTTTCTTCTGACTTTCAATCTAAGCCAGCTTTATCCGCTCCGCCGCATCTCTTGTTATAGCAAGTCTTTTTCCCTTTGCCTTGATTATCACATTGCCAAAGTAAGACGATACGACTTGCACCTGATCTCCGGTCTCAAGCTGACATGCGCCGAACAGGGATCTGTCCGCGCAGTTCCAAGCTATCTCACCTGAGAAACCGTTTACTGCATCTGATAATGACATCATAGTAACCACCCCTTCAAAATAATTGATTTCATGAATCATCTTATGTATCAACGCACTATCCGATATACAATTTATCTTTCGTTTCTTCTATTGTCTATACAATTATAACTCTTCAGTGTCGGTGCAAGTCAATTCTAATTGTTAGTATATGGGGCTAATCTTTCTTACACCGAACTAACTTGGATACACAAAAACCCCACCGACATCCGACTTACCATCAGACATCTGTGGGGTATAATGTTCTCAATAATTATTATCTCACACCGAATTACTCGATTACCTTAAGCCATCCCTCTGGGCCTTCGATTCTGCCCATCTGGATTCCTGTAAGAGTATCATACAGCTTCTGGATAACTGGTCCCATCTTCTCCATACCGCTTGGGAAACAGATCTCCTTGCCGTGATCGTTGATCTTGCCTACAGGTGAGATAACTGCTGCTGTACCGCACAGACCGCACTCTGCAAAATCCTTAACCTCATCGAAGTATACTTCTCTCTCCTCAGCCTCAAGTCCAAGGATATCCTTTGCAACTACCATCAGTGAACGTCTTGTGATCGATGGGAGGATACTGTTTGACTTAGGTGTAACTACCTTGCCGTCCTTTGTAACAAAGATGAAGTTTGCTCCACCTGTCTCCTCAACCTTTGTTCTTGTAGCTGCATCGAGATACATATTCTCATCGAATCCCTCTTTGTGTGCTGTAACTATTGCATGAAGGCTCATTGCATAGTTAAGACCAGCCTTGATGTGTCCTGTTCCGTGAGGTGCTGCTCTATCGAAATCTGAAACCTTGATTGTGATAGGCTTTGCACCGCCCTTGAAGTAAGGACCAACTGGTGTTGTGAGGATTCTGAACTGATACTCGTCTGCCGGCTTAACACCTATAACTGGATTTGAACCGAACATATATGGTCTGATATATAATGTAGCACCTGATCCGTAAGGTGGTACATAATCAATATTTGCCTTTACTGTATCTACTATTGCCTGTACAAATCTATCCTCTGGGAAAGGTGGCATCTCAAGTCTTCTTGCTGAGTCTGCCATTCTGCTTGCGTTGAGGTCAGGACGGAAACATACAACACGACCATCCTCTGTTCTGTAAGCCTTCATTCCCTCGAAAACTGTCTGAGCGTACTGAAGAACACCTGCGCACTCGTTTAATACTACGTTAGGATCCTCTGTGAGTGTACCCTCATCCCATGCTCCATCCTTATAATTTGCTACAAATCTCTTATCCGTCTGAACATAGCCAAATCCAAGGTTTGCCCAATCGATATTCTTCTTATCCATATCTACATCTTCCTTTCACTTTAGCTTGTGCTTTTTTGTATGTGTCTGTTATATCACATTATTTCGCCTTTTTCCATATGTATATTTAACATTTGCTTGAAAAATTAAGGTTTTTCTTCCAAAAACGGCTAATTTTTTCATGTTACAATGTACAATTTGATGATTTTCCCAAGTTACAAGCTTTCCTACTTCAACTTATTACCCTCTGAGAAAGCATCGCCAACCCTGTCGCCGAGTGCAAAATATCCATGTCCGATGGTGTCAAACACGATCGGATGGAACTCTTCATATGTGATCTCGCCGTCATCGCCCAGGATACGGTCGTCTGCAACAACATTTACAATCTCGCCGAGGAACTTGTCCCCGTCTATGATCTCCTTGAGCTTGCACTCCATTGTCAGTGAAAGCTCGTTGATGACTGGAGCATTTACAAACTCGCTCTTTCTGGTTGTAAAACCAGCCTTCTTCATCTTGTCTGGCTCGTCATTTGCCGACACGATTCCCACATAGTCACAGGCTGCCACATGCTCTGCATCAGCAATGGCAACTGTGAAAGCTTTGTTCAGCTTTATATTCTCGGTAGTCTTATGACTTCCAAGGTCAAATATGATCTCATTTGCTCCGACTATTCCGCCCCATGCCGCATTCATGACATTTGCATTGCCATCGGCATCGTATGTTCCGATCATCATGACCGGCTGTGGCACCAGCATAGGTTTTGCACCAAGATTCTTACTCATATTATCTGCCTCCTTAATTTGAAGAAACTTACCATTCTATTTTATGACTACTGCCATCTAAGGGCAATATTTTTCTGGCTAAAATATTATTCCCCACATGCATATAAGCACCGCCAGGAACAGCACATTTGCAAATGTGAAATACGCCAGATATCTTCCTCTGGCACCCTTGTCCTGTCTCGCCACATATTTGAATGAGATCAGACTCGCCATAGATGCTATCAAAGTTCCAAGTCCGCCGAGATTGGTACCGACTATCAGGTCTGTGTACCTGTCTGTAAATCCTGACAGCAATACTGCAGCCGGAACATTGCTTATGACCTGACTGGCAAGGACCGAAGTTATCACCTCATGCCCACCAAGCACCTTCTCTACAAATGTCCTAAATCCATCGATTCTTCCCATATTTCCGATAAACACGAAGAATCCCACAAATGTGAATATCAGCGAATAGTCTACCTTCAGCAGCAATCTTCTCTGGCATATAAGGACTACCACAAGCACTACCGCAAATGTCACCCAGTATGGGACGATCCGCGCCACGGTGAGCAGCGACAGCACAAATAGTATGCTATATATACCCACCAGCTTCCTGTTCACCTGTATATCACTGCCTGAAAGTCTGATCTCAAGCTGCCTGTTTTTTCCTTTCATGCATACTATGACACATATTACAAGAAGCGCTGCCGATGCCACTGTATATGGCAGCATAAGCAATACAAACCTGCCTGCGCTGATCCCTGCAAGTCCGTACAGATACAGGTTCTGCGGATTGCCTATGGGTGTCAGCATACTGCCAAGGTTCGCAGCTATGGTCTGGAGGGTTATCACCGGCACCATCCATCTGGTGAGTACTTCCTCCCCTGCCATACCAAGGACCGTGAGTGTCATCGGTACAAATGTTATGAGCGACACATCATTTGTGATAAACATGCTGAAAAAGAAACACATGAATATCAGGACAATTGTCACCGTCCGGAGCGAACCCATACGATTTATCATACTTTTCGCTATGATGCCAAACATCCCCTGCTGTGAAAATCCCGCGACCACTGTCATAAGACAGAAAAGTATCGCAAGTGTCCTGAAATCTATGTAGTCCACATACGCGCTGTCCGGAGGCACGATAAATGCCGATATCACCGCCAGCAGAAGTGCCACGGTGAGCACTGTCTCTTTGCGGACAAATTCTCCGATTTTCTTTATACCCCCGATCATGGTCTGAATGTCCTGAGTGCCTCTATAGTCTTGGTGATCAATTCATCAAGTGACCAACCAAGCATATCTGCACCTCTTTCGATGACCTCCCTGGAGCATCCCGCAGCAAATCCCTTGCTCTTGTATTTCTTCTTAACTGACTTGAGTTCCAGATCTTGAACACTCTTTGATGGTCTCATAAGTGTAACCGCTCCGATAAGTCCTGTAAGCTCGTCCACAGCATAGAGAACCTTCTCCATCTCATGTTCTGGTTTTATGTCAACCGTGATACCATAGCCATGGCTTGCCGTCGCATGTATGATCCTCTCGTCAACACCGTGCTCTCTCATGATCTCCTGGGACTTGATGCAATGCTGCTCAGGATACTGTTCAAAGTCCAGATCGTGAAGCAGTCCGACTATTCCCCAGAACTCTTCCTCATCGCCATAACCAAGTTCCCTTGCAAAATACCTCATGGTTCCCTCTACGATCTGTGCATGCTCCAGATGAAACTCATCCTTGTTGTACTCTGTGAGTAATTCCCACGCTTCTTCTCTTGTCATCTTTTTATTCTCCTCGTATTATATAGTAGTAAATTTATTTCCTTGCATATCTCTTCATTTTTTGCAGAAAAAATTCACACGCCTCTGATTCTGTTTCAAACAAATTCAATCCCATATCTATCTAAGCAGTGCAGGTCTGCACACACGTGCCGACATCTGTTCCTTAAGTTCTGTGATCTTTGCGGCACACGTCGTCAAATTCGCCGCAGCATTTTCAGGCTTCATCGCCGTTCTCACCTGCTCCGAATCACTGTCATCTATACCAAGCACATTGTTCACTGCGTAACACTCATTGAACAATCCTTCTTTGACGCAGTTCTCCGCACCATCCCCAAGACATCCTCCTATGGCGATCACATATTTGCCGTGTTTCTTTGCAAGCTTTGCGACTCCCAATGGGGTCTTGCCCATCATGGTCTGGGCATCTATCCTGCCCTCACCGGTTATGACAGTATCTGCCCACTCTACATCCGCCTCAAGCCCTATCTCTGACAGAACTATATCTATTCCCGGCATAAGTTTTCCACCTAGGAACATGAGAAACGCATATCCAAGTCCGCCCGCAGCGCCAGCACCCGGAGTGTTTCTGTCAGACTTTCCCTCAGCTGATCTTTCCACAACGTCAGCATAGTTTTTCATGTAGCCATCCATGATTTCCACCGTCTCCGCATCTGCACCCTTCTGCGGTGCAAATACACGGCTGCACCCTAGCTCCCCCACAAGGGGATTAGTCACGTCACAGGCGATACTAAATGTACAGCGTGATAGTCTGTATGCAAAGTCATCATCATCTACACATGACTCATCGACAGCACCTGCACCAGATATCGCAGCAGTGCCTACAATTGGCGTATCGACAGGATCTGCTACAGCCAGCTCTGATGAATTCTTACGGACAAGCATCTTCCCTGGAATAACAATCCTTTCAAGGACTCCAAGCCCCTCTGCCCCATATGGCACCTCATGACCATTCACGTCAAGACAGGAAAATCCAAGAGCCTGAAGCATTCCTATCCCGCCGTCATTCGTTGCACTACCACCTATCCCGATGATAAAACGCTCACATCCCTTTGAAACAGCATCATTTATCATCTCACCGACACCATATGTAGTCGTATGCATCGGATCTCTCCGGTTCTCCGGAACAAGTGGAAGCCCCGCCGCCGCTGCCATCTCCATGACAGCAGTTCGCCCGTCTGCGGCATTATATATTGTATATTCCGCAGTGATCCTATCACCAAGCGGTCCGGTCACATAACATCGCTCTCTGCTGACACCATCTCTTCCATATATAAGAGCATCAGTAGTGCCCTCTCCGCCATCAGCCACAGGACGTACCCTGACCTCTGTATCCGGCAATATTGACTTTATTCCTTTTTTTATGGCATTCCCCGCTTCAAGACTCGTCATGCTTCCCTTGAAAGAGTCAACCGCCACAAGTATCTTCTTCATAATAACTCCTGTCTGTATACTGAAGCACCAGCCATCCATCTTTGTACATGGCTGAAGCTTCACATCGCCTTTGTATATTATAATACCATCTGCAATTTTTGCACACCAAAAGTGGGGCGTATACAAAACTGTTGTTATGTTCTGTATACGCCCCGTTGTTCAAAAGGATGTAATTAAGCTATTTTACTTTAACTGATTTCGCCTTGCTCCACGCAGAGTAAAATGTCACTGACTTTCCATTTATCTTTACTGTCTTGTAGGTTCTCACACGTACATAGTATGTCTTTCTACTCGCAAGCTTCTTGACACTTGTTCTGATCGTCTTGTTCTTGCTTACAGTCTTTACCTTTGTGCCACTTCTGAAATTCTTATTTGCACAATACTGTAACTGGTAACCCGTTGTCTGTGTCATCTGCTTGTTCCATCTGACTGTCATGCTGCCCTTGCCGGACGCAGTCGCAGCAATGGTGGTTCCCTTCGGATTTATGGTGAAATACATTGTCTTCGAATCCTTATATTTATTTCCGCACAATGTGACCTTGACCGAATATTTTCCTACATTTTTTCTCCCCGCACTGTAGGTGGCCTTGTAATCCTTATTCTTTGTCAGAATATTCCCAGCGGCATCTTTTACTGTAACCGCCGGTGTTCTGACCTTTCCATTATATACATACGAAGCCGCATTAAGCTTAATTGTAGACACCTTGGATATTCTGGATGTCGAAAGCTTTTTGCCGCATGACCTACACGTTGTGGTGATGACGCCAGCCTTCGACATTGTTGCTTTTGTTGTCACAGTGTTCACCTTTGTGGCGTGCTTACATACGGTCGTCTTTGCTGTGAGGACGCCAGACGCGGCATTACTATACACCACGTAAGTGTTCTGTATATATTCAAGCTCACCGGATACCTTGTAACCCTGTGACAACATATACTCATTGCTGTAATACTGGTCTCTTGTAAATGAAACATTGTCTTCTGACTTCTCCACCATATAATATGATGACACATTTCCATACTTGTCTGTCACATCGCCAAGTACACCTGCTATGTCATATTTGAAATATGCATAATCTTTGTAGTTATTATCTATTGAATTATATAAAAATACACACTTATCGCCCGTCTTCTCCTCAATGTACACATATGCAGGTGAAGAGGATCTTAAAGAATATCCGGCAACAGATTCTTGTGTATCGGTGTATCCACACTCCTCAGCGTTGAATGTACCCTCTGTAGTCTTCAGCTCATGCATATAATACTTTCCATCGTTTCCTGGTATAGGCATGAGCTCATACTCTGTATATATACGCACATTCTCTGCCTTTATCGTTCCATCTGGATTATACTCGGTACGCACCCCCTCCGTCACAGTATACAATTTCTTATCATCAGCTTTTTTGTACACCTGACAAATGTCACCTTCACCGCTCAGATCAATCTCTATGCTCTGTATCTGCTCATAGTTCATTCTGGTTGCCTGTGTCTTCTGAAGACCTGTCAAACCATTTACAGCAAAACAATCTGCAACCGTTGTGTTCATGGCCAGAACAAGGTTGCCATCCGTCTTTCCCGCAAATGCGTGTACCTCAGCATTTCCGCTTATCTTGAAGTATGATCTTGTTCCCTCCGGCTGTAAAACTATTGCGTCAGTTGACTTCTGCTTCTCGTTGACATACAATTTACCGTCACCAACGATTTCCACAGAACCGCCATATCCATCTCCCCATGCATACAATGCACTTACATGACTCGTTCCCACGAGCTTGATCTTAAAATCATCGCCCATCATATTGGTAACGACCCTGTAATCCGGCAAATTACAATTGGTGAGTGTCAAAGTGTTCGTACTCTTGTCATACACCGCACCTTTGGCACTGGTAGTTGTTCCTGCCTGCGGAGTCCTGAAGCTGTACACATATATCGCTTCGTTATTATCCGGATTGTAGAACTCAACATATGCAAAGCTCCACTCCTCATCCTCACACGGGCCATTGTTTGCGGCCATCGCCGCGACACCGCCTACCGTCAGAATAAAAATAAACGACAGCAGAAATGTCAATCTCCTGAAATGCTTCATAGTCATTCCCCCTTCTATGATATTCTTCGTCTACAGGTAAGTAACTCACCTGTTGTTTTATGTCATAGATTATAGTCATCTGCTGTCGTTTTCATAACGTTACATATGTCTCAATATGTGCTATATATTCAATTTTACATTCGTTTATCACTTTTATCTAATCCATATGTGTATTTTCAATCTGGCACACTTATACTTCCATAGCAATCAACTCTCACGCAATCATCATTCCTCATGCCATCCATAATAATACTGAATAAGGCCTACTCTGGTCTTCGTTCCAGTCTTCTCATTCATGGAAGATATATGCCTATATAGGGATGCCCTTGATATGTACAGCTCATCCGCTATATCCTGTACACTGCCATCAGATACAAGCAGCTTCTGCAACACCTCCCGCTCACGTCCAGTGAGGTGATGAGCATCTGCAAAGCATTCAAAATCAACCTCAACTCTTGCGTTAGAATTCTCCGCCGATTTCGTCACTTTTTCTTCATCATATCGTCTATATTGTTCCTTCTGTAGATTTTCAAGCACAAATACCGCAATGCTTATAAGTACGAGCAACAATATGACCACTACACTCATAACCATGATTCCGGGTGAATCTATCAGCATATATGATATTATTCCCACAATACCCGCACCAATGTTGTTGACTGCCCTTCCGGCACCAGGCCAAAGCGCTGACCAACGCATTCCATAGGATACATTTATGAATCCTGTCGTGAAATACACTACGAAGAATCCGGCTGCAAGATAGAATACAATCAGACCTATGATAAATGCCCCTCCAAACTCTATGATAAGCATGGCTATAACGGACAACACTGTAACGCAGTACATCATCTGATTCATAAAGCGCTGATCTTTTATATCAAACAAGAAGCCTGCTGCAACTCCGCTTAATGCGAGAAACAACCTTGGCCATTGCCCCACATCTGCCCCGCCCTCAGCGTGGACAACGGTCACAACATTATCCAGTGCGGAAAATATAAACGTCATAAGAAGAACAACCATCACAAGCGCCACAGCCACCGATCCGCTATCAGGAGTTGTTTCGTCACATTTTTCTTTGCAATCCGTTTTGTTCCGCTCATCTACCATGTATGTGTCCACTTCCGCTTCTGCGTATTCATCTCTGGCCAGAAAAAGTATCACTGCAAGTGCCACTATGGCCAGCGAGAACATAACCATACGCAGGATCACACTGTCTATAAGATTATAATTGATATACTGCAGAAGCAGTCCAAGTGCATATGAAATTCCCACAATTACCGTAAGATGCTTTCTATCCGTATAATCGCGGCTCACATCGTGATACACGCGTCCTCCCATAACACCACACACAATAAAGAATATAATTCCATATAACAGTATCAATTTGCCGGAACACAGTATTATCGCTGCGAGCGCGGCAACCTCCACTATATTCAAAGTAATAATTATTATCTGTTTGATTTTGCTGCCGACATATCTCTCAATCAGTGCATATATGAATAGTCCCACCGCACTGGCCAGCAGTATCACGCTCTGATACAACAGAACACTTCTGGCATCCACAAACTCCGCAGCCCCGCTGTCGAAGAAGAATTCCATACCCAGAAATACAAAGCTGAACAGAGCCAGCGAGATCACACTTCTGATATGCGCCGGTTCAAAGCCTTTTTCATTATTATTTATTTTTTCAACATCCACTGATCTTTCCCCTGACATATATGGTCATCTCCTGTTTATTCTGTATTAAAGATAATATAGCGCTGAATTTTTGTCAAAATATAAAGTATGCTAATTCATAACACCTATATCCCTTGGAATATCAATGTGATTGAATCGAAGAAGGACGCCCCCCAAAAGGCGTCCTTGCTATATTAATTATTATCTATGCATTTTCCGTACCGTCATCTTCTCTCTGACACTTTCTTATATACACAGCAAATCTCACAGATGCGGTGAGTGCTATCACAATCCATGTAAATATATTCGTATACCACACTCCCCAGAATCCCATCTTTAACACATACATCAGTATCAGTGCAAATACTATCCTTCCTCCCACCTCAAGAGCACCATTCAGCATGGAGAACACCACATCCCCCATTCCATTTAATGCGCCTCTCATGGTATATATCGTTCCAAGTGCAATATACATACTTCCGGATATCACAAGTCCCTTTGCGCCAAGCCTTATGACATTCTCCTCCGTCACGAAAAATCCCACAACATTTTCCCTGAAAACTGCTACCAGACAGAACAATGCTGCGCCAAGAGCCAGCGTGATGAGCTCTGTCTGCCATACCGCTCTGCGCACCCTTTCGTACTTGCGTGCGCCACAGTTCTGTCCTGCAAATGTAGACAATGCAAGTCCCAGAGAACTAAACGGCTGGAATATGATTCCCTCAACCTTTCCTGTTGCAGTATATGCAGCCATGACCTCCGGACCATATCCATTTATAAGGGTCTGCAGTATTGAGCAGGATATTGATATCATGGAAGTCTGAACCGCCATTGGTATACCGATACTGAAATCTTCCTTCATTATATCTCTGTCAAACTTGAAATGGCCTCTCTTCAGTCTGAAATAGGGATTGGTTTTCACCGCATAACATATAGAGCCAACGCTAGACAGGATCTGACTGAGAACCGTTGCATATGCGGCACCGGCAACGCCCATATCCATGTATATGACAAACACTATATCAAGCACAACATTTATGGCAGAAGCAACCATGAGAAATATAAGTGGGGTCTTTGAATCCCCAAGTGCCCTTAGCACAGCAGAAATTCCGTTATAAATAGCCACCGCTATCGTAAATCCACAGGTGATCCTCATGTATGTATATGCGTAGTCAAATGTCTCTGCAGGGGTCTTCATGAGCCTTATAATAGGCCCCGCAAAGCAATATCCCAGTATACTCATGAGTGCACCAACCGCCAATATGACAAACAATGCATTTGCTATGGCTTTTTTTACCTGCTCTTCTTTCTTCGCTCCAAAATATCTTGATATGACAACACCTATTCCAGATGCCATTCCATTGCACAAAGAAAAAAACAGGAAACTGATCATTCCAACTGATCCCACACCGCCAAGCGCATTTGCCCCTAGATGACGACCAACCACTATCGAATCGACCAGGCTGTATACCTGCTGAAATAGATTGCCTATAAGCAGCGGAACTGAGAACTTCATGATCAGTTTCATACTGCTTCCCTCTGTCATATCCATAACATATTCTTTTTTGTTCAATACCTTTTCCACTATGTTTGCTCCTTGTATATATTTAGATTATCCATGATATACAAACTCATGAATCACCTTGCCGATTTTCATAGCAGCACCATCCGTATTGTAATCCCTGTGTATTAACCCATATGCCTCATCATAACATAAGTTATGCTAAGGTCAAGAAGCTAAATGGCTAATCTTCTATATACTCAACATAATCTCTTTCATCAGCGAAAAGCTGGTACTCTCCGTCCACATATCCCATATACCCTTCCGAAACAAAATATCCTTTTATCATAGTGCCACCTCCTGAACTCTTTTACTACCAAATATACCTTAATATGGCTCTATCTTATCTTGTCAAGTGTCCAAAAAAGCGTACACCAAGCCTCTTTACATTCCACAAGTACCGACGCAAATCCGGGCTTGAAGATAAGTGATACGACATATATAATGTATATAATTTTGAAAAATTTCTGCCATATAAACATGGCACCAAGGAGGAAATATGTACTACGGCGCACTTGAAGCCGGTGGCACCAAGATGGTTTGTGCCATAGGCGATGCAGACAAGAATATAATAGACAGAATATCCATACCGACGGGCACACCTGACCAGTCCGTGCCTGCCATGATAGATTACTTTAAGAAATATGACATATCCGCTCTCGGAATCGGTACATTTGGCCCGGCCGACGTCAATCCTAATTCCCCTACCTACGGCTCCATCATGAGGAGTCCCAAGAAAGCTTGGGAGGGATTCAGCCTTTACAAAGCATTTACAGATGCGCTTAGCTGCCTGGTTGTGGTGGACACAGACGTAAACGCAGCAGCCTGGGGTGAATACCTGTACGGAGCACTGAAAGGACTCAACTCGGGAATGTACCTCACTGTTGGAACCGGCATCGGCGGCGGTATAATATCTGATGGCAGACTCATTCACGGCATGGAACACCCGGAGACAGGCCACATTCTCATCCCTAGACGAACCGGCGATGATATACCATGTACCTGCCGATTCCACCAGAGCTGTGTAGAGGGTCTTGCATCCGGCCCTATGCTTGAGCGCAGAACCGGAATGAAAGGCAAAGACATCCCAGCCGACTCACCGGTATGGGATCTTGAAGCATTTTATATAGCTGAGGCACTGGTCAACTACACCATGTGCTACTCAGTTGAGAGGATCGTCCTTGGCGGCGGAGTCATGGACAACAAATTCCTGTTCCCTATGATCCGCAATTACTACACTGAACTGCTGTCGGGTTACATCGACATGCCACAGGTCAAGGACACCGACACATACATTGTTCCCGCAGGGCTCGAGGGAAATCAGGGCATCATAGGTGCTATGAACCTGTTCTGATACACACATTTGTCCACAAAAAAACAGTTTCACCAATCGACTGGTGAAACTGTTTTTTCTTTTCTATGCTGTTGCCTTCTCGTACTCCTCAAAGGTCTTATCCATGATAACCTTGTACTTGCCATACTCGGTCTTGTTGTAGAAGCACTCCTCTGAAAGACTCTTGATACCAAACTCCTCGAACCACTCTTCCTTAAGCTTGTTGAACAGAACCTCCTTCTTTGGTCCTGTGATGGTCTCCAGATGCCACAGACTGAAATGCAGTGCATAGTTGATGTAATCCTGCTCATACTCCCAGAAATTGCCGTGGGCTTCAAGCGCCGCCTTGAGTGCCACAAGAGCCTCGTGGAAGCACTGCCATGACTTCTCTCTGGTGTTGGACAATGACTTTGGATTGTTTCTTCTCTGGTGTGCAAGCACCTCGTCCACTATCTCTATATTTGTTGCAAATGCTATCGCTGAAAATACGAACAGCATATCATTCGAAGTTCTGAGCTGCTGGAATCGGAAATGGTTCTCCTCAACATATTCCCTGCTGAAGAGCTTATCCCAAGCCCATCCCACAAATACCTTGAATATATTGCCCGTGAAATTACGGAAATACATTGGTCTGTACGGTGGAAGCTCCTTCTCGTGAAGTGTCCATCTGACCTGAACAAATTCCTGAAGATCCTCTCTGTACTGATCTGATCTGAACACAACTACCTGAGCTCCGGTCTCGTGAGCCTTGCTCCATGCCTTTTCCAGCATGTCCGGCTCAAAGAAATCATCGGAATCCAGAAATGAAAGATACTCTCCGGTCGCGATCTCAAGGCCTTTGTTTCTCGCTGCCCCGGCTCCGGCATTTGCCTGCTGTATAACCTTTACACGCTGATCCTTCGCCTCATATTCCTTCAATATCGCCAGAGAATCATCTGTGGAGCCATCATCCACACAAATGATCTCTATATCCTTAAGTGTCTGACCCACTATGCTGTCCATGCACTGGCGCAGATAATCAGACACATTGTAAACAGGAAGAATAACTGATACTTTTGTACCCATAGCTTTACCTCTATTTGTTTCGACTAAATAAACTCTTGATCTTTCTAGGTATGAACATAATGACCGCACCGATCCTGAATGTAGGTGTCTTCTTCACTCTGTCCAGATCTGCACGGGTCTGATGAACCAGACCACGGAGTCTCTTGACTTCTCTCTCAAGCTTGCGCTCACGGTCTGTACATGCGATTCTTGTATAATAGTAATCGTCAGGGGACTTGATGATAAACTGGATGTTCGCCCACTCAAGCTTTGTAAATATAGTCTGATCAATCTCCTGCATCTCCATTGCTCTCTTGAACTCGGAGCTGTATCTTCTTATATAATCCTTCTTGAATTCAGGTCCGATTCTCCTGATCGTCTCGTTGTAATTGTGGTATTTCTTGAGCCAGTATACGCCTCTGAAACGCTCCCAGATCTCAGGATCCTTTACAAGTATATCTCTGATGTGATCATACTCAACATTGACACAGTATACCTTCTCTCTGCTGTGAACAGATGAATTCGGGTTATCTCTGCGGTTCATATAATATGGCTTGTTCACTATCATAGCTCTCTTGGCATATATAAATGTCTGGAACCAGAAACCATTGTCCTGGAATGATGCTCCCGGAGTCTCGTTGTGTCTGATATGATACTCCTCTATGAAGCTTCTCTTGTAGATTCCACTCCATGTGTTCATAATGAAACGGATCGCACTTGGTGTCTCGCTTGGATTGAACACAACATTATAATCCTCTGCATTCGGTGACAAGTGGTTGTACACCAAAGTCATGTTGCCATTGTCATCGTTGCGCTTAAATCTATAGAAATCTGCCTTTACAAGGTCAAGGTCGTTCTCAACCGCCTTGTTGTACAGTTCCTCATACATATTAAGTGGCACAAAATCATCAGGCTCAACTATACCAATATACTCACCTGTAGCCTTATCAAGACCGATATTCATGCCTATTCCATAACCGCCATTTTCCTTGTCAACAATAATGATACGGTCGTCTTTCTCCGCATATCCCTTTAATATTTCAAGTGAACTGTCTGTAGATCCGTCATTGATACATATGATCTCGATATCCTTCAATGTCTGATTTACAACACTATCCATACACTCCACCAGATACATCTCTACGTTATATGTTGGAATGATGATTGAAACCTTTGCCATCTTTCTTCTCCCATAAAATTTTATCACAATGTTAATATGTGCTATAATGCACAATTCATGGGCATTATAGCACATACTATATATATTATGCAATTTTTGATTTTATTTATTTATAAGCTATGCAAATAAGGCAAAATATGCAAGAACTATAACTCCGAGCACGATCCTGTACCAGCCAAATATCTTGAAGTCATGCTTCTTGATGTAGCTCATCAGGAACTTGATGACAACAATGGATACAAGGTATGCAACGACACAACCTATAATAAGTATAGCGAGCTCAGCACTTGTAAATGACAGTCCGAATTTGATCATCTTCAGAGCACTGAGTCCGAACATAACCGGAACCGCAAGGAAGAATGTGAACTCCGCTGCTGCCACTCTTGATACACCGATGAGCAGAGCGCCTATGATGGTGGCACCTGAACGGGATGTACCCGGTATGATGGAGAGCACCTGAAACATGCCTATAAGAAACGCTGTCTTGTATGTTATGTCGTTCAGCGTCTCAACCTTCGGTGTTCTGGTCTTGTTCCAGTTCTCAATCACAATAAATGCTATTCCATAGAAAATAAGGGCAATCGCTATGACAACCGCTGTGTGCAAATGCGCCTCTATGTAATTATCAAACAGTATCGTAACTATCGCTCCAGGTATACATGCAACAACTGTCTTGAACCACATACTCCAGGTATCTTTCTTCATGACAGGCTGTGTCTTGTCTTTGAGTTGGAAAGGCCACATCTTATTCCAGAATATGGTCACGACAGCAAGTATCGCCCCAAGCTGTATCACCACGAAAAACATTTCCTTGAAATCAGTGCTCGCATTCAGTGAGATAAATTCATCCACAAGAAGCATATGTCCTGTGCTACTGATCGGGAGCCACTCTGTGACACCCTCCACGATACCAAGGAATACTACCTTAAGTATCTCGATAAAACTTAATGCCATCTCTTCTCTCTCCTTTTAATTCGCTATATTATTGTGTGAACACCATGGATGTCTGTCCGGCATCCTAGTGCGTTCTCTATGATAACATATTCTCACTCGTTGTACATCATTCTACAGAAAGCTTTAGAAAATGTTATGTATGAGTTTATCTTCTGTCTATAATTTGCATATATCCGGTATCTCAGCGCCCCAGATGTCAACCAACTTATCCACTGAAAACGCAGCGTTTGCCGGGCTTGTGGACGGAAGTACAACAGGTTCTATGCCAAGTATCTTCTGCATAATACTTTCCTGAGGTCTTGCCGTTGCATATCACTTTTGTAACCTTGGAAGCTTCCACTATCTTCGACAGATCCGTGGGCGTAACATTCTTTATACTGCTGTCGCTTGAACCTATGATGTCACAACTGTAGATCGCATCCCACAGGGCTATGTGGTGTGCATGCAGCATGGCTTTCTTCTCATCTATGGTCACCGGAAGTTTCTCGCCAAGCACTCTGCTGATGACCTTCCAGAATCTGTTCTGCGGATGTCCGTAGAAGAACATCTGCTCCCTGGACTTCACCGATGGCAGGCTTCCCAGTATGAGTATCCTTGATTTCTCGTCGTATAGTGGGGGAAATGGATGTACTATATGTTCATATCTGTCCTCTGTCAATCTTCTCACCTCTCAGATAATATTCAAATAACTTTTTCCATTTTTCTGGTACATTGTACGCCACCTGCCGGTTATTTTTCAATTAAATTCTTGCTTTTGCAGCTATGTTTTAAGTCATGTCCACATTATTTAATTTACTTCCAAATGATATTCATGTATATTAATTAAGTTAACGTAATTTACGGACTATGAGGGAGGTCCGCCAATGCGGTAACGAACACATTTGGGAGGAATTATACATGAAAAAGAGAGAATCTTTTAACAACAAATGGGGCTTCATCCTGGCCTGCATCGGCTCTGCCGTGGGCATGGGCAACATCTGGATGTTCCCTACAAGAGTCTCCATATACGGCGGCGGATCCTATCTCATACCATATTTTATATTTGTGGTACTCATCGGATTCACCGGAGTTATCGGAGAGATGAGCTTCGGACGAGCTACAAGATCCGGTCCAATCGATGCATTTGGAATCGCCATGGAGAAAAAGGGCAAGCGAAAGCTCGGTGAACTGCTGGGCGGCATACCTGTGCTCGGCGCACTGGCAATGGCCATCGGATACACGGTCGTCATGGGCTGGATACTGAAATACATGATCGGAGCTTTCACCGGAAGCACACTGTCACCGGAGGATATAGACGGCTTTGCTTCAAACTTCGGCGGAATGGCATCTTCATTTGGCAACAATGCATGGCAGATCATTGCACTTGCCATCGGAATCACCATCCTTATGTTCGGCGTGGGCAACGGTATTGAGAAGGCCAACAAGATCCTGATGCCGGCGTTCTTCGTATTGTTCATCATCCTGGCCATATATGCGGCATGCCAGCCGGGAGCCATAGAGGGATACAAATACATCTTCCGCATAGAGCCAAAGGTACTTGCAGATCCAAAGACATGGATATTTGCGCTGGGACAGGCATTCTTCTCACTCTCAGTTGCGGGAAACGGAACTCTGATATACGGCTCATATCTGCCAGACGATGAGGATATACCGGGGGCTGCCGGACGTGTTGCACTTTTCGATACGATTGCTGCCATGCTTGCCGCACTGGTAATCATACCTGCCATGGCAACTGCCGGAGCACAGCTCAACCAGGGCGGCCCGGGATTGCTGTTCATCTATCTGCCATGCCTGTTCAAGTCCATGCCTGGCGGTTATATTGTTGCCATACTCTTCTTTGTGGCTGTGTTCATGGCGGGACTGTCATCACTAATCAACCTGTACGAAGCACCAATCGCAACGGTGCAGGAGAAGCTTGGAGTTGGCAGAAAACCTGCATGTGCCATCATCGGTGTCATAGCAGTTGTGGTATCCATCTGTATACAGGGTATCGTATCTGACTGGATGGATGTACTGTCCATCTACATCTGCCCACTTGGCGCAGGACTTGCCGGAATCATGTTCTTCTGGGTATGTGGCAAGAAATATGTTGAGACACAGGTCAACACCGGAAGGGAAAAGAAGTTCACAGAGAAGTTCGTGCCTATATGCAAATACATCTACTGTCCTGTATGTCTCCTTGTATTGATACTTGGTATCCTTCTCGGAGGCATCGGCTAGACAGACATTTCAATATAATTAATAAAAAGCAGTCTGACGGATCATCACCATGTATAACACTGGCGATGTCCGCAGACTGCTTTTTCTTACTTTTTGTTCTTCAGCACCCAGATATGTTCGTTTATTCATCATCTGAAAGTCCAAATCCCTCTTCCAGGAACCTGTTCCACTCAGCATTATTGCTCTCAAGTTTTTTCTTCTGCATAATCCTGTTCCTATCTGTGAGGATGGACAACATCTCATCCACAATCTCCTCAAGAGGCAGCTCCTGATAATGCGACAGATAGCCCATCATCCTGCCCGCCGTAAAATCCGTATTCAGATTCTTTGTTATGAGATCACAGAACTCCTCGGGATATCCCCGGTCAAGCATCATCTCATAGAGCTCCATGCTCATCTCTGATCTTGGTTTCATCAGTCTTTCTCCCAATCACAAAATTTGCCACGATCGTAAATACCGCACTGATTATCAACTCCGTGTAATATCCCAGACCTCTGCTGAGTATCATACCCGGCAGCAACAATTTGCTTCCAAATATCGGCAAAAACATCTCCATGAACAGCTTCTCACTGATTCCCATACCACCTGGAAGTGGAAGCATATCGACCGCAACAGCTATAGCTCCCTGCATCAGTATGATAAGTCCTGCAGATGCCCCCGCAAGTCCGAATGCCTTGTACACAAACCATGTCGCTGCAAACAGTGAAAATCTCTGGACAAGTGTTATGAGAAATACTATTACCAGCATCCCGAAATGTCCCATCATATAATCCGCAGTCTGGTTGTATTTCTCCATCGATGCTGCAAGCTTTTCCTCACGTGACTTCTTGTGTCTCAGGAATCTCATCTTCTCAAGAAGTCTGCTGCCCTTCACAACAAATGCCTTGGCAAGTGACGGATGGAATGCGAACAGCACCATACCTGCCACACACACCACGTTCAGCATAAGTCCCAGATAGAACACCCACTGCACATCATCTATATAAGTATGTATAAACTTCTGTCCAAATATAGCGATTCCAAGTCCAAGTAGCACCAGTACCAGCTTGTACGTGATCGTCACTATGAGCAGTACCTGTGTGGACACCGGGATCGGTATCTTCTTTTTCTTCATATAATATATCTGCGCCGGCTGTCCGCCTGATGCAGATGGTGTAATACAGCTAAAGAAGAATCCAACTGATGAGAAAAGAAAGCATGTGCCCCTGCGTATCCTGACACCTAGCTTGCTCATCATATAATGGATGATCACAGATTCTCCCCATATAAATACAACAACACATACCACTCCCGGTATAAGCCACCACGGATTCACCGTCTTCATTATATCCGCAATCTGCCCTAAATCCTTGCCGTGGAACACTCCGTATATGGTGCCGGCAAATATCAGGACAAGGAACAATACGTTGAATATCATCTTTTTCTTGTTTTCCATATCTCTGCCCTTTTCATAAGTGGGGCAATACCCCTTTAAATACAGCGTGAACGTCATGCACAATGCTAGTATATCATGGATCATTCAATTAAATGGCAAAAAAGGTTGGTTTTTACTTTAATTATTTGTAATGTGAGTTTTATGTGGCATACACATTCTATTTTTCACTGTTCAGGATCGGCAGATTCTGGTTCTCCTCCCAGAGAGTCGCAACCTCGGTTCCATCCTTGTGGCAATACACAATCTTATTTATAACTCTTGGCTCCTCATCGCCATAGTATATATCTGAACTGCCTGTATCCTTATGTTCTGTCTGAGGGACAGCCGCGCCCTCTCTATATCCTCCAAAGCTCTGATACGCCTCACTTGACATCCACGACCTTGCATTTCCAAATATATCAAGTGATGTCAGCCCCTGCTCCCCGAGATAGAATTTGAATACGCCGCTATCCATTTCATCTGAAGTACTTATATCTACTATCTGTCCCATTCCCTCAAGTCCATTCTGGTGAAGGTACAACATTCCGTCTATCTCGACAACCTGGGCAGCCTGTTGTATCCCCTCCGATGTCATCTTTGGCCAAACCTCAGTCCACCTGCAGGTTATCGCCCAGTTGAGCACTATCCAGAGCAGCACAAATATCAATATAACCGCCAGCGCTCTTCCTCTTATCTTTTTATTTACAAATTTCTTAAATCCCTTTACACCTGAACTATCCTCCATCGGAAGCACAAGATGTGATTTCATGCGCTCAACCGTCATCAGGCAATCAGGACAATGCTCTATATGCTCCTCAACCTTTGCCTTGCTCTCCTCGCTGCACACGCCATCCACGTAAAGTGGTATGAGATCTTTTATAATTTCACAATCTTTATTCACTATTATACCTCCTGTTTCTGTTACATTTTATCCATTATCATCATTCTGGCACGGTGATATGTCACTCTCGCCCAGCTCTCCGTCTTACCAAATATATCAGCGATCTGTCCGAATCTCAGTTCACCGAATACCCTGAGCGTGAACACTTCTTTATACGGTTCCGGCAGTTCATGCAGTATTCTGTGAATCTTTATAGCCTGCTCCTTATCAACCGTCTCTGATATGAGATCATACTCCGCATCCCCCATAAGTGCAGCCTGTGACTCTGACCGGTTATTTACCACGTCACCATCCACCTGCTCCCGGTTCTGTTTTCCCGCATATGTAAAGTATGTATTCTTGGCTATCTGACAGAGCCAGACCTTTATATCACAGTCTCCTTTGAACCGATCCACAGCTTTTATCGCTTTAACAAATGTCTCCTGTGTTATGTCTTCGGCTATGTGGGGATTCTTAGACAGTGCCAGCACAAAACGATATACGTCTTTGTAGTACTTTTCGTATATTTCTTCTATTTCTTCTATTTCATTTTTTTCTTTTCCTGACGCCAAGTTTTTTACCTCCCTTCACATATAAGACCAGTATAATTGAAAAACGTTACAAAAGGAGCAGACGCATGTAAGGCGCTTCGCGCGGCGTCTGCGTACTTCACAAGGAATCCTCCCACTTACGTGGGTCCCTCCTTATGAAAATAAAATGCTGTGAATTTCGAAAATTCTTCACAGCATTTTTCATCGTTTATATTTTGTCAGATTTTCTTCTCTTTGACTAGAAGCTGTGGCCTCCACCGCCGCCGCCGATGCCTCCGAAGCCACCGCCGCCGATTCCACCATGGCCTCCGGATCCAGATCTTGTACTTCTCGTTTCACTGATCATATCATATTTATGATTCATATTATATGAAACCTTTGTGCCGGTAAGTAGATTTTTTGTCCCCATGTCATATACCTTTGAAGTCTTCTTCAGCAGAAGATAATTAAGCAATATAGAAAATATTATTGCAAGGAGTATGTTGCTGATATGCTTCATTGGACGGCTTATCTGCTCTCCTACCAGCAGCGTATTTATCTGCTTGAATGCCTCATTTGCGCACTCAAAATATTTCTCTTCACTTGCATATTCATAGACATTGTCTGTTATCGTATAAGCATTTGTCTTGGTTATGATCTTGTATGGTTCGCCATAAGAATAGATGTATATCTGTCTATTATACAAATCAATGAGGAACATAATACCATCCAAGGTGCCCAATTCCCTTTTGTAGGATGACTCAGCATGGTACGCTGAAGAATGGAATGCAAATTCCGATATCTCGCATAATACATTACAATAACGGGCTGTCTCCTGCATAGTCTCCATCAGTTGTTCTTCCTGACTTTCAGTCAACACATCTGCATAGTCCTTGATTATCACTTTATGGTGGTAACTGTACGAATCATCCTGATCCTTCTCAGATGCGTGAACAGGTACTGCACAATCAGCCCCCACAACCAGAAACGACAGCATGATCATAACAGTGAACATCACTCTGGCAATTACCGCTCTACGCACGATGATCACCTCCCTTGTACTCAAACTGCGGAAGTGGTCTTGTGGACATCCGGTTGTGACTGATAACCAGATCTATAAGCGTCAGAATAGTGGCAGCACACATCAGGAGCACGCATCCATAATAATACTTGTCCATAACCGGGTTTATCAACACGACCGCTACAGACAGAATGGTGGCAAATGCAATAAATAATCCCATGGTGCCACTTTTTCTTTTTACTCTCCTCACATTTACTATGCCTTTTACTGCCCCATAAATGGCAACCAGACACGAAATGCATGCCACAACATAACTGGCCTTTCCCATAATATCCCAGTTAAAAAGTAAGGGATTTATTCCAAACTTCAGGCAGAAAAATAATATCATGCATGCTATCAGCTGTATGACTTCAAGAAAACAAGAAAACTTTATAAATGAAGTTATCTTATTTTTTAATTTTCTTTTTGTATTTTTTTGTGGCTTTTTTGTTTGTAGCTTTTTTATTTGTAGTTTTTTCTTCCTGCCTCCACATTTCTTTACATTGAGTGTATGCCTTGCGAAGAATCCCACATCATTTTCATGTGTCTCTACATCCGCTATCTTCTCCATCTCATCGCAATATATCATGGTCACAAGCGCACCTATCGCGGATACAAATGCGAGCAGAACGCCAGGTCTCACTGTAAGGAATAAGTTCAGCAAAAAGTATAATGGGATCACTCCTATCAGGCATCCCAGCAGGAACTTGCCGATATCAAGCGGTATATCCGCAGCCACTTTTCCTGTGCTGCCATTTACCGCCGCATATGCAATACGCTTTCCGTTCTTGTATGACAAAAGCCATACCGGAAACAACCCGGTCTTTACTCCAGTGATCTTTATATCCATCGTTTCTGACAATGGCTCCTCCGGTTCACCGATAGCATCATATGACCATAGATGATGCTTTATCTTACTCATCATCACATCATACGCCATATCGCCCGTTACCTGGGCTATCTTATCCCTGTAAACCTTATAATCCACATCCGGCAGATCCGCGTAGAACCCACTCAGATATCCCATGGAAAACGTTTTCATGTCAGCCGAGTCAAATGGTGCCACCTTGCTGCTGAGATCATCCGGAAACAGCGATGATGCATCCATGGTTATATTCTCATAATGATTATCTGCAAAGCATCTTACATTATATGTATGACTGACTGTATCAACCCCTGAGCTATAGCTGTCCGTCGCCCTGACAGCGGTTTTACCTTTCTGGTCAACATCACACAGCCAATACGGCATGTAGATTCCACGGAACTCCTGCACATTTCGTCTGTGTTTCAGCCTGTTCGGAGCGTATATCGCCCTCTTCATAACTGTGGTATATGATGCCTTACACATGTCCTTCGTCACCGCAAATGGTATCACATAATCCGGTCTTCTCTCGCTTTTCAGCCGGCTGGAAAGCATAGTTGCTGCCCCGCAGTAACTGCAGAATCCCGTCGCTGATTCATCCGTACTGTATATCTCCCCACCGCACTGCGGACAAATGAATACAGTAAGCTCCATAAGCTTACGCTCCTCGCTGTCCTCATCCTTGTCGACACTCTCCGGCTCGTATTCATTTCCACATGCTTTGCAGTACATCTTCTTTCTTGCTATATCATATACCAGATTGCTGCCACATCCGGCACATTGTATCATATGTATTTCCCCCTGTAATATAAATTGTGAAAGATTATTGACGAAATAATCTAACTCATTATACTACCTCTTTTTATAAAGAACCAGCTCCGGATTTGTACATTCCAGATTTGTACCTTCCGCCTCATATGTCGATATCAAAATAAAATCCATATCCGCCAGAACTCCAAAGCATCTGTCTCCGCCAAATTCACATTCCAGCTGGAGAGCAGTTTCAACGTATCTGTATTCGGTACCGTCTCACCGTTTTCCCATCGCGACACCGCCTGCCTTGTGACCATGACCTTCTCTGCCAGGTCATCCTGGGATAATCCCCTTTTGGTTCGAAGTTCTAATATAACGTCCTTTGTCTCCATTGTACTCACCTCCGTTATGGATATCATAACAGATTGCGGGGATTGGGGAAAGCAACGGGGTGTTGCTCTGTTCCTATACCGACTGCGTAAACCGGCATTTCGGGAAGCCCGAGCAACCTATGAATTTGCCAAATTTTCCCGATCTTTCAACCAACTTTTTCCCGCATTCCGGGCATATCATAGACATCTTTGCAGGTGCAGACTTAATATCTCCACTTGAGTCCTGCGGCATTTTATTGCCGTTCTTCTTTAAATGATCGGAGGTCTTAGTGCCTTTTTTTTGCGTACCGTCAGATATAGCTTCGATCTCTTGGGGCTTATCGCTGGCTTCCTTGGGCTTACCGATGAGCAGCTCTCGAACCTCTTTAGCTGTTATCATCTCGGCAGTGCACTCTCTCGCAACCCTCACCGGCCTGCAAGTCCATACCGCCTTATCTCCTATCATGTAGAATCTGAATTTCGCCCTTGTCGCTGCAACATTGACGATATTATTGTTCACCCAGTTGACTGCTCCCATAGATTTGCTGTCGCATCCGAGCAGGAATATAACCTCATCCGTTCCCTGCCCTTGGAAAGTGTGCACAGTTCCAATGTTATTGGCATTAAGCCATTTTCTGACTCTTGGCTCTTTTCCATATAACTCCGATTTCTTTATCATCTCCGTCATGTTATCTTTTACCGACGTAAATGGAGTGATGATAAACAGCCTCGGAATATCACTTGAATCCCTTTCAAATTTTCTCGCCAGAAGTTTCAGCACAAGCTCTCCCTGAGCCTTGACAAAATGATCCTTCTTGCCCGAATTCTCAGCACCGGCTACATCGATCCAGCAGCTCTTGTCCAGGATAAATGTTCTTGCCCTGTCCTCCTTCGGAGCTGCCGTCTGCTGCTTCATAGTTCCATCATATGAAAGCACATTTGAGATTGTGTACATCGGGTCAATGCAGCGCCTATGGACTACCAGTGGGCAGCCTACCCACTCTTTCTCCTCATCCTTTCCAAGATAAGTTCCATATGGATTTATGTAGTCAGCAAAAGCCTGCACAGAGATTTTCTTATCCTTGTAACCTGCCAATATCTCTGCGGTAAGCAACTGTTTTATCATGTCAGTCTCTGCGGTAACCACAGGCTCGATCTGCTTTGGATCTCCGACTATGATCGCCTTTCTACACCTAAACATCGCACCAACTGCCATCTGTGGCTGTGCCTGTCCCGCCTCATCGACGATAAGAGTTCCAAGCACTCCGCTTTTCTTCACGTCTCCCAGGAAAGTCTGCGCTGATGCAAATGTCGTGGATATCACAGGGGTCAGCAAGAAAATGCTCTGAAGCATGTATGGCATGGCTTCTTCTCTGTCTGCAAGCTTCATCCTCTCACCACAATCATCAAACACATTCCACGCTATCATCAGGTTGATGATATTATGCCGCATGCATTTTGAAGAAATGACAAATTCTTTGTGCAGCTTACATGCATACAGGAATAACTTTTCACGCTCTCTATTGTACTGGGCGGTGAACCATGGATTGGTTATCTGTGCTTTTGTCGACAGCCTGTCGTCCTCGGATACATAACGTTCCATAAATGCAGCGTCCACCGGGGTCATCTTCATCTGCCCATGCGAGTATTTTGAAATACACCGCTGGTATTCCTGAAGATTCTGCAGGCCTGATATCCTGTTGTTCAAAGAAGTTATCTCTACATTAAGTTTTGATATTGTCGCATTCTTCTCCTGAATTAATATATCTCTTGCGGATGTATCCTTACGCCTTGCGAACAATCCCTTCGGTCTGCTTTCCTCAAGCTCGATCAGCTCTTTTTGTTCAGCAAATAACTGACGCTCAAACATCTGCCGCTTTCTTTCCACATCACTTATTTCACATGACAAATCCTCTGGTGCATCTTCCTGCAGCTCCACAGGAACCGAACCTGCCAGAGCACAGATCTGCCCTAATTCTTTTCGTAAGTTTTCAACCAATTTGTACTGAGATAAAAACTTTTTTCTTATCTCCAGATATTTTGCCTTATGCTGCTCCCTGACATCATTTGATCTGTAGTCCTCCACAAATGGCTTCAGGACAGAATTGCAATACTTACGGATATTTGCCTTTCTGCCAAATGGAGCGGATATCAATCCCCAGCAGTCAGCTCCGCCCAGAAGCTTATCCGCATAACGCGTAAAATAAATGTCCTTCTCTTCTCGACTCTTACCATATCTGGTTATAGTCTCCACATCACCTGACTTGTTGATATCAAACAAATCATGAACCTCATCCAGTCCGCCACGGATCTCTTCTTCGTCATCCCCAGACGACTCCAGGCTGTCAAGTATATCCCTCGCCTTCGGAAGATCTATCGTGATATTTTCCACCGCCGCATTGTTACATGACGCAACCAGCATACTATAATTGTTGATCTCATCAACATTTATCGAATAATAATGAGGCGCATACTGGTAATAGGCATTCGCATTTGACTCTAGCGGTCCATGCGAAAATGAATGCATCTCAAATAAATAGTCTGGATCTTCTGCATTCTCAGCGAGGAGTCTGGCACGCTCAACAATATTGCTTGCCACGATCTCCTTGAGCAATGTAGTCTTTCCCGTTCCTGGAGGTCCGTTTATAGAAAAAACTGGAGCATCCCCGTCCTGTCTGATCGCAATATTGACTGCAACCTGCTGCATCAACGCCGGCATATATTTGGCCGGCCATTTTCCCCTTGGCGAATTTGTAACGTTAAGAATTCTGTCAAAGAACAACTTCATCTCACTTTTTCCCGCATCCGGCGAGATGATCGTTCTCGGTAAGTCGTCTGGGCCTTTCGACTTTTCGTACCCTGCCAGAATGTACTCGATCACTTTCTTCTCATATTCATTCCCATCGCCAAAGTTTCCGTTCTGAACCAGCTCTGACAACTGAATAATGTCATTCAAAAAGAAGCTTTTACCTAGATCCGCATAGTCAAATGCGTCTTCGTCCGCATCTCTGGCCTGTTCGCTCGCATACCTGTTGTATTCGGCAATTCCCATCGATTCCTGAGGATCATCTAAGAACCTGTGTTTCACATACTCGTTAAAAATCTTTTCATATATGATTGAAATGAACTCATCAACATTCTGGTCCTGCAGTTCCTCATCAATCTCTCCAACAAGTTCTTCATACTCACTAGTATCGAGAGAAAAGTCATGACTATTATGTGCTCTTGACTCATCCCACTTGGAAACTGCCCACAGTATCGATGACAGCTGGAAACTGTTCTTAAGATACACACCTTTCGTATCTGTCTTGAATGAGCACCATGCGATCGCACTCTTTTTCGGATAAGCTATCTCAGGATTATCGGATTTATCATCTATAAACTTCTCAAGATAATCAACTACTGTATTCCGCTCTACCTTCCCCAGGCAAAAATGGATCTCATCACCAACCGAAGGAAACTTCGCATAGCCGTCACTGTCATTTTCCAGGATCATTTCCAGATCAACATCAGGAGATGACAAAACTGGCAAATCAAAGAAGACCTCGATCTTCTCTGCCTTAACCTCTTTGCCATTCTTAATATTCTTAATTAGCTTTTTGTTCTCTGTACTTTCCTGTGGAATGTCGGTCTGACCTAGAAATTCTGTGATTTTCCAGTAGTTTAAGATTTCTAGGACTGCGTTCTTTCTTTTGTCTTCCATTCGGTGTGCTCCTTGTGGTGTAACCCCTAATCTTCTTTCTTGAAATATCTTCCGATCTTTCTTATAACCTCACTTTTGAATCTTTTTTTACATTTGCTTACCCTTTATCTTATCCACCAGTGTCACGTCCGCCGGCAGCCAATCGACTGAATCAAGTTCCCCTATAGTGAGCCATTTCGCATCTTCATGCTCTTTTAACTCCAGATGATCTGCTGCCAGTTCACACAAGAAACAATCCATCGACAAATGAAACTCAGGATAATCATATTCGATCGTATCAAGCAACTCTCCAACATTTATCCTTGCGTCCAGTTCCTCATTTATCTCCCTGATCAGTGCATCTTGAGGAGTTTCACCAGCTTCGATTTTTCCTCCTGGAAATTCCCAGCCCCCTTTAAGTTCTCCGTAACCTCTCTGAGTTGCAAATATCTGTTTTTGGTTGTTTTTTTCTCTTACAATTACTGCAGCAACTACTCTTATTGTCTTCATAACATCCTCCAATTAAGAATTTACAATGTACTCATAAATATCTTCACGCACCGGAACATCAAGTATCCATTCAATTTCCACTGCTGTTTTCTCTGTGTTCGCCATTTTGAATTCTTTAGTTTTACCACTCGCTGTCATATGTCCAAGATAATAAAACTCCTTAGAAATCTTATCATCTTTATTCTTTCTTACAAAAAGCTCTACATGAATCCCTCTTTCCTTCGCTTTAAGGAAATTCTGTACATCCTCTGATTGTAAACTTCTGCCAGACTTCGAAATAGCTATCAATCGATCCCTGAAGCCCGGGACAAAATGATCTTCATATTTCGTGGTATCACTAATATCCTCTGCCTTATCATAATTGATGAACACAGGAAATGTCTTCGTCTTTCTGTCATATTTATATCCACCAATATTTAACGGAACTTCATTCTGCTCCCAATTGAGAAGACGACACACATCCTCATAAGTGTATTTCTGGTACAAAACAAAATCTGTTTGATCATATGTATTACTATAATCACGCTCGTATCTGCTAATACCAAATTCAACAAGTTCTTGAAGGATATCATAAAATTCGCCATTTGACAGCATTTGTAAAAATGACTTTGTTGGTCTATAATCGTTTTCTTTTTTCTCAATAAACACGCACTTCGCGTAAGTTTTCTTGCTCGCTCCAGCCGGGAATTCATTAGTCATAACATTTACAATGTTTTCCTTCTGATCCTGACTGACATCTCTTCCATACTTCCTCATGTCCTCTGAAAGGCCGGCAAACAAACCAAATTTAGCTAGGCCCCGGGCATATGTAAGTATTCTCTTCAACATCTGAAGTTCCTGAATTCTTTTTCCATTTGCCAATTTCTTAGAAACAAATTCGATTACTTTTTCTTCATCCTCTGGCAAGCGAGTCTTGTATTCTTTCTCATATTTCACTAAAAACTTATAATACGATCCGAGACTGTTGTTATCAAAGATTCGAATAACATCCATCTCGCCGTATTCATCAAAATCCCTCAATCTGGGAATACGTCCAAGTTTATTCTTGAGGTTCGTATAATTCTCTTTGATAAGCCTTATATCACTAAAGTTTGCATTATCAACCGACGCAAAAATTCTCTTTCTGCTAACCTCATCAAAATGAACCGTAGATGCACCAGGAATCATCCGTTCACCTTCCATGACATATCTACGGATATTATCTTTGTTATATGTTCTATCTCCTGATAAGGCAATCGGTATCATGAAATTGTTGTTATAGTTCCCAATAAAATCAAGGATTACAACGTATTCTTTCCCCTCTGCTTTTCGAAGGCCTCTTCCCAATTGCTGTATAAAAACAATTGGAGACTGAGTCGGTCTCAACATGATGACCTGATTTACCTCGACAATATCAACACCTTCATTTAAGACATCCACAGAGAAAATATAATCTATAGGAGTCTTATCTGCCGCTGCGTCTCTCTCATCCATAGCAAGTCTCTCAAACGCATCCTGCCTAACCATCTCTGAGTCCTCACCACTGAGTGCAACTGTCCTATATCCTAATTCGTTGAACTTCTTTGAAAGTTCCTTACACTCCCGGTTACGGCTGCAAAATATCAGGCCCTTTACGCGTTCTCCGCTGTAACCATAGTAATTCGACTGCTCTATAACAAGCTTTACACGCTCGTCACATACCAATTTATTAAAATCTTCTTCAGATAGATTCTTTGACTTGGTATCCTGTACAACGGATAAATCAGTAATTCCAAAATAGTGAAATGGACACAGCAAGTCCTCTTCCATTGCCTGCTGCAGACGAATCTCATAGGCTATCTGATGATTAAATATCTCATAAATATTTTCCCCAGAATCATTGTCATTTCTCTTGTCAGGCGTAGCTGTCATGCCAAGGAATAGACGTGGAGTAAAATAATTCATAACCTTCTGATATGTATTTGCCGAGCTATGGTGGGCCTCGTCCAGAATAATACAATCAAACTCGGCTGGATCATACATTTGCAAATGCTCGTCCCTATTTAACGTCTCCACAGTGGCAAATATATAATCTCTATCGTATTCATGATAGCCAGCACCAACCAACCCTACAGAAATCGTACTGCCGAAAACTCTCTGATACGATTTCTTTGCCTGTACAGCAAGTGACGCTCGATGGACAAGAAATAACACTCTCTTAAATCCAAGTTCACGCATTGCAAATGCCGACGCATAAGTCTTTCCCGTACCAGTGGCACTTATAAGAAGTGCTCTCTTCTCATCATTCTCCAATATAGCTTTAAGGTTAGCAATAAATCTCACCTGCATGCTGTTTGGTTTTAATTTATATCTCTCCAATGAGGTAACATTTCCCTCCGAAGCGATTTTCCTTTGAGCTTTGATTATATCGTATCTCTGCTTATATTCCTCATAAAACACATCATAGTCCAGAGCATATTCTGAGTTCCATAACTCGTCAAATTCTCTTAATATATCCTCTGACATCTCTCCCTGTGCTGTGGAGACAATCTTCGTATTCCATTCTCTATTGGTCGTGAGTGCAGCACTGGTAATATTCGAGCTGCCAATTATGATCCTGTATATTTCTTCCTCTCTGAATATATATCCCTTTGTATGAAAGCCATTGTTAGCAGATCTTGTGTCATACATTCTAATCTTTATATTCTTCAGAGAATGCAATTTCTCCAAAGCCAAAGGCTCACTAAAATCCAAATAGTTTGAGGTCAATATCTCCCCTGGAACCCCTTTTCCCTCAAGCTCTTTCAACGTCTGAAGAAGCGGTGTTACACCGCCCAAAGTAATAAATGCCACACTTATCTGAAACTTATCACATTTTAGAAGTTCACTCTCTATGACTGAAATAACTTTCTTGCCTTCCCTGTGATTATTTGAAACAAAGCCCGGCTTATATGATATCTCAGATGCAATATTGCCATCGATATATGCAGTTTCCAGTCCGTCACGTACTAACTGCGTTTTATCCTGAATCATAGTTGTCCTCCATTTCAAATAGTATGATTTATTTTATCATAAAAGATGGGGAATGGGGAGATTTAAAAAATTATGGAGGGGTTATAAAAGGGATTTTTATTGACTTACATTGTTTAGCTTTTTATTGTTATAACATTTCCCACATGCTATACTTTTTTCAACAAATGCTTATCGTTATAAGCATCCAGCATTGTAACCTCTGCAGCGAAAGCAGAAACACCACTTATAAACAAAAATCGAGGTAAATACTATGGCATTTAGCAAAACAATCCAAATGTATATTAAGGTTACAAGAGGTGCAAGCTCCAAAGGTGTTATTGTTCCCGATGGTTTTGCAGTTTTTAAAGATTCCAAAATTGCTTCCAGTACCGTGCCCAGTATGTCTGCATCTCTAATCAAATTACGTACTTCTCTTATTGAAAAGGGAATCATTGATTCAAACTTCTGCTTTACAAAAGACTATATATTTACCAGCCCTTCATTGGCAGCTGCTATTGTTATGGGAAGAAATGCAAACGGAAGAATCGAATGGAAAACAGAAGACCATACATCTATCAAAGATATTGAAGAAAAACTTTGAAAATTAAATTCATAGGTTTCTTTTTTTCAAGGTTATCAAATACGAGCCTGACTGAGCCTTTAGTACAACAATTGATCAGAAAAGCTGGAAATAGTTTTTCTCTTGTGAAAAACAGAATTAATAAGGTCTTTGGGGAATCTCTTAAAGATTTAACTGTATCCACAACACGGTAAACAAACTCCCACTTAGCATTGTCCTCCAAATAGTCAATATTTTTGTACCCAAATCGTACCCAACGCCATCTAAAAAATCCCTACAAAGCCCATAAATACAGGCTTTGTAGGGATTTACCTTTTTATTCAAACTCGCAAAGTTCTTTTTAACATACTTTGTTATCTTATGTTTTTCCATACATTTTAGTATCAAATATCTCTGTATTTTTTCTATTCTATCTCGTTTTAAGAGCTTCTAGTACCAAATCAGTACCAGCAAGTATTTTCTTTACTCATTATGGTTCGAGTGGCTTGCAGGTTATTAATCGCTACTTACAGAATAATCTGCGATTGACTTGCTCTCACTCCTAAGCAAATTATAGAATCGAATATGTTGTTTTGCAAGTAATTTATATTTTTTACTAGATTGTGTCGTAAAGAAACTTCTTCTCTATTTCATGCTTATACCCATTTGCTTCAAATCCTGCTTCATTTTATTGCAAGGATTTTTACATTTTTCTGGCAAATCACACTCAAGTATAAGCCAATCATTAATATCATTTAGTGCATACTCAACAAGTTCGTCCTTGCATTCGCAACCAATCTGTTTTAAAAACGCAATTCGCAAAGCCAACTCTACAACATAGGTGAAATACCAATTAATGTAGTCCTTTGTAACCGATTCTGAATTTGCCTCATAATCAGTTAGACTACCTTCTTTCATAATATAGTGATCAATCTCATGACGTTCTAGCATAAGTGCATCATACATTTTTTGAGATGGTATTCCCAATAACGACGCTCCATATTTAACCGTTTTTGAATCCAACGCAGTTCCAATAACCTTTGCTATATTTGCTTTAACATTATTGTTGGGACCGGATGTATTTATAACAAAGCCATCGCATATATTTAATAGCAACGACAACCTATGATTAACATTTATTGTTTCATATGCCTCGGAATGTATGTAGAAATATGAATTAATCAACGATTTAAACATCTCTCCAGATGTTCTGCCCTTATTTCTAAATTCATTATAATCCAATACTCTCTTTTCTGAAAAATCTTTATCTGTGCCCACTAAAGTACTTGCACATTTTCTCCATGTTTTACCAGTCTTATAAAATGAGAGAAAATATAACTTTTCAACATTCACATCAATACCATCAACATTATATTTGCATGGCTTATAGAAATATCCATCATACAAAGATGACAGCTCCCATATGCTACGAAGCACTTCTATAACATCTTCTGCATTACTTTCAAGTGATATCATAAATTTCTTTGTCTCTTGTATCAGATTACCGGATACATTTTGAAAATCAATATTTTGGAGCTGCATAATATTAGTATTTGCATTTGGTTTTGTTTCAAATTCAACTGTAATCCTCAATTCCAACCTCCTATTGTTGTTTTACCCAAACTTCAAAGAAACTCTTTTCTCTATCCTTCTTTTCAGGGTAACTTGTAATAAAACCTTTCCTTTGTAGTTGTGATAATAATTTTTCATTATAACCATTTACATCAATCGAAATTTCTTCCTTATGTCTGGATTTATTATCACTAAGCTTACTCCACTCACCCCCAAGATCCGTTAATAATCTCGAAATTTCTGCAATACTATACACTTGTAAATGATTTACAAGCAACATATGTCTTCCTGCGTTATCCAAATCTTTCCATGCATATTCAACATATACCTTATCTACATTAAATTGATTATTGGCAATAGTCTTTGCCAGATTTTCAGTCATACTACTTGCAGATATTTTTTTCAATATTCCAGGCTTGTACTTCTTATCAATAGTCGTATCATTCAGTAACATAACAATTTCACTTTCGTTCAGTGAAATAGATGGCAAATCATTTACAAAGTCATCAATATATTCTTTACAATATACCCCAAAACTATCTTTTGCAAGACTTCTAATCTTTTCAATCTTTGATACGGTATATCTTATATAATGCTTTCTGATTAATAAATTTATTTTGTCCACCGTAAGTTTTGATACATCAAACTCAATTTCTTCATCACATTTATAATTATCTGCTATTTGTTCCACTGTTTGTACTGTAATTTCTGAATTAGTGATAATATTCTTTATACAATCATTGTCTATCTTATCTGTCTTCTCTGACGTTACAATGTCACTACAGTTTTCATTAACCCAGACTGACAGTTCAGTGGTAATACCAAATTCATTATAATAAGATTTGAAATTCTTCCAAGTGGAAGAAATACGGCTATTTTCAAGTAAATAATTCCAAATTTCTTTCTTTTTTTCTTTTTCAACATTATTCTCACAACATTCATCCAGATTGTCCCAGTTTACTTTTTCCTTATCCAATACAGCTATGACAAGTTCAATATTTGTATTTGCCAAACGTTCTATAATATCTTCTACCGCACTTATTTCCTCAGAATTATTCTCATCTATTCCCAATACAAAATGATTAATATAATCTTCAAAATCATCCCAAATCCTTTTATTTAAGACATTAATATCAGCATTTAGAATAGTTGTATAATGTGCGTTCTTAAGCCCATCTGCTAAATCCGAATGATAAAAATTTATTACCGATGAAACCATAGAATTATTTAACTCATACATATCGTTTTGGTATATATAATTTAATACTTTCGCGTCTGCACCTACATTATTAATTTTTCTGAATACTATCGCCTGTCTTGATATTACTTCGATTAGTACATCCGCTGATACTCCATTTAAGCATGCTAATGATTTTTCATCTTCAACGATAAAATTTTTTATGCAATTCGAACGATCTACTTCATCCATTATTACAATTTGATCCATAGTTGCATTATTTAAAATTAGCGACAAATATTTATATTTAGTCTCATCCAACAAAGAAACATCCTGCGCAATATTTTTCCACATATGGCGGTAGTATTTACACAATTCACTTACAAACTCATTAACATTTTGACCTCTCTCAATATATTCTTTTGTAAATTGATAATGTTCCACTCCTTTGTCCAATTCGAAACCATCAAAATAATACTTTTTATTAGTTTTCTCTGAACATTGGATAAGCATAAAATCCGTAAGTATATAATTTAATGTCTCTGTCTGCCTATACTCAGCATCATAAATACGATCACTCACCTGCTGCAAATTTTTTATTTCAAATGCGAAGTTCTTTGCTCTATTGCGCATACGAATGCTACGTAAATAGTCATTCTCATCCTTCGTAATACTATTGGGATGGAAATAATTAATATAATCTGCATAGCTCTCGTTTATATATCCATTTATAAGTAAAAACTTTAAAAATCCATATTCACTTATTCCTTCCGGAAGAAAATCCTCTCCAAACTCAGCAATCAACTCTTTTAATGAGTATCCATCTATTTGGGCAATCGCCACTTCCAAATTTTGTATTTCTAAAATCAATTCTTGCTTTTTAGGGCCTTCGCTGAATTGCAAATCATTCATACGCTTTAAATATTTGCTACCCTCTGATGCCATTTTTTGTTTGATATTACTTACAGTATGCGATTGCTCATAATAACCATTAGATTCATCATATCCAATAATTAGCTGGTTAATGTTCTCAAATTTAGTTAAATCAAAATCCTCTTTAAGTATTTCTCCATAATAATATTTACTTCCATTATTTATCTGCAAATTTTTTATTGGGTAATATGTTCCATTGTCATATGATAAAAATCCCAAAAACGCATGCTTAATTTCTCGCAACCCGAAAAGAACATCGTTATGTACATTTTCTAGGATTTTTCTTTTAGGTACTATTAGCTCTTCAAGTTTTTCCTTTTCGGCATTGGCATAAGTTCCTTTCTCCTGAAAAGCCTGCTTAACTATTCCTCTCTCAGCCTGTAATTCAGCAAATTCTTTCGGATATAGATTTTTAAATGTAATCATCGAAAACATTTCTTCATCTTTAAGTTTCGTCGTTTTTAATGTTCTCTTATATACAAGAAATTCATTGCATATATTAGTCAACACTCTCATATCTTGTACAAAAGGCGAAATCTTCCATATATAGCGATCAGATATATCATAATTTTTGCTTTTATATACATCATCTGCACCTTTTTCAAATTTTAACAATCCTCTTAATATTTCCCCAGAGTTTGTTGCATTGATATAAGGAATCACTGGAACAATGAAATCAAAAAACTTGGTTCGCTCCTCGTCTTTGAACATATCATCTTTTATCGCATATATAAATACAACTTTGCGTTTAATATTATCATAATTATTTATGACCGTATTTAATTCACGTAGTTTTATAAAAATATTAGGTTGGTTGAACCTGTCCAAATCCTCAATAAAAACAGTATCATAAGTTGTACTTTCAAAGAAATAGACAATTTCATCTAACGACTTATCAAAGATTGATTCCTTTTCTTCTTTCTTAGATATACTTGCCTTATCACCCAAGTTAATATTAGCAATTCTGAAATTTGACATCACATATTTAAAAACTGTTGTAATCAATAACAATACAACAAAGATTGTTACTATAAATACAGCATACGATGACCATTGATTAAGATGAAAAAAAGCTCCATTATTAATGACTGTATTTTTAAAGTCTTCCAAAACATTCGGATTAATTTCAAAATAAACAACTGATGCTACGACAGTTAACATCAATAGCGAGAAAAACATTTTCCAATAGGATAATTTCTTAATCTTTCTATATCGACTTTGTGGAATTTTGCCCACATCCACTCTGTAAAAAAGTTGTTTAAGAATTCCTTCCTCTATTACATTTTCATCAACGTCATCTAAAGTCCAATCATCAGCTAATGAAGATGTTTTATCATCTTCTCCATTTACTGATTTTATTGGCGTTGAAAATGCTGCCAATGATATGGACAAATATTTTGTCTTAGGATATTTTTCCAGATACGTTTTTATAACACTACTTTTTCCCGACCCATACGGACCTGATAATGCTATATTTTTTACCTCTTTATTCTTTATCGCCCAATGAAGTGCTCGTATATATTCTTCACTATTCTTTGTATCTGATTCTGGTGTTAAGTCCCTGTATCCAAACTTCCCCTCCGGGCAGCCATTTTTCTGATGCCCAGAAATTAAATTTTGTATTTTTTCTTTTAGATTCAATTCTTTCATTTTTATCCTTTCCGGGCATCGTATGCTCTGCTATTTTTTCACCGGTTCTCTCATCTCTCGATATATAACCCCAGCCAATGCATTCATAATTGCATCATATTTAGCTTTATCTTCAAACAAAGACTGGTAGCTCTCCTGAGACTCCATATAACTATCCATTGCAGCAGTTCCAAAAGCATTTGGGAAGATAGTCTGCATGAAGATAAGTGGATTTGTTGTGCGTGCTGAATTAGCAAGTTTCTCGTCTTTTGCTAATTTATCATGAAGAGCTCCAAGCATAACTCTATCCGCATCCGTGAAATCGCCCTTGAATTTTTCATTCACTTTTTCGAAAATTTCATCCAAAGTGCTCTTTTTCTTTAATCCCTGTTTTCCTTTATCTGTAACAGTTTCGTATTGACCATCCATATTTTCAAGTTGTATGGCACCTTCAAATGTCTTTTTTAGCTTGTAATATTCAAGTTTCAATTTGCCATCAAGATCTACATCCTCCTCTTTTTCCGCTTGAATAATATCTATCAAATATCTAAGGAATAAATACTCGTGATGCATCTCTCTGTCAAACATACGAACCACCTGCGATATGTAGCTGTACCATTTTACAAGACTTCTCGCTTGTCTTCTAAACTGATAGCGTTCTTCAGGATTTTTAAGGTTATATCTATCAGCTACTGGTTTTAAACACTGGTCATCTGCCCCATAGAATTCTTCTTTTGCGCACCAGGTCTATTCCATACCTCAATAAATCCAATAATGTCATTATCATTGTAAATAGCATAATCACGTAACTCTCGTTGTGTTTGATACATCGTAAACGCTCCACTGTAGGTACCCCCACTATAATTTGCCGCTCGTCTGAGCGGCTTTATTTCTGTATTATTTCCTGCATTCTGCAGGGAGTTCAGCTGACCAGGGCAGAAGCTTCTCGCAGAAATCATTGTTCTTATCATCCATGTGTTCCGGGATTTCTGTAAGAAGATAATTAAAGTATTCATACAGTCTGAGCTTGTTTGCTTTTGCTGTTTCTACCAGGCTGTATATTATAGCACTGGACTTGGCTCCATTTATTGTGTCACACATGACCCAGTTCTTTTTACCGATACAGAAACTTCTGATACTTTGTTCTGCGGCATTATTATATATCGGGATCTCTCCGTCATCCAGAAATCTCCTGAGATATTTTTCCTGGTTAATTGAATAAGTCATCCCATTATAAGTCTTACTCTTGGGCATGACTTTATCTATGTTTATACGGATCCAGTTAAAATACGCATCTACAAGTGGCTTGATAAACTTCTGTCTATGTTTACGTCTCTCCACCGGTGACATATCCTGAAGCTTAGCCTCTTCATGATAGATCTGCTGTATCTGTGAGAGGGCAAGATAGGCCAGACTCATTTTCTGTTCGCTTTTTGGAAGTGCTTTAACTGCTTCATCATACCGCCTGCGGCTGTGTGCCCAGCAGCCTGATACCTCAAGATCTTCCAGTTCTCCTTCCAGTGTATGATATACCTGATATTCATCTGTTACACATACTCCTCTGAAATCTTTAAGGAATTCCCTTGGGTGATCAGCCTTCCTTGTCTTTTGATAATCGTAAAGTATTACCTGCCTGTCCGTTTGATATTTCCCTGTCCTATATACCCACATATAGCTTTTACTTCCTGCAGGCCTGCCATCTTTGTTTACCAGAAGAGGAGTCTCATCTGCCTGTATCACATGACATCTATACAGATATTTGTGCAGATAGTCATATAGTACTGAAAGATATCTTTCTGCACAGAATATTGTCCAGTTTGCCATGTTCTGTCTGGTGATCGGTACATTATACTGTTGATAAAGTTTTTCCAGTCGTGCAAGCGGAGTAGCATTAACATACTTTCCTGTTATTATACCTGCTTCCAGTGACGGGGATACCAGACTGCCTCTTAGCAGATAAGCCGGATGTTTTGCCTTTTCCATATGTTCCGTCTTTTCCCCCGAGTATACAGCAACATGATGTTCCTCTAGTGCGATCTTCGCTGGAGTGAAGCTGTATCTGTGGTATACTTCATCAGGCAGTTTCTTCCATTCTTCGTCAGGGTATAATGCTCTAAGTTCATCTTCGCTGAGATCGTGGTTGATTATCTCTTTTGGAAGTCCGAACAGATCCTCGGCACGTTTGCCTTTCTGCTTTTTTGATCTCTTCTGTATCACTTCTTCTGTAAGTTCATAGGCATTTTCATCCGCCAGTGCTTCTGCTTCATTAAAGATGATAACCAGTTCACCATCTACTTCCTGAAAAGAAAGCTGACTGCTTTCCATTTTTTCTGTAGACCTTCCATATCTGTTACGGTTGGATACTGCCAGCTGTTCAATTACCAGTTGTAGCTTTCTGTCTATCTCTGTCAGCTGATCCTGCTGCATAAGAAACAGCTGGATAATCGTCTCTTTATTAAACTTATTCAGTTGTTCCTCATCATATAGCTTTGCCATAACAGCCCTCCGTTTCTTGAGGTCTATTATACTATATATGCTGAAAATTGGCTAATTCAGGGACTTTATCTGTTCGTCATAATGACTATGAATAAATACGCTTTTATAGTGCCTGTAAGCTGTCTTTTATCTTAGAAATGATTGAAGATGATTTTTGCCATTATCTGACTGAAATTAATTAATACAGCTATGTATGACTTGTATTTTGATGAACTTTGACAGCTCTTTAGGATTTAGAAACACAAGATATATTTTTCTCCATTATGCACAAATATTTATCAGCTCATATATTCGAAGGATACCTCTTTAACTGCCTTTCGTGGTTCTATAGTAAGCCCCTCCATCAGCCATCTGAATTGTTTTGGTGTGAGACTTTTAACTTCGCTTGCATTGCGCGGCCACTGAAATGAACCATTTGCAAGTTTCTTGTACAGGAGGAGAAATCCATCACCTTCCCATACAAGGCCCTTGATCCTGTCAGATCTTCTTCCGCAGAATAGATAAAGCGTACCCGCTGTTGCAGGGTTCTCTATGCCAAGGGATCTGAGAACTCCGGCAAGGCTGTCTATACCATACCTAAGATCTGTTCTGCCACATACTATGTATATTTCAGAAAAACCAACTGCATCATTCAGCATCTACAAGAACCTCCATGATGGAACGTATCACTGCGGGAGCAGCACCGCCAGCGATCTCTATGTGTATGCTGCCGCGGTCTATCCTTATCTTTGAACTGCTGCACGAATCAAGGTCATTCTGATAATCAGCGCATTCAAGTTTGACTATTTGTGGTTTCTCAGTTTCAACTGGCAATTCAGGCTGAGAGCCTGAACTTTGCATGCATGCCACCAGTCTCAGCTGCTTAAACCAGTAGTAATACTGATCCTTTGATATTTTATTTTCAGCAAGCCAGTCCTTTGTTTTCATGCCGCTGTTCCTGCATTCCTGAATAATCGCGGTCCAAGTCACAAGCTGCTTTTCCAGAATAGCAAGTCGTGTCGCCATAATCTACCTCCCGAATATTTGGATTTTTCGCTCTTATTTTCCAACTAGTTGAGGTAATTATAAAAAAATTCGGGTAAGATGGGTAGGTACCGGCTATGGAGCGTTTACCTTCATTCCACTATATATCATTATCCAGTACAGTATATTTATTTTTTCACAAGACAAGAAAAAAGACATCATACCCTTCTATTCAAATAATACGGATATAACGTCTTTCTTCATTTTTACTCACGCAACTATCATTTTCTACTCAAACTCTTGGGCGGAGAGATTTATCTGGTTTCTGCTCAGTACACATTTGTGCGTTTTATTCTTCATATTCATCTTATTTCGCATTTTTGTGTACCTAATCTAAAATTTTTAGAGCCAATATGGAGCCAAAACTTTCCATTACAATGGCGAAGCCGAATTGATTATTATTGCTTCAGAAATATATCTCATTAATGGAATTTCCATTGTTAATTCTTGGCTATTTGCAAAGGGATTATATACACCTCTTTCACTTAAGCGACTTTCATTCGATTTACTATGTACTAACGCATTTCTAGTCTTATATATTCTTGCTGCTAACTTTTTATACACTTTTTCATTTGAAGCATCTCTTAAATCAACAGTATCTCCTTTTGAAAAACTAACCTCTGACGATTTATAATAATCCACAATAGAATTACTAAATTCTGTCAAGTCATTAATCAACTCACTTATATTAACAAATTTTCTCAAGGTCAATTCTAGTGCTTCCAATTCTGAGCCTTGAAACTCTTCCTTATTTTGTCTATTTTTCTTTTTTATTAAATCCACAATCTTAACGATATCTTTCGTCCTTTTTGCCGAAAAGCCGGGGTGCTGTATAATATGTTGCACACTTTTAAAAATATCTTCGTTATACACTTCTTCATAAAAATGTTCCATTATATGATAAAATCCTACAAACTTTACAAAAGGTTCCTCAGAAGTTAATGCCATATAATATTGTTCAACTAATTGCTCTTTATACAAAAGTTGAGGTGCCATAAGTTCTGAAATATTCTGAATTCTTCTTCTTGGCAAAACATTTCTTTGTGGAAATAAATCATCTATTTCCGTTACCGCTTTAAATACAAAATCAAAATTATATGCAACGTTGAATAAATACGATTTAGCATACCTTTGTAATTGCTCCCTATTCTTTTTTGTATTCGTTTCTATATATACCGCCAATGGTAAACGTGTAATCATTTTTATCAAGCTAAATATGTCTTTTTCTGCTAAAGTTTCACACCTACGTTCAAAAAACTGAGATGGAACACTAGAAAAGACTCTTTTTCTTACATCAAAGTCTTTAATAACATACCAAATCAATTGTCTCGAGATTTCATGAAACGAATATGTAATATCAGCCTCTTCATCACTTACAATTAATTCCGTCAATTTATCCTCAAGCCCTATGGAAAAACGTCGTCTTGAATCAATATCTGGTATATCAACAACTGATTCATAACTATTTCCATCACATATTGAATATCTCTCAAAATCATATTGTTCTGCTTGCTGCCTTAAATCATTATAATTGTCTATTGTATATATGTACTCCTGTGTCGCAATAATGTATGAAATTTTATTATTATCATAATTAAATTGCAATCTATTTTTCCAATTTCCTAACATCCTAGAAACTTTTTCGCAAAATTCATTCCATTCCATCTAATCTACCTCCAATTACAAAGAGCACTCGTGTCTTTACTTAATAATATATATACTACAACAAACTTCATTTTGAAAGAATCTATCAATATTAGATTTTTCAACTCTCATACCTAAAAAACTCCCTAGCCATCATCTCCGCTGTAACCCTGTTATACCCATTCTTCAGATACCCCTGCACAATCGTCCCAAACATTCCCTTAACCATATCATCCTCAATATCACAATATACCTGCATTTCCCCGGACAATGCCATTGCCACATACTCTATCGGCTTGTTATCCAACAACCTATGCAGTTTCGCCAGAGACTGCTATGTTGTCCTCAGAGCAGCCTCCACTTCTTCGCACTTTATCCGTAACATATTTCCATCTGTAAACCACACCTCAACATAGCCATTATCCATGTTATAAGCACATTCCTCGATATTATCCGTTCGATTATCTTTCATCTCATCCAATCCATCCTTCTCATTATCTTTTCCCATAAGACCTGTCATACCGCCTTATCTGCTGCTCTATACGCTCCTGTTCCTTTGCCTTACGAATAATCGTATCAATCTGCTCTGCACCGGCATATTTCTTCACACGCTCCAGATCATCAGCCTTTTCCTGCAACAGCTCTGTCCTATCACTCATATCCTTAATCTTGCCCTTGTAAAACTCCACATCATCTGACAATATTCAAATCTTTTATTTGCTCCTAAGAAGAACCTCTGCTATACTCTAGTTGTATTTACAGGTGTAACAGAGGTTTTCTTTTGTTACCGCAAGTCCAAACAGTTACCGCTGTCAGGACTTTTTTCTTTATCAATCTGTACTCCCTGCCAGAGATACTTTGCACCATCCAGCATTGCAATAATCGCCTGTAACATATCCATACAGTCATTTCGCATATCTTCCAATCCATCAGCAGTAAGTGTTATCTCCTGCTGTTCCAGTTGTTCTACCAGTTCTGAGAGATTTGTCTGCATATTCTGCAGTTCCTCTACAAGCTGGTAAATGACCTCTTTCCTACAACACATATTCTGTTATAAATGCAGGAACGTACAAAATAATCTTTCTTCTGCATACCGCTTGCAAGTATCTTGGCTTCAATCATTTCCCGCTCTCTGTCCGATACACGAAAGCTGATTGTTGGATGTTTGTGTACTCCGCTCATAACTCGTCCTCCTCATTCTCCAGTTCTAATCTGTCTGCCAGTTCTGCCTGCTTATTGGGGTATAAATGTGAATAAGTATTTAATGTTGTTTCTATCTTTTCATGTCCCAGCCGCTCTGCTATTGCCAATGGCTGAAATCCAAGCTCCACCAGAAGTGATGCGTGGCTGTGACGCAGATCATGAATATGAAATCCGTAATCCAAAACCTGACCAGCTTTTAAAGATTGCCAATGAGCTAGGCATCAGCATTAACATTTTCATGGATTTTGATATAGAAACAGTTTTTGATGTATTATCATTACTGTTTAAACTGGATGACCAGATTGATATGAAATTTGAGGCAGATAAGGACGATGATGGCAATTTCAAACCTGCTACTGTTAAGCTGTCCTTTAAGAACAAACTCATCAATAAAAAACTCTGTACCTATATGAAAGATTTGGAAATTCGTGAAAATATGCTAAATGCTAAAGATGAATATTCAGAAGAAGAGTATACTGACAGTTTGCAGCATATCAATGAAAATATCGAAGAAATCAAGCAACACCTACTTGATGACAATATGGTTGTCAAAAAAGGCACTGACCGCCTTACTGTAAAAAATTATCCAAATTAGTAAAACCTCCTGAATTATCAAACATAAGATGATAATATCTAATTAAACAGAAAGCACCCACTCCAAAGGTGGATGCTCCGAGTTTAGGTTAATGAATGTCCTTAAGGACACCGCCTATCCTGTTGGCAGACAGGATAGGCATTTTTATTTTCGTCTGCTCTTCCTCGAAGAGCTTTTCTCTTTATCGAGAAAGGCAAGCAACGCTACAATCAAGCTACCAAAGGACATCAACAATGCTAATATCCCAATGAAAATCGAAATAATCTCATAAGCCGCCATCGGCGCCACCTCTACGTCGCAAAATACTATTTAGCATCGGTTACAATCGGAAAGTTCATTTCAACAATAAACTCTTTTTTTTCTATTTTTGCTTCAATCTCTCCATCCATCCGACTAACCAACTCCTTTGCAATAGATAGTCCCAATCCAGTAGATGTTTTACTTCTGGCAACATCTGCTTTATAAAATCGCTCAAATACCTGATCTATATTAATCTGTTCTGGATGTGTAACCTGATTGCTGATTCTAAGCACCACCTGATTTTGATCACGTTCCAACACAATGCTAATCTTCTTTTCTCCATGATCCAGCCCATTTTTTATCACATTCTGGATAACACGGCGGAGTCCCTGCCTGTTTCCATGTATATACAACTGTTCTTCCGTAATCTGAATATCCGGCTGAATTTCCATTCTTACCCATTCATCATAGTATGAAAAAACTGTTTCTTTCAAAATCCGGTTCATACAGCACAATGTCAATTCCAAACTGTAAGATTCGTTTTTTAACTTTGTAAACATAAAAAGTTCTTCCAACATTTCATTCAGACTATGAATTCTTTCGTGGATAATGCTTAAATAACGTTTCTGATCCTCTATATTTTCACATTCTTCCATTAGCTGGAAATATCCGTCCAAAGATGTCAGTGGTGTGCGGATATCATGAGAAAGATTTGTATAAGTGTCCGCAATCAGAGCTTCTTTCTCCTGATAATGCTGCTTCTCTTTTCTTCGCAGTTCCAGAAACTCATTCAACTTGTCAGAAAGCTTTCCTATTCCACCCACATCAAATTCATGGTTAATCAACATGTTACTGTCATGTTTCATCATAAACGCCAATTGGCGGCAGATGTCTTTCACCTGCCGCTGGTATTTCCACATAATAATAAATTGTAAGATAATAATTCCTGCTAATATCCCAATTACGATATACATCCGTTAAATATCCCTCTTTTGAAAAACAACGCTGCTTACTGATATCATCATAACGATGAACACTATTGCCACACCAAATGCCGCCAAACACTCATTTCCACTCGGATTCATAGGAAGCAGTGATAATTCTCCTGTTATCGTATACTTATAAATCTGGAAATTCTGAATTCCTATTTTTTGAATGGCACTATTGATCACCCCATACACAATGGTCATTACATTCATGCTAAGACAGACAGCAATGACCATGCTGATTACATTATTTTTCAAAATAATTGCAATCGCCATACAAATCAGCACAAGTGCATAATGAAGAGCCAGTTCAGTCATAAAATAAGATAAAATTGCCTTTGTATTTCCCCATTCCAATTCCCCGAAAACAATACCATTCGCCGCTGCCTGAAATAAGAATGCACCTGCCATTGTCAGTACCGTAAAGACAGCCAAAGCAATTGCCCTGGAAAAAATCAGAGTTCCTCTATTTCTAACCTGACCTCCTATGTTCTTAATATATCCGCTACTGATATCCGCTGTTGAAAACAGAACAGTAAAAATCACCAAAAGCAGTGCATACAATTTTCCTTGGGAATTGGCAAAAAAGATATCATATACCGTCACCTTTTCTCCCGGCTCCGTAGGCAGCGTTACCATCATTCCCACATTAATATTATCCACAGTAGGTTCAGTAACCTGCTCCTGTTCCATGGCATCCTTTTCAGTCAAAAGCTCATAATCCGTCTTGCATAAAGATGTTGTAATCAATAATATTGCTGCCAGTACGATCCAGATTACATACATACTTTTGGTTTTAAGCATCCGGTATAAATCCATTTTTATTATATTAAGCATGATCCGCACCTCCCGTCAGATTCAGAAAATAAGTTTCCAGTTCTTCACTGGTTATGGAAATCCCTTTTACCGGAATTCCTGACTTTGCAAGTTCCATATTCAACGCTGCACTTTCATTCAATCGTTCAAAAATATGAATATGCTCTTTATCTGTTACCTGATAGTTGGTAAATCCCATAGAATCCAGCACCGGAATCGCCTGTTTCGGATGATCCAATGTCAACTCTATCCGTTCACTGCATCTTCTTATTAATTCTTCTCTTGTAATTTCCTGTATTAAACTTCCATTATGAATAATTCCATAATCAGTAGCAATCTTCGATAATTCCTCAAGAATATGACTGGAAATGCATATTGTCATATTCTTCTCTTTCTGAAGTCTCTGAATCGTATCCCGGATCTCTGCAATACCCTGTGGATCCAATCCATTGATTGGCTCATCAAGAACTAATAAATCTGGTTCTCCAACCAAAGCAAGACCAATTCCCAAACGCTGTTTCATTCCAAGTGAAAAATGTTTTGTTTTTTTCTTTCCCACATCCTCCAGACCGATAATTCTCAATATTTCTTCAATATAACTTTTTTTCTGTATTCCAAACAGCTTGCATTTGATATTCAGATTTTCATATGCAGTCATATTTCCATAAAGTCCCGGTGCCTCAATCAGACATCCTATCCGTGATCGAACTTTTTGCAAATCCTTTCCCTTGTATCCGAACATCTCGATTTCTCCACAAGTTGGCTTGGAAAGTCCACTGATCATCTTCAGACAAGTTGTCTTCCCAGCTCCATTCCGACCGATAAAACCATAAATAGCACCTTTTTTAATATGCATATTGACACTGTCCACAGCTTTATGGTGTCCATATTGCTTAGTCAAATTTCTTGTTTCCAATAACATTTCGCTCAAGTTTTTCATCTCCTTTTTCTTATCTGCATTTATCATAAAGGAATAATCCTAATCAAACGCAAATAAATAGTAAAAAAAGAGTAAAGATTATAGATGAAGACGATAACCGATTCCCCAGACTGTTTCAATATATTCCTCAGATGTAACTGTTTTTATCTTTTTACGAATATTGCTTATATGTACATCCAGAGTTTTTGTTTCACCCATATATGGTTCGTCCCACGCATATTCAAAAATGTCCTCTTTACTGAAAACCTGCTTCGGATTTCTGAGCAGTAATTCTAAAATCGCAAACTCCTGTCTTGTTATCTTAGGAAGTATTTTTCCACCAATGCTGACCTGAAAAGTAGCTTTGTTCAATACCATCTCTCTGAACGAAAGGTTAGATTCTTTTATTTCCTTTTCTTCTGTATGACGAAGCTGTACCTTAATTCTTGCCAGTACCTCTCTGATTTCAAAAGGTTTCGTTATATAATCATCAGCCCCACTAGTTAAAACCTTTACCTTTTCATCCAAGCTATCTTTCGCAGTCAAAACAATAACCGGAAGATTTCCCTTTTTCCGTATTTCCTCCAGAACTGCTTCTCCTGTAATTCCCGGCAACATCAAATCCAGCAACACCAGTGCATAGCTATGCTCCTGCATATTCAAAAGCAGCTTTGCCTCAGTTCCGGAAAACGCCTGCTCACAGGAATAGCCTGCTTTGGATAATGCTTCCTGAAGCAGATTATTGATATTTGTATCATCTTCTACAATCAGTATTTTCTGCATGATAGTTCTCTCCTCTATTTTACACTGTGAAAACATTATTTTCTTGCATTATACGCTTTTCCCTTTTTTCCCGCAATTACTCCCCACAGATTCCCGGAATTCTCCAGTACATAACATACTTTTTGTTCCAGCTGAACTTATAATTTTCAGTATTGCTGTGCTTCCAAGATGCATATATCACTTTTTCCTTACCATTATGTCTTTATTTCTCCATCAGTGCTTTCGCAACCCTTATCCCGCCCACAAATAGAGCCAAACTAGAGCCATTTGATAAAACAAATGCCGGAAGCCCGCATAAATACAGGCTTTCGGCATTTTAATCCGTTATTCAAACTCTACAAAGACTAACGCTTTTTGTTTAGGAATTATTCTCTGTAATGTTTCTCGTTCTTTTGATTATTTGATATATCCATATTATCCTGCCTATACGAGCTAATGTTATCATTTTGTTATCGGCATTGATAACACCTACTCGATAACTGTGGATAATAACTATATGTAGCATGTCAAATTATAAGCTATTTTGCTTAGAGATTCAACACAAAACTGAAATTTTACTTTTCCTTATATTCATCTGGTATTGCTATTTGAAATGTTTCACACAACAGCATCACATCATGCACATCATTTTTATCGTGTTCATATCCCAAATGAAGCATTACCTGACTCAATGGTTCAATACAAGAAACAGTTATATCTCCAACTTTTCCAATACCGGAAAAAGTTTTTGATGGAAATATATCTCCCTCATAAACAATTCCGTCATCTGTAAATTCAAAACAATGTAAATCAATGATTCTTTGTTTATCATCTTTCCAGACAGTATGACCATCCGTTGTATAATCAGTATTTACTTCCTCAAATCCATGCTGCTTAATCACATAAATATAATCATGATAATGTTTCAGTTCAACAAACAAATCAATATCATTGTGTATTCTTGATTCTCTTTTAAGAAGTGCATCAACACCCCATCCGCCATCTAAATATACTTTAATTTCGTTTTGCAAAGCATATTTTATAATTTCACATGCATCTTCTGTACGTACCATAATCTATCCTCCAAATTCAAATCTTTGTATGCTTTCCAACTCACTAAAAGCCTGAAATTTGTCAGTCTTTCATCCTTTTTGTTATCAATCACCAATTAGCTGTAATCCATTAGGATTTAGCTGATATATTTTATCGCACACCTCTTCAATATACTTTCTATCGTGAGAAATGCTAATGACAGCCCCCGGAAATTCTCGGAGCATTTTTCTTATTACCGGACCGGACAATGGTGAAAAATTTCTTGTCGGTTCATCCAGAATAAGAACATTTGCACCACTTAAGCTCATCCTCAAGAGAAGCACTTTCGCCTTTTGTCCGCCTGATAACTCCCGAATCGGATGCTCCATTTCATCTGGTGTGTATTTAAGTGAACCAAGGTATGTTCTAATTCTTGTACGCTCTTCTTTATCTCCTGTTTTATCAAGGTAATCAACCGGTGTAACATCCAAATCCAGCAGGTCTTCATAAGTTTGAGGCATATATTCTGCTTTAATGTCATTCCGATTTAGGAGTTCTTCCGCTATCTTTTTTAGAAGAGTCGTTTTTCCTGCCCCGTTGGCTCCTATCATACAGATTTTTTCTGAACCTTTTATTTTTAAATGAATTCCTTCTGCTAAAATTCTTTTGCCATCCGGAGTCACAAGCTTTGAAAGTTCATATTCTATGACCGTTTTTCCTGCGGGAATGTGTGAGTTTTCATCCCCTAATTTGACAAAGATTGCTTCTTCCTGTTCCGGCATCTGAGTCATATTTTCATCTTCTTTTTCAAATCTTCGTTCCATTGCCTTAACCGTATGCATTTTGTCCTTTAAGTTTTTGGCAACAGACGGTGCTTGTCTGGTACAACTTCTTAATGCACCTTGTACACTCTGCATAACTCTTTGATATTTTTCATCGCGAATCTTTTTCTCCCTACGGTCACTCAGTGCCCGCTGTTTTTGGATTTCAAATTTATGAAGCCGTTCTTCCACATAGCGTCTATAGGGAAGCTTTGCCACGGTATATCTCGCCTTTGTTTTTCGTATAATCTGCTCGATATGTATCACCATGTTGGCAGTACGCTCTATCAGCGTTTCATCGTGTGAAATAAAAAGCACAATGTGCTTCCAGTCATTTATGATTTTTTCCAGTAATGTAAGCGTCGCAATGTCGATGTCATTGGAAGGTTCGTCCAACAACAGCACAGAAACATCGCGAATGAAAAGCCTCATAAGTTGTGTCTTGACTTTTTCGCCTCCTGAAAGACTACCCATTGTCTGGTTACTGTAGAAAAAATCATTTTTCATTCCAAATTTTCCCGCAATAACAGACAATTCTTTAGGCGTTTTCTCCCAGAATATTTCCTCTTCAGAAAAATATTCGTATATTGTTTTTTCCTTATCTTCATCGAGCATCTCCTGCGGAAGATAACCAAGACGTTCGTGTCCCATTATCCTTTCCCCATCTGCTTCTATATAGTTTTCTACAAGCGACGGATTGTATATCCACTTCATTAATGTCGATTTCCCATTTCCCTCTTCTCCAATAATAACTGCCTTATCTCCATCATTTAGCACAAGGTTGAAATCATTAAGAATTATTCTCAGGTCTTTTTTATGTGTTAAATTTAATTTTTTTATCTGCAACATTAAAGTTTCTCCTTTTCGAAGTCTGAGCCAATTATTATTTTGAACACACAAAAACGAGTCTTTTTTGCATACGCAAAAATAGACTCGCTAAATAGCCCCTTATTTCTTTTCCAAAAGGAAAACAAAGGAAATGCCTCTTGCAATAATCCAACTTAAGCGTACACAAAACAAACCTATTCTCTACAGGCTCAATAACTATATGTGTCTTACTTAAATCAAATTATCTATTAATCATTTCCTCACCTTACACAAAATGTGCCTTTCTTTCTTCTAATGGCAATACTATCATACTGTATTTTTTGTGTCAATACATTTCACCTTATGGAAGTGCAAATTAAAATTTTCACTTCCTAATTATACATCCAACCATTACGAAATTCAATCTTTCACAACCTCTTTACAACCACAACCACAGCACTCCAGCAAACGCAGGAGCACCATACCGTAAAACGCTTATGTGTAAATCAACTCCGTTCCTACAACTTCCCTCACACAAGCCTGAATATTATTCATTCTTCCAATCCATTCGTAGGGATTATCTTTCTTTAATTGTTCCGTCACATCTTGTCTGTCGGCATATTCCTTTACCAGTCGAAGAAACATATCCTCTGCTTGCTTATCGACTTCTGCAAGATAACTATGCAGCTTTCCGCTTGTCAGCAGGTTCATATATAACACTTTATAGTGTTCCTTTAAATGCCTTGCATGTCGTTTCCCCCATAAACCAATCGGCTCTATTTCTTCTTCGGCTGGTACTGTGATGTTCGGCAATAAATAATCACCCACCTGTCTATAAGTTCCGCCCATTTCTTCAAAAATTGTCTTTGTCATTTTCCTTTTCCTCCTGTGATTTTTGTCTATCGTGATCGTGTATTATCACGCTTGCGACCTTTAACTGTTCTTGCCTGCTCCAACAAATCATCTATCTGTTTGCGACCAAAAACCTTACGGAGCAGGCTGTAATCTTTATTTTCTGCTTTTAGGATTTTGTTTTCTTCGGTCAATCTTTCATTGACTTTCTCCAAACGCTGATTGGTGCGGTATAACTGTGCATTCGCTGTATTCAGCCTATGATAGTTGTCCCACCCCTCAAAGCAGCGGGCAAGCACCGTTTTGACAAGTTGCTTCAATTTCCTTACAACCGGCTCTGCCATTTTGGTTTTATATGCCTTTGCAGTCATAAATTTCTCTGGTTCTGGCAACTGATATTTCGGTGCAGTATCAAGCTCTATTTCAAGATTTGACAGCTCGTCTTTTGCCTTATCATAGTTCAATACTCGTTCCGACAACACATCAAATTCAATCTGTTTCTGCTCGATTTTCGCACCTAATGCCGCCACTTCTTTTTCTCTTTCCTGCTTTTTATAATCCAAAACAGAAAGATGTTTTTCGTGTGTGCCTAAATGTTCCCACTCAATCCCATAACGTTCCATCACCGCCGCAAGCTGTTCTTTTTCGGACTGTATCCATTGCGACCACTCCGTATCGCCACGACTGCCGCCCTTAAAACCTTGCGTTGCAAGAGCCTGCTTTAGTGACACTCTTGTATCAAGTCCACGCTTGCTGCCTGTGGTAAAAGGTACAAAATCTATGTGCAGATGTGGTGTAGCTTCATCCATATGCAGATGAGCCGAGAACACCCGAAGCTGTGGATTTCGCTCCTGAAAACCCTGATAGTATTCATCTAAAATCTGCTTTGCCAGTTCTCCGTTTTCCGTATCGGCGTTCATATTTCCCTTACCGCCCACCTGTAAAATGATTTCGTGGAACGGTTTTTCCTGCTTGGAACTTCGGATTTTTTCATAATAATCTTTTATCTTTCGGTCTGACCTTATCTGCTTGGCATTGTATCTTTCCAATGCTTCATCAAACAATTCGTGATAAACTGTCTTTATATTTTCATTGCAGTAGTCGATATTGAGATGAGTACGAGTTCCGTCTACATTTTCTGCTCGGAACTTTCGGCTATTGTGATTGACCGAGCCTTTACCGACCATTGCACTTATCGTTCTCTGCATTTTTTCATCTCCCATCTGTAAATTTCAACATTCTCAGGTTTTGTTACTTTTGTCAAAAGTAACGCAAAAGCACTTTTGACGGGTACACCCATCAAAAATGCGACCTGTAAACAGGTTTTGCGTTCTCCGAAGGCTCTCCGAGGGGTGAGCGTGTGCCGGTGGCACACACGCCTGCGAACCGACCGAGCCAGCAGGCGAGACCAAAGAGCCGCCTTTGAAAAGGCACTCTCTGCACACTCCCCTAAACTTTATCCGGTGTCAAAGTGTGACGATGGTGACAATGTTTTTCACAGCGTGCTGCTCTCAAAAACATTGACACCTTTGACACCGTTTGTCACGCCGTCTGCTCGGTTTCTTTCCAAAGTGAAACCTTTCTTCCGTCGTGTGTGCGGCTGTTCTGATAACGGATACCGTAATCACGAAACAGCCTGCTTGCGTTGATACTGAGCCTTAAAGAAAGTACATTCGGCTTTATATCCACCGCAAGCCTTTCGCAAAGTTCCGAAGCAGTTCCTTCCCATCTGTCACTTTCCGAAAAGAGCGTATCCGCTATCTTCTCAAGCAGAGGTTCGGGCGGTTCTTTCCACATCTCCGTTTCCGATTTTGCAAAGTTCCACACCAATCGCTCGCTGTCCCTTACAAGATGGATTTTCATATCCTGCTGGTCTCTGCCAGCAACATCAAGTGTGGCATTGTTGGAAGTACGCTTGTCCTTACTGAGAACAAATGCACCGTCTGCCGCACCCATCAGACCATTCGTGCCTGAAATCATATCGAATATATCTTCCGATTTTTGTTTGCGTGTATGATGAACAATAAGCATTGAAACCTTGTAACTGTCTGCCAACGCTTTCAGCCTTGCCACAACATCATAATCACTTGCGTAGCTGTAATCTGCTCCGCCTGCTTCACGCACACGCTTTAAGGTGTCTATGATAATCAAGCCTGTGTCTGGGTGTTCCCTCATAAACCCTCTTATCTGTTCTTCCAGTCCGCCATTGACCGTTTTACATTCCGTTGCGAAATACAGATTGCCTGTCTCCTTTGCACCGAACATCTGAAACAATCGCTTCTGCAAACGTGGGTAATCATCTTCAAGGGCAAAATAAAGCACCGTTGCCTTACGCACCTTATACTCCCAAAGCGGTGTGCCTGTGCTGATATGATAGGCAAGCTGTGCCATCATAAAGCTCTTTCCCACTTTCGGGGAACCTACGAAAAGGTAAGTTCCCCTTTGGAGCAGACCGTCGATAAGTGGTGTCTGAACCTCAAACACCGTATCATACAGCGTTGTCATTGATACTGTTTTCAGATAGGAAGGGTCTAACTGTCTGAGTATTTCCCTTTGCATTTCTTCAAAAGATTGCTCGTACCCCTTGAAATCCGTATCCTGATTGACTATACTATTGTCAGTACATTTGGAAAGTGACTGTTCCGCATCTGTTGCCGCAGATACATTTGGAATAGTCATTTCTTTTTTATTCTCCATTCGCATCCTCTCCTTTCAAACCGCCGAGAATAATGGAAATCAGTTCTATTACACTCAGCAGTTCATCATCCACACCTTTTCCTGCTTCAATCCTTTTCAGTTCCGCAAGGACTGTGGCAAATTCCGTTTTCAACGCCTTATACACTCTCGGATTGCCCTGTACCACCACATCCTGATTTAAGCAACGGCGGTAACAATACTCCTGTTTTGGCAATCCTGATAGAGCTACAGCTCTGTTAATGAGTTCGTTTTCTTCGGGCGATACTCGAAACCCTACTGTGATATTCCTCCAACGATTTTTGTTATCTCTGTTCTTAGCTGACATTTTCAAAATCTCCTTTCCCTAAATCATCTAATTTTTCTGCCATCTCAATCTGCTTTGACGGAAAGAGGTGTGCGTACTGATAAGTAATATCAATACTTTCGTGACCAACTCGGTCAGCAATCGCCACCGCAGAAAAGCCCATATCAATCAAGAGTGAAATGTGGCTGTGACGGAGATCGTGAATGCGGATACGCTTCACGCCTGCCGCCTTTGCCCCTCTGTCCATCTCGTGATGAAGATAGCTTTTCGTCACCGTAAAGATACGGTCTTTCTTCTTCAATCCGTAAAGCATACCGAGATATTCTTTCATTTCCTCACACAGAAACTTCGGCATTTTAATCGTGCGGTTGCTCTTTTTCGTTTTCGGAGAAGTAATCACATCCTGCCCTTTCAAACGCTGATAGGATTTATTGATTGTGACTGTTTCCTTATCAAAGTTGAAATCTGCCGGAGTCAAAGCTAACAGCTCGCCCTCTCGGATACCGCACCAGTAAAGCATTTCAAACGCATAAAAGGAAACAGGCTTGTCCATCATCTCAAAAGAGAATTTCTTGTATTCTTCCTTTGTCCAGAACAGCATTTCCTTGTGTTCCTCACGTCCCATATTTCCCACCTTTGCCGCAGGATTGGAACGCAGTTCATAGTAGCGGACAGCGTGATTGAAAATGGCGGACAACTGATTGTGCAGCGTTTTCAGATACGTCTGTGAATAAGGCTTTTTCTTCTCATCACGATAGGCAAGCATTTCATTCTGCCAAGTAATAATCTCCTTTGTGGAAATCTCGCTGATTTTCAGTTTCCCGAAATACGGAAGTATCTTTGTGCGTATGATATGCTCTTTGGTAAGCCACGTGTTTTCCTTCAAACGGTTCTTCACATCATTGATATAAAGCTCCGTAAAGGCTTCAAAACTCATATCAAGGTCTGAAGAAGTCTGCAATTTGAACATTCTTTCCCATTCCTGTGCTTCTCGTTTGGTAGCAAAGCCACGCTTGCATTTCTGCTTGCGTTCCCCTTTCCAGTTCACATACCTTGCCATCACATACCAAGTACCGTTATCTTCATTCTTAAATACCGGCATTTACATTTCCCCCTTTCCTGCTCCGTAGAGCCTTTCGTAAAAATACTGGCGATTTACACGCCCTGCAATCGTAATAAAGCCCTTTGCTTTCAATTCCTCATTTAATTGTCTGATGAGTTTATATGCATAAGGTTTTGATACGTTTAGTTCCTGAGCCACATCTTCGGCTCGGATAAATCTGTTTTCCATATCCTTTTTCTTCCTTTCTTAAAATAATTTTTTGCTTGCCGCTTTCTCCGTGTTAAAGTTCCAACAGGCACTCCTGCTTGTCGGCAGGCGCTGTGCTGTCCCAATGCACCGCAGTACATCAGGCGCTCGCTCGTATAGGGGTTCCCGAAAAGTCGGAGACTTTTGGGGAAGAGGAGGAGCAGTGCAGCGAATGAGCTTTTGTGCTTGCACACAAGCGAACGATACGGAACTTGCTCCGACGAGGTCTTGGCGGTTTGGCTTTTCGGACGGTCATTCAGTTGTCGCATTAAGCATATTTGTTTAATTCGTAATTTATTTTACTAAACATATTTGCTATTGTCAAGTGGTTGCAAAGAAAATATTAAACATTTTTGTTTCGGTTTTTCTTGACTTCCACTAAACATTTCTGCTATACTTATTTCACTAAATATAAAAGGAGCGTATCATTATGGCTATCAGCGAAAGAATACATTTTTTCAGACTAATGCGTGGTATGACACAAAAGTATCTCGGTACAGCAATCGGTTTTCCAGAAAAGAGTGCTGATGTGCGTTTGGCACAGTACGAAACTGGTACACGCAAACCGAAAGCAGACCTTACAAATGCATTGGCACAGGTGCTTGATGTTTCTCCACAGGCTCTTGATGTTCCTGACATAGACAGCTATATCGGTCTTATGCACACTCTGTTTACCCTTGAAGATATTTACGGTCTTACTGTCAGTGAAGCAGACGGAGAGGTATGCTTAAAGGTCAACAAGGACAAAGGCAGAGAAGCATATGAACTCCTCAAAATGCTGTATGCTTGGAAAGAACAGGCAGACAAGCTATCTTCCGAAGAAATCAACAGAGAAGAATACGATAACTGGCGTTACCATTATCCAGAGTTCGACACCACACAGCGTTGGGCAAAAGTTCCATCACAGGAATTAAGTGACGCTCTCGTGGAAGCATTCAAAGACCACTTGAAAGATAAATAAGCACCTACAGGACCTGCCACTGGCAGCTCCCTACAGATGCTTTGGCAACGACAAAAAAGCCCTTAACTATGGTTATTAACCACAGCTAAGGGCTTAGTTTATAATATGGAATTTGTTCAGAGCCAAGCTCCGAACTTTAGTCTGCAAGCCACCTGTTAATTGTTCCGTTACCCATAAACCACTGGATAACAAGAATAATGGCACTTGCTATGACTGTTATCAATTTGTTATCAAAAGACTAATCGAAATCGCTGAAACCCGCATAAACACTGGCTTTTTTAAGCAACTCGATTTATTCAAACTCGATTTCGTAACAGCATTTCTGTGTACGTTCATCGTTAATTTTTCCACTAATTTTATGAATTTTATTTGTGATTACTTTCATTACTTTTATTTGTGTTCTCTAATAACATCATAATAACATCATTTATGTTTTTGTCAATACCAGTATATGTATCAAATATAGGCTGATGTTCTAATCTATCAGATTCACCTGCTTGTGCATTTTTTTCATTATCACAATTTTCTGCAATAATTTGAACCTCTGGATTCGTCATTGTGATAGACGGTTTTTTCCAAAACGGAGAAGGAATAACCGGATCAATTAAATCAGATTTGTCAAAATGCACTTTATTATCCTGTTCAACGTACATAATGCCTCCTTAAATTTAATGTTTTATCTCCAAAACATCTTCAACATCACAATCAAGCTCCTGGCATATAGCATCTATAACTTTAAGATTGACAGGTTCGTTTTTACCAAGCTTCGCTAATGTGGCATTACTGATTCCTATTTTATCCCGAAGCTCTGTCTTTTTCAAGTGCTTATCAATTAGTGTTTTCCACAGTCGATCGTAGCAAATCATCTTCTTTCTCCCCCTGTCTTTCGCAAAATTTTCTCTAATTTATCCATTATCGCAATCATATTTCGGTAAATCCTGTTAAAAATACGCTCCCTTTTAAGAGCTTCCTTTAGCTCGACAACCGATTGATTGTATTGCTCTTTCAATCTTTCATCAATCATATAATCACCTCTGTTTTATTATAAATTCGTTTTTCTGTTTTGTCAACTTTTTATTCTGCTTTTTCAGAAAAAATATTCAGAATATTAGAAAAAAGCATTGACACTGGGTGTACATATGGTAATATATTCATAGAAACAGAATAAAAGTTCAATAAAACAGAAAAACAATTTAGGAGGATAAATATATGTTAAAAAATCAATTATTCGGAGTTGAAGTAGAAATGACAGGTATTACAAGAGAAAAAGCAGCTCGTCTCGTTGCCGGAGTTCTTGGAACAACACCTTCTCATCCAGAATCAAATTGCTACCACACACGCACGATTGCTGATCAGGCAGCTCGTAAATGGAAAATTATGAGAGATTCATCTATTACACCAATAAGAAACGATGATACAATCGAGCCTCTTGATGAATACAGAGTCGAATTTGTAACACCGCCTCTCAATTATTCCGACATTGAACTTCTCCAAAACATCATACGAAAACTCCGAGAGAACGGAGCAAAGGCTCATAGCAGTTGCGGCATTCATATCCATGTCGATGGTGCAAACCATACAGCAGTATCTCTTAGAAGATTGGTTAACTTTATGACAGCCAGACAGGATCTGATTTACGAAGCTCTCCAAATCGGAGACCGCGAGAGTAACTGGTGCCACAAGCTCAACAAAACGCTACTTGATGCCATGAAAAAGGATAAGAATCTTACAAAAGAAAAAGCCGAAGAAATCTGGTATAGCAGAGCAAATGATGGTTATTGCGGTGGAATCGATCATCAGCATTACAATTCCACAAGATATCATGGAGTAAATCTCCATTCTTTCTTCACCAAGGGTACAGTGGAATTCAGACTTTTTAACAGCACACTTCACGCAGGAAAAATCAAGGCCTATATACAGTTTTGTTTAGCGGTATCTGCATGGGCTATTACTTCACAAGAAAAAATAGTATTCCGTTCAATGGAGGGATACTCACCAGAACAGAAAGTTACAATTATGAGAAACATTCTCACTCACCGCCTCGGACTTTATGGAGACGAATTTAAAACATGCAGGCTTCATCTTATGACACCACTTAAAAAAGCTGCCGGAATGACTTGTCGAGCAGCTTAGTAAAAAGTGCTGACCTACCGGCACAACGGGGAGATTGGAGAATAATATGGGAAAATTGTATGTAGCATACGGAAGCAATCTCAACTTAAAGCAAATGGCTTATAGATGCCCCTCTGCGAGTATTTATGGCACTGGACAATTAACTAACTGGGAACTTTTATATAGAGGCAGTGCAACCAATTCGCACGCAACAATAGCCAAAAAGCATGGTTCATATGTTCCTGTTCTACTATGGAATATTGAACCAGAAGACGAGAAAAGATTAGATATATATGAAGGATATCCCCGATATTATTATAAGCAGAATGTAATGGTTGATATTGGTGGGAAAAAGAAAAGAGCTATGGTCTATATTATGAACCAACAGCGTACACCCGGAAGACCATCTTTGACCTACATAGAAACCATCCGGCAGGGATACATTGATAACAATTTTGATTTAACACTATTTGAGAATTCATTGGATAGAAATACCATTGAATGCAGATAAATATTGTGGTATAAAAAAAGACGTTCGGTCCTTGAACGTCTTTCTCTATGACAGCAGTGTTGCAGCACTACTTGTCTGACGAAATCAAGGAGCCGGATCTGGTGTGGGTAATCTTCGCATAATCATTTGGCACCCTAACAATCAGTTCATCGAGTTCGCAATGTAGAGCCTCGCATATTAGGTCGAGGTGTTCCAAATTCACTCTATCTGTGTACTCATGGTACAATTCGCTGATGGTGTTGGGTCTGATTCCGGTTGCCCTGGCCAGATCCGCCTGACTCCATTTCATTTCGCCGAGCTTTGTAGATAGTAAAATTCTTATCATACGTCGTTGCTCCTTCCGTTATAAAATAGCATTTTCTGACATCTTTTTGTGTCGTTTGTTATTTTATAGCGGATTATGTTATATCTTATCGGTATAGGTTATGGAGCAACTGACCGTCTTGACTATTACAGTCTGTTTCCATAATCTTCATCAAGAGAAATCCATCTGTCTCTGTCTTTTTCTCCCGATTTTAATAATCCCCAGATTTTAGCTCCCGGACCTTCAGCTGTATCAATGATTGTAAATACATTTTTACCAGTATATTCCGGACTTCCATTTTTCTTCCAGTAATCATAAGTAGTTCCTGGTCCTTTTCTGATTCTGAGATCAGGAATTGTTACCCGGAACTTAAAAGGAGTACCATCATCTTTGATGCAAGGATAGATCTCATTACCATCATTATCAAATACCTTGTATCCGCTATTCTGCTTGCATAATTCAATGGCATTGTTCTGATTCTTGAATGCTCCAATCTGTGAGCCCGCATCATCCCAGCTCTTTCTTACTCTGTAATATCCCGTGCCTGCTGTCTGCTGCTTCTGCTCCGGTGTTGCTTTGAATGATACATATTCAGGTATGGTTGTGATAAAAAGCCCGCTCTTTAACTTGTACCACTTTTCATCTGCTGATATACCAACCACAGTGAATGTGCCTGCGTGTTCAACATGATCAACATACTTGTCCAATATACAAGGTGCTTTTCTTACATTAAGTCCATCATCCCCCGTGTAAATAATCTTCACAGAACCACTCAAAGGATTGACAGCCTGTGAACTTGTATCATCGCTGCTGTTATCTACTGGTGTATCTGGCACTGTGTCAATTGCCTGTCCTCCCATGGCTTTCTTGACATCTTCTCTAAACTGATCCATAGTAAGTCCAAACTTATTCCAAATGTGCTCAACATCTCCATGATTGCTTGCGATGCCTCTCTGATTTCCCTCATGATGTGAGATAATTACACCATCCTCCAATGGATTTAGCCCAAATTCCTTGCACCATTTAGCAAATACCTGTACTGCATTCGCATATGTTGCAAGGACATGTCTCTTGGTATTACTTCCATCTCCTGTCTCAATCCATGTAGCCCCTCCCACATACTTAATTGTAGCCGGCTCTGTCATTTCAAGAGATAAATGTGTGTTGTTGACACTGCCATTCTTTCCGCTTGCTCCATGCCATCCTCTTCTAGCCTTTTTCCTCTCCGGGAAAAGAGGTAAACACTGAATTGCATAAGCGTCAGCGCCTGTAACTGCATGAACACAGGCTCCTGTAGAAGTCTCCCAAATCTTTGCAAATACTTCCGGCTTAGGCTGCGGACACCCTACACTATGTAACATAGAGCCCTTTACAGTAATTTCATCTCCCGTTTTATTGCAGGGACTATTCGTTGCAATCTGCTTTCTGATTTCAATTCCCATATTCAATTCCTCCATTTCGTCATACTGTGTTAATTCATATTTCTTTATGATTGAGCAAATCTTAGACACATAATTTATATCTGTGGCATATCCTCCAGCTTTAATGATTTCAACCGCTTTTCTGTAGTCTTTTTCGTTTGCGATACCACAATATCTATGTTCCGTTCCATTCATAGCACCAACAAGATACATTGAATGGTCCTTTATGCTCATTTCTATGTCTGGATATGCCCTAAAATCCGCTTTGATAGTATAAATTTTTCCGGCCTCATCCTGCTCGTTTGTGACTTTTGTGTATTTTGATACTCTATCCCATACACTTCCCCACGAGTTGCTGCTCAGAGAGCATTTCATGCCGAAGTAATTATTAGCTTTCTTCGCCAATTCAGATGTGCCCCAGGAACTTTCAAGAATAGCCTGAGCAATCGTGACAGAGGCGAGGATTCCGTTCTCTTTCATATCACTTATCGCATATCCACATATTTTCTGAATAAAATCCTGTTCTTTCATGTGTTCCTCCTACAAATCTCTTTGATCATAGTTATTTTGTTCATTATCCAATTCTTTTATGGTCAGTACACAAAGTGCAATTAGACACAGCGGCCATGCTATTGATGCTAACACAAGAAATACCGGGAATATTACTATCCCCGGTGTATTCTCTGTGTGTCTTTTGGATATAGATTTATACATTGCCCTGCAAAGCAAAATCACTCCTGCTGTGAATCCTAAAATTGCAATGATTATGTAGACCATAATCACCGTTCTCATTTATCCTCCGGCTTATAGAACCTTTTCCAAATAGTAATCAGATATTCCCAACCTTTGCAGCAAACAATAGCAACAATAAATGAAGCAAAAATTACAGCCACAAGGTAATACCACACGAAGGTGATTTTCGCATATGAAATATATGCAAAAAAGGCTGTGACGCAAATTATAATTGACAGGATTAAGACCTGCAAAGATGTAGGAATTCTGTTAAGAATACCAATCTCCTTTGTGAACTCTGTAATTACAGAAATCAGTGTACAGATAACCGCAACTACAACAAGTAACTGTGACGCATTAGCAATAATAAATTCCATGTTCATGATGATTCCTCCTATAAATAATCTCAACTAAAGTTACATTCCAATTTGCGTAAATGCAAATCCTAGGACAATTCCTATTACCGCAGTTATTACATAACCAACGACTTTTCTCCACATTTCTCCGTCTTTGCTTTCCAAAGACACGAGACGTTTCCCCTGTGCCTCCTGCTCCCTAACCATGCTTTCAACACTCTGTGCCAGTTTTTCAATTGATACTGTAAGAGCGTTAATCTGCTTGGTAGTTTCCTCCAACTGTTCAATTCGTCGGTTCTGCCTGTGGTCTTCCTGTTCCATTCGCTTCTGGTATTCTTCATACTCAGCTCTTGTAATTGGATCCTCCATTGTTCTCTCACCTCCTTCCAAAGGGCATAAAAAAAGAGCCTTACGGCTCTAATTCGCTTTTCATATCGTTATACTGCCCGATAACTTCATCTACAATTGCTGTATCCTCCGCCAGTTTATCGTCCGAAAATTCCCTGTCATTTTTCAACAGTTGAATATCCGTTGCCTGTCTGGCTACGATTTTTCCAAGGCGGTATATGATTTCATCCTGTTTTTCAACCATATCCATATAAAGTTCGAGTAGTTCCAACATATTGTCTTCATCCATTGTCTGTATCAGCCTCCTTCGGATTGTGCGTAAGAACAAAATCCTCAAATATTTTCTTTTCCAAAGCCCTGCAGTCGCAATGGTCCATCAAGGCCTTATAACTCATAAGAGTGGAGCGGGCTCTATCAAGGTCTATCTCATAATCACGATAAAGCTCCTGTATTGTTTTTAAATGCCTTTTCATTCTCAGACTTGTGCTTTTCCTTAGTTTCACATTTCCAGGTCTTATTGTGTACCCGACAAATTCCATTCCATGTGATATTGGTCGAATTGCTGTCTTGTTATTTAGCTGCAACCTCAATTCATCACCAAGAAATTCTGAAAAACGATTCTTGTATCGATGCAACTCATCCTTATCCGTAGACAAGATAATCACATCGTCCATGTATCTAATGTAATATGGTATATGTTCTTCTCGCTTTGCCATCTGATCCATCGGATTCAGATACATATTCCCATACATGTGAGAAAGACCGCCACCAATAGCAATCCCTACATCCCACAGCATTTCATCATCGGGAATATCCAAAGGAGAACTAATTCCAACCGGAAGACCGAAGGCTCTGGATGCGTGACAAACATAGTGCTCCAAGAACCTCACAGCCTGCTTATCGCCAATTTTCTTCTGGATGATATTCATCAATATTTCATGGTTCATTCTATAAAAGAACTTCGCCACGTCCATTTTTAAGTAATACCAACGCTCGCCGCTTTTTTCGCAGTAGTCAACCCACTCTGCCAACCTCTGCATGGATTTTAGCTGCCCTCTTTCCTTAATACAAGAATAGGTATCGCTTATCATTCCTTTGCAGACTAGTGGATTTAATACATTGTAAGCTGCTCGCTGAATTACCTTGGTTGTATAATCTGAATAGATTACTTTCCTCAGTTTTGGTTCATATACATAAAAATGGTGGTATATATCTGGCGGATATTCATGAGTTCGCAGTCGATCCATAACAGAATGCAAATTGCCCTCTAGGTCGCCCCAAAACTGCAACTGTTCTGTTTCGTACCGTTTCCCTGCTCTCGAATCCTTTTCGGCTTGGAGCAGATTCTCAAAAGATGTTATTTCAGTGTAAATATTTTTGATAGACATATTATCTCCTTTCAGAGCATTGCGGAGTTCTCATATTACCCATGATACTGTCGGCATTCGTGCCTACCATCAGCAATAGCCTCTGTGCTACCGCCGAACTTTTCTTGCATGAGCAAAGGAGACGGAATCCTTTACACCTCTGTACTGACTGCACACCCATTAGGTCTGCAGCATCTGACTTGAAGGCAGAGCGGAGCGGAAGCCGATGTTCCAGTTCGCATTGGAGCGGGGATTGTTGAGGTTCAAGTTGAAGACGCCAGCGTTGGCACCATTGTTCCAGTTGCCCCCGCAAATCGGCAAACGCAGTATTCCGTACCCTATTTGTTTACACTCTTTATCCATCCTCCAACCATTCTGCCAATTTCAACCACCAGACCGGACCATTGTTCATATTTTTTCGGAGGCAAAAAACCTAAATTATATGACAACCGAACATATGCCTTCAGTTTTTCCACTTCTACATCCAATTCCTGCAGAGTAGTCTTCTTGTAATATTTCTTGTTGGCTTCGATAATCCTCTCCAACATTACATCCATACACCTCTTAATATCCACGACAAGGGCGAATTTCTCGCCCTTGGGATATTGTGCCAATGCAGGATAAGCATAGTTCATCATATCGAAGGTTTTCTGTAATATCTTTAATTCCTCCATAAAGTCCCTCTATACCATATTTTGTTACATTCTACCACATAAAGTTCTGCTTCAGATTTATTTGTTATTTTATATCGTATTTCGTTATTGCAAGGTAAAAAATAAAATAAGAGGCTGCTATCGCAGCCTCAGTCAGATTACAGTGCAACAGATTACAGATCAACAAAAGCGGAGCGGAAGCCGAAGCGCCAGTACGCATCGGAGCGGGGATGGCAGAGGTTCAAGTAGAAGACGCCAGCGTAGGCACCAGAGCTCCAGTCGCCCCCGCAAAACGGCAAACGCTCGCCAACAGGGTTGAACCAATGATAATCGCCTGCGTAATCTCCGTTTGGTTCGTCTGGGTAGAGCAATAACATCTTTGCAATTTCTGGAGCAGTAAGCCCGCTTGCAAGTGTCATATCTTTATACTGTCCACCGACACCGCTATCAGTCTTATATGTAATCGCACCAGAAGTAAGCTGAATTTTACTAGATACCCAATCCCACTTTAATGTTCCGGCTGTTCCAGGTTCTACAAGTGAGCCATCCGCCTTAATTGCTTTCCAGAGAGTAGAGGATGCCGACATATCACATTTGCTACCCATCGCTGCATTATTGTATGGAATGATCTGGATTTCTCCATCAACAAGACGCATGCCTGCATTCCACTCCCATACATTTCCGTTTAAGTCACAAATGCCATCTCCGTGATGGTTATGGTTCCATGTTACAGGTCCAGAACCTGTGAAACATCTTCCAGTTTTTCCGCTATCCTTTGAAGATTCCTCGCCGTGTTCATGTGTATAAGCCGAATCTTTTCCGTAATTATTGTTTCCATGCGGCATAGTGCCATTCTTGCGGCACCAGAGAGCAATATAAGCCCACTCTGCCATTGTTGCAAGGTGGAAGCCCGCTCCTTTATTTTCGCAAGCCTTTCTTGCAGCATCCCAATTCATGGAATTTGCAGGATCTCTGTGTCCAAGAGAATATGCCCTTTCATTTACAATAATATTCTGATACTTAGAATAATAAAAAGCGGTCTTCTCGACACTGTCCACATTAAACGCATAATGAACATTATCGCTAAGGCCACTTACAAGCTCTGAATTTTTTCCTTTTGGAATTCTTACATAAATTGATGGCATTCCGATGTCATCCAGTAATACCACATTTTTTCCACCTGACAGCTCGCTTACCGCAGCTGCCATCTGATCATAATTTCCCATAATAGTCCTCCTTATTCGATTGCATATAATTTGAGCGTAACATTTGCCATATTAAATGGAACAGGGGTTCTTTCCATAATTGTTTCGCTGCTGTTTTCTACCTCAGGATCATAATCTGGATTAGGAACTTCCTTTTCAATATACTGCCTTGCCGGAATCTCAATTTGTGCTGCATACTTTTCACCAAGCTGGCCAGAAGTAATCATCCCATTCTTTGCAATGCAAATGTCAACACATTCATCATTATCTCTCTCCAACTTTTCGCAATTGAGCATCAGCTCATCAGCAAATGTAATCTTATTTTTCGATACACTGTACTCAATTTTCTTTCCAACATTTACCTCTACGACTTTCATCTGTCATACCTCCTTAATTCTCTGCAGGCTTCGCCTGTCTTTTGGGCTACGCAGTCCGCCATATCCCTTTGTGCTTTGGTTGCATGTTCCGGATTGATACCATAATCCCGAAGGGTTCTGTTTGTTTCAGCTTTTCTTTCGTCACTATGAATAATGATATTTGCCACTACACCGTACCTCCTCCCTGTACAAAGCAGCGAACAGTCACGCTTTTAGCACTGCCTGTAAAAGCAATCTTAAAGCCATTCACCTGCTTATCATAGACAACCACATCGCCAACATTTACAGGATTGCCTTGTACTTCTGTGATAACCCTGTAATCCAATGTGCTACGCATATTCGCAAGCGCCACAGTCTTAACAGAATTATTAAAATAGAAATCCTTTGTGTTGGTCAATGTAACTTCAAGTTCCTCACCATCAACAGACTCTACGCTTTGCTGAGTATGCTTTACATTCTCTAACAAAAGAGCCAACATAAGTGAGTTGTTATGAATGCCCTGCTCCATGTGATTGAAGTGTTCGGCATCCATTGGAGTTCCCTCCTGGATAATCTCGTCCGAATCTTTGTCCTTTACTTCGTCAAGCCACTGTTCTGGTGTGTATGAGCCAGTTCTGTTGCCTTCCAAATATTCTGGTAATACATTCATCCCTATTCATCTCCTTTCTCGTAAATTGGAAATTCAAATTTAGCTAACACACCCTGATTTGCCGTCCTTTTAACGGCAACTTCCAGTCCTCCACAAATGCGACCGGTAATGTCCCAAAGGCGAATTCCGGTAATTGTGTGGGCTGTCTTGGGAGTGGTGAGCAAACTTACAATAAAAACAATCTTGTTGCCTGTGATTTTCTTACTATTGATTTTGGCATCATACCAATTTCCATTTACTTGGTACTGGAATTTATGAATAGAGCTCATCCATTCCTGCCGTCTTCTGTCGAGAAAATCTTTTTCCCAGAATCCCATCTTGCTACCTCCTATTCTTTATTTCCACAGCTTCTGGTTCCACATCGTCTGATGGTAGCCGAAGCAATGAATACATTTACATCTGCCTCTGTTTCTGATGATGAAACAGCAAGCGTTTTATATGCTTTACCAGCTTTGTGCTCTGGCGAGGCATATATCTCGGTTGATGTTCCAAGCATTATATTTTCCTCAGCTTGTATGCCGCTCTGAACATCCACGGATAAAGAATCAGCCAGCACTCCACCGCCAGATGTTTGACGGCCAGAAGCTGGCATGTTGTATTTCTGTAAATATGTGCTTCCATCGATAAGAATATCTTTCGGAATTATCATTCCCTTCTTTGCCTTATTTGGCTTCAATCCTGCCACACTTTGTCCAGACTGCAGAAAGTCTACGATTTGTAGGTTGCTGTCAATCTCAATTTCTATATCCTTTTTAAGCAATTGTCCAAGTGTCGCATTATATGCAGTTCCGCCTATCCGAATTGTACCTGTTTTGCTTGATTCAAAAGCTGCTATCAAGGCATTTGTATCCTGTTCGCAACGGATTTCGATAATAGTACCGAGTGTTGCTCTCCTCGGATGCGTACCACAAACAATGGTATTGCACCTCGGGACATCATACGAAGAAATCCAAAAATTAAAGGCTATCTCAACGATAGCCTTGATATAATACTCAAATTCAATTCTGACACCCGCAGGCTTTACCATTGGAACCTCGCCCAATGTAACAACTTTGCCTCCCGGTGTAAGGAATGGCATCGTAAGTATAATCACCGCAGGCAGAGCCGGATCCTCTCTGTAATAAATTGGAGATACATCCCACAGAAGTGCCAATCCATCCATAAGATCACGATAAGTACATTCGTTTGTATTGACCAGCATTTGATACTTTAAGAACTGCCGGTATCGTTCATCGCTGATAACCGGATCTTCAACATCTATGCCAGCTAAAACACCTGCTTCTTTTCGTGTAAGAGTTACAATATCTCCTACCATATCCAAATTCGCACCAACAGCACTCTCTAAATCTGTCTCTGCGTCAAGTTGTTTGAACACCCTATGTAAATCTTCCATTTGTTTTGCAAATACCGAAATAAGGTCTTCTATGTGCTTCTTTCCTTGAAACTGCTGTGGTAAATCGTCTAACCATTTATCAAGAATGCCCACTATATACCACCTCAATTCTTGTGTCGGCAATGACTATTTTCTGTCTGCTTTCCACACTTACATTTACTTTCGTGTACTCTTCACTGGTTGGTATATGCTCACTATCCTTTGTTGCTGCACATTTGATGTCAACATAGGTTACACCACCGACTGCAGAATAAATTCCATCATTAAAAGTCTGGGACAACATATTGTCGCCAGCCTGCAACTTTGAGGCATCTTCTACAATTGATTCTATTGTCAGATTTGCGTAATTAGTAGGTAAATATGACTTATCAGCATCCAAAGTAACTTTCATCCATACATAGATATATTCTGGTCTATTGAAACTTACAGGGATAGAATCTCCATACTCTGTTGCCACATTAACAGTAATAGAACCGAAGGTTTGAATTCCAGCAGCTTTTTTATCTAAAATAATACTTGCAATGCTTGTTTCATCTCCTCCGTCCACAATTATTTCAACACTGTGTGGTGGTCTTCCTTCTTTATCCGTATCATCCGTATCATTTTCATATCCTGTGGCACTCTCGACATTCGGAACATTATTTATCAGTTGCGAGCAAATACTGTCTATCATTCTTGTGGACCGAATAGCCGATTTTGCAAGATATGAATGTCTAAGTTCCACATCTGTTTCCTGTAATCTTCCATAAGTTGGTTCGATTAGATTCTCAACAGCATTAAATCCACTGATATTGGTAACCATAACAGTGATTGTTCCATTCGGGAATATGAGTTTTCCATACTCTACTGTGGCAAAATCAGCAAGAGTAGTGACACTTGATGTTGTTAAATTGTCTGACAGAACCAGGATGCCACTCCTTGAAGATGATTCGCAAATTATATCAAGCGTAATACTGCTTTCATTCACCGACACTTTATATCCATCTGGCTTAACAACCTTACTCAGCCCCTCAATAATAGACAATTCATCATCAGAACTGCTCGTAAAACTATACTGAACACCATTTATTGATACGGAATAAATAGCTCCCGTTACAGGAGCAGCAACTCTTATTGACACCCGATTGAAATTTTCTCTTGTTATAACGAATTCAGATACAGCCGCCAGTTTAGCTTGTGGTGCTGTATTTGTCGCAACTGTAGCTCCCTGCCTTACAACCGTTCCATCATCGCCTGTACAATGCAATGTGTAATAACTGTATTTATTAGGGCTTCGTCGAATGCCACCATACTGCACAGCATTATCAAGGCTTACTCCTTCAGCTGTAGACGGATATTTTGCATAATAACTGGCCTGTGCCACTTCCCAAAGTTCAGAAATTTGTCCGCCGTATGTTGTTATTAGTACATTCAGAAATGATTGAGGATCCAATCTGGTGTTAAATCCAAATTTTCCAGAAAGTTCTGAATGAAGTTCTTCCAATATTTCATCCAATCTTTTAATCTCGAATCCTTTATCTGTAATTCCATATTCAGCCACCAATCTTCACCTCTTCCTTATATGTTTTTTCATCTGTAACAGCTTCGTATCGGATTACTGCCGACCTTTTCAAGCTATCAATTTCTATAGATACATCATTAACTTCCGTAATTTCATCTACATTGAAAATTTGTTCTTCTATCAATTCTTTAATCTGGTCTATATCTGGATTTTTCACAAAAAGATATTCAAAATACGGAACACCGGCTTCATCATCCCATCTCCATTCTTGAAAAAACCACTTTAACCGAATTTTTATCTTTTGGCGAACAGAATTGGCAAGGACAATGTCTGTTCCCTTGAATGCCAAGTCGCCATTACTGTCGAGCAATATATCCACTTCCTCGCCTCCTTCTTTATTTTGCCTTTGATGTGTCTCCGTGTACACCTGTATGAGTGTGATTTATAAGAGATACATTCTTTGCTTTTACATCGCCACTCACAATCAGGTTTCCTTTTATTTCCACATTTTCTTTATTTATAGATAACTTAGAATTTCCATTCTGCAATATTATGCTTTCTTTGCTGCATGCCTCTTTCAGTGTCGCACTTCCCTTATTAAGCAGCCCCGGTATTGCTATTGCACTTGTCAAGTCAAAGCGAATGTCATTTTCAGATTCACCGCCTCCAATCCATGCGTCCAGTTCCTGTTCAGAAACTATGAGCAGGCAATCCATTCCTGCTGTTATCGGGAATGCGATATAAATATCATTCATTGGGCTTTGAGGAATGATAACTGGAACTTCTGTAACTGTTGGATATGCCATCTTTCTGCCGGCATCAGTCGTATATGTTCCATAAGGTTTTACAGTAGCAAAGCCTGTTCCTGCATTGAACGCAGTTATTTTTCCCGGTATAGCAGTGTGCATCTCTTCCATTACTGACCGTGCTGTTTTTTCAACCTGTTCTACAAATTCTTGTAACATTATTTCACCTCCAAAAGCTGGGCTGTACATATCCAATCGCCCTCAAGGTTGTCGCCATCAATCGTCAACTTATAAATCCTAAAATAGCCACGTACTTTGTCGCTTTCCAGTCTTACATAATCATTCACACCAATTGCTCCATTCAAAAAATACTTAACCTCATAGCCTATCTGACTATTGCTTTTCCCACTGCTGGAATCGTCACCCTCTGATGAAATAGTTATACGCTTAGGCACCTCTAATAGTCCCGTATCGGAACTTAAAAGATATGCCCTAGTCGTAATAGGTTCGTTTGGCTTTCTTATCTGTAAAACGGAATTCTGAATAGACCAAGAAAGACCACATGTTTTACACAATTTCTTCAGTACAGTCTTTGCAGGGCCAACAAAACTGAAACCATGCGGTAAAACCTTAAACTTGCAACCTTTTGAGTATATAACTGATACTCCCATAGCACCTGCAATCTCGTCAAATACCTCCTTACTGTCAACTCGTCCAGAGCGGGATATCTCCACATATGTGTCTCTCAAGGCTACTCTTCCATCCATAACCTCCAACTCTGTCATTCTGTCAGCCCCATCCATCTCTGTTGATGATGTAACTACATTTCCTGCCAGAATCAATGCAATGTGATTGGCATATCCCGCCTGTAATTCAATTACGCAATCTTCCGTGTCAAGGACGCTGAGATTGGCAGGGGATAAATTCCATATTTGTACCTTGGCTGTATTGGCAGTTTCTGATGTCGATTTTTCAATGCTAAAACTTATATGCAATGCATGCGGATTCTCTGTTGAAGTTTGACCGATTTGGAATCCGTTATGCCCCATTTTTCCAGCCTTCATAAGATATCTTCTGATAAAATTCTCCTGTGCCATTTTAATCCTCCCATTCATCCCAAGGTATAAAAACAAATTCTGCGGTTCCATTATTGAAAGATTCCCTTGTAAGTCTTGTTTCTTCACTAATTGCACCGAATATTCCATCCGGCAATGATGTGAAATTCATAAAATGTGTCAGCGGGAAATTAGGCACAATCTTGGTCGGAGAAATAATAGGATTTTCGTCGGTGTCTGATAATCCAAAGCTCCAAAAATCTCCTGTTCCATTGTATGTAAAGCGGATAAGATACTCTTTTTCTGCAATCGTCACCGACGATACGCTATCGTTCATATCCGGAACTGTAATATATAGCATTTACCCACCTCCTACAAAAATCCTGTTTTTTTCCCGATGTTATATAATATAGAGCCCTTCTTTCCACCACTCGACTTACCAGAGCCTCCGGATTTATTAGAGCCTCCAGATTTGCTTGTCGAAGAACCCGAAGATTTTGAACTACTGGATGACGTTGTCGCTTTTCCTGCGCTCTTCTTCGATTCTCCACTCTGCAAAATATATTTAGGTATGTAAACCGTTTTTCTTTTGGTTATATACACTTTCTTTAATGAAAACTGTATCTGTCGTGCGTACCCAATTTCCGAACTATGAGAAATTGACATTGATGTGATTCCCATACTGGTATATATCTTGTCTGTAGTGACAACCTTTACCAATTTTCTCTGAAAATACAATTTCTCAAACTTCTCACATATCTTCTTGGTTCTGCCCGCAGAAGGACTATGTCCTTTGCGATTTCTCCATGTAGCTGGGCTATCACTTATATATAGAGTGATGCTCAGCTGAATAGGTTTTAATATAATTGTGTCCGATACATTGTAACCATTTTCAACAGGATACTCAGGAATGTCAGCAGAATAGCTGATATCCTCGCTGATAAGAGCATCCCCTTCTATTCCGGCAATGCTAACCGGTTTTAGATTTCTTGCCATTCCTTTTCACCTACCTTGCATATGCCAGCCCTTTAGCCATATAGCTTGTGGCATCCTGTGCCGACTGTTTCATGCCCTTCGATACATTCTGTTGTGCCTGTACATCACTGCCAGAGTAAGAATTATTGAAGGTATTGTTCTGTGTCACATTTGTCGTATTACTTGTGTTATTTACTGCACTTCCAGTTGCTGTTGCAGCTGAAGCTGTAGCTCCTTTCATAAGGGTTGATATGCCGCCTGCAAGCCCTTTAACTTTGTCAAGAACAGTGTCCTCGTTTGAACTGATACCTTCGGCTAGTCCACCCATAAAATCAGGCATCCAACTTTCATAATCAGTTAGTGGTCCTTCATCCGGAACTGAGAAATGCAGAAATGATTTGATCTTATCTCCAATACCTTTTACAGCATTTACAATCCCCTGCACACCAGACATAATTCCGTTTTTTAAGCCCCCGATGAAATCAGCGCCCCATTGGACCGCCTTTGACGGAAGGCTTGTTATAAAGCTGATTGCCGCATTGAATCCATCAACAATAGCAGATTTGATATTCCCAACAGCACCTTTAATTCCACTCACTATATTATTGAATGTGGAACTTACGGAATTAGCTATGTTTGAAAAAATACTACTGAAAAAGTTGTATATGGACTGCAACACTGAAACTATCGTGTTATAAGCAGAATTGATTGCATTCGAAATAGTGCTTGTTATTGTATTCCATATTCCTGTCAAGAAAGAAACTATTCCATTCCATATTCCAGAGAAAAATGCACTTATTGCACCCCAAATTGCGTTCCAAAGTGCTTGCAAAGCACCTAACCCAATAGTCAGAACTGTTGATATTGTGTTCCATGCCTGCTGTAAGAAAGCTACAATCATATCCCATATTCCAGAGAATATCTGTTTGATAGCCTCCCATGCTCCAGACCAGTTTCCTGTGAATACAGAGCTTATAAAATTCGCAAGTCCTTTTATTACTTCGAGGAATCCATTTATAAATTGTCCGCAGTTGTCCCACAGCCCTTTAAACCATGCGAGTATCGTAGAGCCCCACGCATTCCAAAATGCCTGGATCCATCCAAATACAGTTTCTATTACAGTCGCAATAGCATTGAATACAGCACTCCCAGCTTCATATAAAGCATCCCAAACCGTTGACAAAGCATCGAGAATAGCTTGCCATACAGCTAAAAGTTTGTCCTTCGTGCTTGTTGTAGAACCATCTATACTATCTTCCGTTCCTCCAAATATCGTTGCCGCCAGCTGGGAGATAAATGTCCATACTCCACTCAGGAATGTTTTTATGATTCCCCAAACTCTCATGAAGTTAGCCTTTATACTTTCTCCATGCCTCTCGAAGAACCCTTTAACAGTATCAACCCACATTCCGGCAGCTTGTTTGAGAAAATCCCATACATTAAGCAGAAATTCTTTAACTTTCTGCCATGCTTTGAAAATAGCTTCCCTGGCATTATCTGCACCAATACCTGCCTTGTCAAATATTGTTCCAATAACAGAATCATTTCCCATAAGGAAATTTATAAAATCTTCAACAATCAGTGCCAACAGCACTACCGCCGCCACAATAGCCAAAGTCTTCAAATTTGCCAAGCTGAATAAGCCTTTCATTTTTGTAAGTAATGTAATAAATGCCTTTGCTCCAGATATGATTTTGCTCCAATTCATTACAATAAAAAAAGCTCCGGCAATAATAGCCAAGAGCTTCAGAGCGTTATCAACTCCACCAAGTTTATCTATAACATTTTTCACCATTCCCATGCCTTTTTTAGCCCCTATCTGCAAGGTCTGCATCATTCGATCAATAGCCGGCTTCAATCTTTTTACTAAAGCATGCATACCATTGAATGCTTTGGTTAGGATTCCTGTCTCTGATGTCAGCTTTTTCATCCCCACAGTTGCCTTTGATACTAGGGAATTTAGCAGTTTTAATACCATTACTGCCGGCTTTAAGAACGCATTTCCAGCAGCCGCTTTCAAATCCTGCACATTCTGTTTCAAATTACCAAGCTGATTGGTCCAGGTATCAGATTCTCTGGCCGCCTGTCCTATTGCACCAGAGGCTTTATTCGCATCCTCAACCATCTGCAGTAATGTCAACTGTTTTTCCGCTTCCGACAAGTCTTTAAACGACTTTCCGTACAACGCATTTGCGGCTGTATTTCTCGTTGTCTCAGTACATGAAAGACCAAGAGCAGCGTCATTTTCAAAATTACCTTTCAAGAAAGACTGGAGGGAATTAGTTACATCCTCTATACTTCTATCATAGAATGCGGCAGAATCCGCAACAGCTTTCATGGATCTGTCAGCAATATCTAATGCGTCCGCCTGTTCCATGCCTGTTGTTTTTGCAAATGCTGCTATCTGGGTAAAACTGCCCTTCATTCTATTTACGGTTACTCCAGTTTCATCAGCAATCTTATCAAGCTTGTCTGAAGCATCCTGCTCTAAATCTCCAAATACCTGCGAAAACTGTGATTTTAATGCCTCTGCATCTGCCGCTGCTTCCGCTAAGTTTGCAATGCCAGCAATTGAAAAACCTATTCCAATAGCGCCTAATAGCTTTGAAGCCATATTTTTTACACCTTTGATGGCATTCTCTGCAGCACCGACACTTTTCTGATCAACTTCAATACCAAATGCAACCGCAATATCTCTTATCGTCAATGCTATTCCCTCCTTTCTCTCATTTCCTCAGCCTTTCCATTCTGAATATCCATGTCCATACGATATAAAGCATATAGCTTCAATGCCTCGTCTAAGGTGTAATATTCCTTCAGCTCGAACATTGAAGCTAATTTAGCTTTAATCAATATGTACATTCTCAACTCCAGCTCGGAAAATTGTGAGGTGTCAAGTTTTCCGTATTTTACAATATCTTCCTCATCTTCTTCGCTATAGCCTCGCCTGCTTTCCCAGATGGGCCGGCGAGTCTCTTGAAAAAACCATTGAAGTTCAAACGGATAACATAAAAAGCGAGAATGAACATGTTCTGTACATCCCCGCAAAAAATCTCATTTACGATATCCATATCAAGTATTTCCTGTGAATACTCTCCTGTCTCCACATCGTCCTCATCCATTACAGGAAGTTCAACGACTACATTCTTATGAGCAATGAGCAATTTTTTCATCATCGATTCAACTTTGCTACCAGAAAACCCTTCCATACTCTTTGAAATGGAAGCGGCCGCATCATTTACATCAATGTCCATCAAATCTCCATCTTCTCCATCGCTTTCATTGTCGCTATTGCCTACAAGCGGCATAAGTGCTGCAAGAACCGGGGTAAGCAACGAAGCTAAATCTCCCGTAAGGTTTGCGGCAACCATAGCTGGAAAAGGTCTTATATAAAAATTCAGACCTCCAATCGTTTCCTTCTTTGGTTCAAGCTGCTTTAATCGTGCCATATTTTACCTCCTAACTTTCTACACCGTCAGCTACCACAATCTCCCACTCACGGTTGTTCTGAGCCTTTCCGTAAGTTTTGCCTGCGATTTTAGTAATCCAACCAGTAGAAGCACTGAATTTTTCATTTCCAACGAGATCTTTTACTGTAACAGGGAAAAATCCTTTTCCGTTTTTCTTCATCTTCTCATACATCTTCTTGCAATATGCGTTAGTCTTAGAGTTCTGAAGAACAGATACCTTTACTGTGTAAATAGAAGATGGATCTACGCTTACGCATACCTCTCCATCCGCTCCTGCTACATAACTATTACCGTCTCCGGCAGGCTCAATAACAATAAAGCTGTCATCAGCAAAACCGCTTGCAATATGGTTTCCAAGTGCAAGCGTTACCTTTTTCGGATTATAAGTTGTTACTCTTGGCATTAACCTTCACCTCCTTCTATGCGTACACAAGATTTCCATTGATATTTACAACCTGGATTGCTCCAGCTAATTTAGCTGTAAATTTGCAGCCTGTTAACTGTCGGGATGCCTTTTCTACATCACTCATACTTGCAGACGAAGGTACGATAATTGTATATCCTGGAATCTCGTTATCATCGTCGTCATACTCAGTTGGAGCAACACCCCCTACTTTCTGCCCCACTTTTAACGATTCTTCCATCTTACCTTCAATCGCAGTAATACCTTCATCAGTAAAAGGCACTTTCGTGTTCAACACAAGAAGATTAAATACTCTTTCCTGCATGTCATTCTTTAGCCAATCTCTGAATCGAATTGTGTCAATCCATTCGTTTCCAAGCACCTTACCGCCCATCGAACTTGTAACGTTCTTTTTAGCATAAGTCGTAAAATATGTGACATAGTTTCCATCACAGTATTTTTTCATATCAGTTGATAACTTGCACGGATATACCGCAGCCAGTTGTTTTAATCCCCATGTTTCACTTCCTGGATCATATCCAAAGCACTTAGCCATCATTGCCAACGAAATATAATAATTTTCGTCCGGTGTTTCCTCAACATCAGGGACACCACCTCCATAGACAGCAAAGCTGCGGAAATAATTCGTTGTGCTAACTGGCAAAGTCTGCTCAACAAATGTAAATCCAAAGATCTTCTTATTGGCTTCTGTCCATTTGATTGTTTCTTCAATATCTGCTTTATTAAGAAATGCTTTTGATAAAGCAATTCCATACCATCCGCCAGCTTCTTTCGCCCTGTCAAGAGTGACGCTAATTTTCTCATATGTAACAGGATCGCTTTCATCACTCACAACCTGTCTCGCAATAACATAAACAAGACTTGGCTTTGGTGATTGTGAAAATGCCACATTCGCCATAATGTATGCCTGTGATTCTGTTGAAAAGCCATAGTCCGCAAGTTCTCCTGCCTGCGCTACACTAATGACTTTTGTTCCGATATTGTCAGTTGATTTCTTTCCAACAACAGGTCCTTCAACAACAAGTAATACATTGTTGAAACTTTCGTCACTTGAACCCGGAGTAGAAATCTCAATGTCTACATTAACAATATCATCAAGATTATTTCTAATTGCCATTGTCTGTTTCCTCCTGTATTCTTATTTCTTCTATTGCATAGGTTTCTGCCTCTACAAATTCCTTCATTCCTCCACCGCTTGGATTCGGAACGGTTTGAATTCCAGATACTCCATACTTTCCATCAGCCAATCCGACAAATGTTATTGTGAATTCGCACATGGAACGATAATTGAATTTCGTATCTCCGATCAGCTCTGATAAATCTCTTATTGGTGGATTCATAACAATAGTTACATTCTTTTCAGCCAATTCTTCTGTAATTCCATCCGAATCAAGAAATCTGATAAATTCTTCCAAATCTTCTACTGCTGTATTCTCAAAGTAGCTTCCATTTCCAGCTTTTACCTCTTTCCCAACAGTATATAAGTTGATTTCAAAAATGAAATCATAATTGTAATATCTATGTTCTCTTTCATCGTCTGACAAAGGAAAGGCTGACCTATTCAAATTGCTATATCCAAGCGTTATATATGGCGGTTTAGGTGTTACACCTTTGGTTTTCGTCCACACCACCATCGCTCCTGGATGATATCGCTTAACAAGTTCGTAAATGAACTTCTTAACCTCCGAAAATGTCATTCTGTTTCCTCCATTTCAGAATTGCTCGGCTCTTTGTTCTCGCTGACTGGTATCAGCTTAAATGTTGATGTCCAATGCTTCAAAATTGTATTCCTGCTTAGGCGAGAAGACATACATTCAAACCATCTTCCATCATACAGAAGCTGGTCTGACCTAACACATTCTTCCTGTTTTGATGTTCTAACAGGGAAATCTCCAAAAGTTTTCAACATTTCCTCATCCCTGCTTCCACCAGCCTCTATAACTTCATCATCAGATAAAGTCTGCACATCAAGAACAACCTGGATATCTTCATACCCCGCTGTTGGATAACCATCTATAATCTTGTCTTCTCCATATCTTCTTAATGTGTATGTACTACCAAAAAATGGCATTAGTCAGAACCTCCTTTCTCCTGTATTACATAGTTAATAGACTGCCTCATACGACCTGTATCAATCAATGGTTTATCAGAACCCTTCCGCCTGATTGTTTCTGGCGAGTTTGGGACAAAATTACCATTAACGATTTCTTTCTGAATCAAGCCTTTCTGAAACACACCTATTTTCTTTAACACGTCTTCGGCAGAGCCACCTTTTACCAGCTGTGTTCTCATTGACTGCAAAAAGGCATTGATTTCTGGTGAATGTGCATCGACACTATCTCGCAGGAAAGGTCTTGACGGGATATGGACAGTGCCGAGTTCATTGAACATTGCTATATCAACTAAATCAACACCATCCTCGCTGCCTGCCCCCTGTTGTATGCCGATACGAACCTCAAGTTTATTAAGATCCTCCAACATTTTCTGAAATTTCTTGCCATCTGCAGTAACCTTCTCTTTAATCTTAACCGCCACAGTCCACACCCGCCGACACAATTGTGACAATGCAGCGCTTTCTCAAATTAAGATACTGCATACCATACACCGTTAATCCGAATTCCGAATCCGTCGCAGTGTTTCCTGCCTGATTATTGGAAAAGGACACCGATGTCTCACCTTCCGAAACAGAAGATAATCCAATGGTGTCCCCTATCGTTCCTATGCCGATTGTCTTTCCTAAACCAGACATTTTCATTTTATGTGCCGCTAAATATGCCAAAGCCTGCGGATACAACTTTCTGAACCTCTTTTTGCTGATAAGTGGCTCTGCAAGAGATATGAAAGTCTGTACTGTATCATCTGGTACATCTGCAAACTCGTCCATAGTCTTTCTTATAATTTCAAAGGCATCCACAATGGTCACCTCCTACTTGCTGAGTTCGGCTACAATTTTCTCCTTTAGAGTATCAACGGTATCATCGTCCGTTACCTCAAGTCCCATCCCTACAGCTTTTGTAAGAAGGTCATCTTTCTTCATGGTCTTTACAGCTTTAATCTCAGCTTCCTTGGTCTTTGCTGCCTTTTCCTGCTCTGCCTTATACTTTGCAATAGCTTCCTCTTCGATACGAGCTTTTTCAAGGTCACTAATACCTGTTTTCTCCTCCGCAGAGACATTCTGGGAGTCAACCACAATCCCTTTCTGCAGATAGTAAGAAATTACCGGATGGGTTTCCATTCCCTCCGGTAACTCTAAATCCGCTCCAGGAAGGAGTGGCTCTCCGTTGATTCCGATAATCTTTCTCGACTTATTGATAATCTTCATAATGTCATTTCCTCCTTAAATTCCGTATGCAAGAAGCATTGATAACGGATAATAAATGATAAGTCCAGCAGTTCTTGTTTCGCAAGGAATCTCTGTCTCAAGTTTCTGGACCTGCAATGGGTACTGGTAGAACGGAAGCGGAATTTCCAAACTGAACTTTTCCGGATCCTTCGTGTACATAAATGCAACATTCTTTCCTGTAGGATTGATATCAGTAGCGGAATCCTGTAACTCTGCCATGCTCTCGAAGTTCTTTAAGTATGGTGCATGTTCTTTGATAAAGCTGAGTACAGTAGTCTCCGTATCTGGAATTCTCCTTGTTGAAAGATCCATGTAAATGTACGATGGAAGAGCTAATGTATCAGGCTTTTCGATAGACATTGTAATCTTGTCAACAAATTTCTGCATGCCATTGATATCATCAAGAATCTGATCAGCAGTCTTATGTGCCCAGTCTGTGTACTTCTTTCCATCAACTTCAACCTCGGACAAAGTGTACAGAGGAATGTCGGTACCATCAGAGAAAATGCCGACGAGGTTATGTTTCTTATCGCCTGCAAAAGCAATCTTATTAACCATATAATCTGACGCTCTTCTTGCAGCTGCACCTTTTCTGGCATCAAGAGACTTTCCTGCCATTCTGGAAGCTCTCATTTCCTGCACATTGTAACCATAGCTGTCACCGACAGACTTAATAGAAGCAGTGTGAGATTCGCCCTGTACATCAACTCTAGGAAGGTCTGTGGCATAATTGTTAATGATTGCCGCCATACCGGTAATATCATAGCTGTAATATGTTGTGGTTTCTGCTCCCTCATTAACCTCAGAAGTGATAGGGAAGTAAGACAATGCAGAGAGCTCCGGATACTGCTTGTCATAAGTCTTTGTCTTTACCTGGTCAAGTTCTCTGGCAAAGAATACAGTTGCAGATTCAACACTATCAAAACGAAGCTGCTCACTTCCCGCAAGCCCCTTAACAAGGGTAGAGCCCTTTAATGCACTGTAATCATCCATGTTAAAATCTTTCATTCGTGAATACCTCCTTCTTATTTCTCCGCAGCTTTCACAACCGCACCCGGTCTGAACTCTGCGTTTGCAATGCCATTATCAGTTTCTCCAAGGAAAATAGCATTTACTTCCACCTTGGTTGCTGTATCTGCAGATGTTGTGAACTTTCCTGCCTCATCACCATCCGTAATTAAGTAAACCTTCTCCTTGTATGCAGGTTTAGCTGCTGCTCCAGTCTGCACCCAAATTCTTCCAAAATGAAGGCAGCCTACTGTACGCTTGCTGTTGATGGAAACATTGTTATCCATATCCTTTTCCACCATAACAGAATTGTGTACTACAACACCCTCAAAATCATCAGATGTTGCACCTGTTGCCGGAAGTTTTACGTCAGTGCCTTTATTTGTTCCAACGACAACACCAAGACCAAAGGCAACACCATCACCTTCTGCCTGTCTTGTTGTAACATCATGGGCCGATAAATCAAACAGCCCGCCGGCCACTCCTTTAGGAAAGCCAAAGCCATAACTTGTCTGTACTGCTGTGCTCATTACTTTCTACCTCCTGTCATATTCGCAATCATTTTCTTACGAGCAGATGTTGAATTACTAACCTCTTTTGCATCCTTGCGGACCTTATCAGCTGCAATTCTCTCTCTCTGATCATTAGTGCTCTTTCTCTCATGGAATGACTGCTTTGCAATGTCATAAGCTGCATTGATATAGCTGTCGCTCTTTCCATCAAGATTCATCTTCGGATTAACTGCCTTGATAATGCGTTTTCTTCCTTCTCTTACCGAAAGTCCCTCAACTCCATCAAGGTTTAATCGGTCAGCCATTCGGCACACATCAAGGCGGTCCTGAATAATTTTATCCACAGAATCCATGTTTACTCCTTTCTGTTTCTCCGGATCGCATTCTGCACCCGCTCCCTCATCATCCGAATCTGTGTTTTCGTCTGTAGGAGCAGTTTCTTCTTTCTCTCCAGCGTCTTCTCCTTCATCACCATTCATATCGCTCTGAGCCTGCATCTTGTCAATCTCCTGCAAGAGAGTATCAAGGTCTGCTTTCTGCTCTGCAATAATATCCTCTGGCGACATACCATCACCCTCAGCATCTCTGCGGTCAATATTCTCCTTGACCTTTTCAACGGGTGTCTTTTCCGGTTCTCCATTTTCCTCCGGATTGGCTGCTGGTGTTTCCTCTGGATCTTCTCCATCAACTCCCTCACCAGTTGCCTGATTTGCGGCTTTCTGAGCCTTGAATAAAGCAATAGCAGCTTCCATCTCTTCTGGTGTAAGCTCTTCGCCCTCATCAGCTCTTCGGCCTTTTGAATTAGGTTTGTACATAATTACTTTGCCTCCTTTTAAGATTTGTGTATCATCATCCTTGCCATCGATATTCAAGCGAGCAGTTTCTCCCGCTCTTGCTTCTCCGACAAGTGCAAGATGATTGATTTCGATATTTTTCTGAATACAATCGTATTTCTCTCCGTGATATACTCCCGGAGTATCATCAGTATCAAGGCTGTATCCAAGGGATAACTCTTTCAATCCGCAACTTTTCAAAGCATTTGTATCATGAATAATAATCTCACAGCGAACGCTATCTCCATCCCTGTATCCTTCACTCATAATTGTGCCTATCTGTTCTCTGCGGACATTCTCCTTATCCACTTCTCCAGCATCATGTGTAATGATGATTGGTTTGCCCTTGTAACTCTCCAACGATTTCTTGTCAAAGACATTCTCAGGCAATCGGAGTTCCCTCCGTGTGCTTCCATCATCATTCTTATACTCAAATATGCCACATGTAGTCACAATTGGGTGATCTACAAGATAGCCTTCATCTGTGTAATAAGTCTGATCCATGGAAATGCTGTCAATTCGTTTCAGCTTCACTTTCTGCACCTCCTGCTTTCTGTCACTTTTTCAATGCAACCACTTCCTTTCAAACTGGCAAATCCAGATTATCTATATCAAACACCGGAATTGCGCAACACCGGCATTGATAATCCTGTCCAGGATGGCATTTTCTGCCATTTCCTACATCTGGCGGATTGTCCCAGCTGATTATCTTTCCTTCCAGCTCTCTATGGCTTTTCCGCTCTCGTCTATCCATTACTCCAGACCATTCATACTTTGGCACACCCGCATCCCTCTGCTGGCTCTCCGTAATATCTGCATTAAGCTTTGCCGTTTGGTCTCTGGCAATCAGCTTTGCATGACGCTTACTCATTCCGTATTGCCGCTGAATCTCTTTTACAATATTGGTTGTAGTCGTTCCTTTCATGTAGTTTTCATATACCAGTTCTTTCATTCTATCGAGAGATTGATTCGGAACAGTCTTTATTAAATCCACATTATCAGACACCCATTTTTCCAACATCTTTGCGTAATATTCTCCAGAATAATAATCATCAAGCAAATTAATACCCAATGTCTTGCTTACCGCTTTCTTCCACTCTTTAACGGTGAGCTTATGGTCTAGGTTGGCAATTATATTTATCTGTCTTTTCAAGTCGTAAAGTCCAAAAGCGGCATCCAGTTCTCTTTGGATTGTCTTAAAAAGAATTGTGAGGCGAACTATTGTATTGTCTAAAGCTGAAAATCGTGCTGTCCTGCGTTTCTGCTCATTATCTTTCTTTGAATCCGCACGAAGCTGCGTGCCCTCATTAAGTATTTGCTTTATATCTGGCATATACTTCATAAGCACCTCTTTCTCGATAGCCATATATGCATTTACCAATCGCATATATTCTCTTTCCGCACTGTCCGGATACTTAGGTCTGTATTTACACGGGATAATCCGTTTTCCTTTGTTTTTCTCTTTCAATTCAGACCGAAGTAATTCTTTTCGTAACATTTCATCCAAGCTATCACCTTCTCTCATTGCCTCTTATTTGGAATTATGCTTGCAATCGTCTATTTCACTGCTGACACTAAAAAAGCCCCATAATGCCACGATTAGCGGCACTACAGGGCAAAAGAAAAGAGCCTCACACTCGCAAGGCTCGTATCTTATATTCCAAGTTCATCCAGATATTCTAAAATATCATCACTCTTTCTTGCAGGATCTTCCTTGATGTAATCTTTTACTTTCCGGATATCCTCATCATCATGCTTAACTGCACACAAAACGCAGCCAACAAAATCATCATAAGTATCACTTACATTCTCCAGAAGTTTCTTCAATTCATCCATCGGTCTAATCCTCCTCTGTCTTCATGAATATATCGTAATCATCAAATCCATGATTCTTGAATCTATAATAGTATGTAGGGCTATCTGGCTCATTTGAACTCGTGCGAATTGCGCACACTCTCTTTCCCTTGTACTTTGCATGATACACATTATTTATGTCATGCGTGACCTTTGCCTTTTCCTTTGCAGTCATTGGTAAGGACTGGGTTTTCTTTCTCTTAGAGTTGCTCTTCTTATTCTTTCCTCCACTACCCTTCGGGTACCTTCCAGAACCAGGGCCTCCGTCTGCTTCCATATTACTTTGACTTACCTCAGCTGTCAACCGAATTTCATCCAGTTGCCTTAGAAAGTCCTCAAGTGAAAGTCTAAACGGAAGGAATAAGTCCATGTCAAGAACACTTCCTATATCTTCAAAACGAGCATCTTCCATCTCTGTATTAAAGCATATTGGATTTCCATAATACTCTGTGCATAGAAAAACCTGCGAAGGACAATATTGTTCGGACATACCAGAAATCAAAGTTACCGGAATTATATTTGCTATATTGATGCCAAATTCTTCCCTTGTTTCTCTTATGGCTGCATCTTCCGGTGTTTCCCCTATTTCAATATGTCCTCCAGGTCCACACACAAGTCCATTGTCTTTCCTTGTGCCAACAAGCACTTTCCCATCTTTTACAACAATGACACCGCATCCGGTAGGAGTAACTGTATCAAACGCAGAATCAGTCTCGGTTTCTTCCTGTTCCTGCGGCTCTTTCACTTCTGCAGACAATGCCGTATTCGATGTCTCTGCTGATTCATTTGCATTAGTTGGAGCATCATCCACCATTGCTTCCCAATCATCTTCATCATCCAAAATATCGTTTACTGTAAACTCTCCGTTTTCAGCTAAACGTTTTCTGACTTCCGAAGCGTCAAGAGCCTGCATATCCACATAAACCTGTGCTGTCTGTGCCTTTGTAAGCTCCGTTGCAGCCTTTGTCTGATCTACTCCCGCCTGCTCCGCTTCGCTCAAATTCCATAAAGGCTTGAATTTCAGAGTATAGTCAGGAATTTCCTCAAACTCTCCCTTATACTTTCCGGCAATCAAGATAATATCAATCAGTACTCCAAGATTTCTTTTGAGGTTCAACTTCTGAATCTTATTCACATAGGAGTAATAGTTCTCCATATCTCCCTCTCCGGTGGAGTTTTCGCCGGCTGGTGACCTTCCAAAGAGCTTCGTCTGTGGGATGTTTGTTACTGCTGAAAGCATATTGCATGTCGCATCGATAATATCCTTTACTCCGGAAAATGTCACAGTCTTATAATCGTAATCTTCTCCGTTCGCATCAATAGCTATGGAATTGATGATGCCCTTCGCCATATCGATTATACGCAGTCTCCTAAGAACAATATCCTCGCCCTCGTCTGTTTCCAGAAGGTTGGCAAGGTCATTCATCTTATAAATTGCTTGTACCGCCCTATCAAGCAGCTTAACTCCATTCCCATGCGATGTAACAGTTTCCTGCAAGGCTTTATGTATCCTCGTGTACTCTGGCATGCCAAAGAAACGATATTCTGTCCTCGAGCTGGATTGTGGCAATGTTCCATTCTTGAACAATAGGCACCTGCTTTCGTGGACACGAAACTGCTTGCCATACATTGGAGATACATCGTAGAATTCAGGCTTTCCAAATTTCGACCATTTACCGGTCTTTGGATCGTGATTATATATGCTGTTGTAATCTGGTGTAATCAAAGGTCTTTCAAACACAAGCAGTTCATCAATCCCTCTGATATTATCCCAATCCACAGGCTCATCAATCTGTTTCCCATCATCAATTATCATCACCATAAGCGAACCGCCATATAGTCTCGACCATTTGATAGCTGTAGAAGCTGCACCCTCAAAGTCCAACTCGTCAAGTGAATCATTGATAAATGTTTCCAAGTCAACATCATTTACACCATATTCAAATCCACTACTAACAGCATCATCAGATGGGATATCTATTATCTTAGCGAACAATCCGTTTTCCTCGTAGTTCAGTGTGAGTTCCACATCTGTTACAGGATCATCACTCTCAAAGCGATACTGCTCTGACACATCATCTTGAGTACCATACTTATTCATCAGATTCTTATATCCATCTGCTCTGCTTTCTTTCTCATTGTCCTGCATTTCCTCACCTCCTAATCTACGAGACTTCCAATATTGAATGTCTTTTTCTGATAGCAAGACAGCGCAACCGCATCTGCTCTATCTGGGGAATCAATTCCTCGTTTCTTCATTTCCTCTTTGCTTTCAAGCAGCATCTTTCCCCTGCTCGTCAGCCTGTACTTCCTGCAAGTAAACTGAGCGACAAGCTCATTGTCATTTTCCAGACTTACTTCCTCCATCATCAAGGCATCTTTCACTGTGCCCCAAAGATATGTTGTCATATTGTCGTAAATATCACAGGCTTTCTGCTTCCCATCACCAATTGTTTCTTCCGGAACTTTACCTGCGGCATTAACCGGAACAATCACCATTCGTGTGAGCTTTTCTTCCTGTTTTACTTCCTCGAGGCGGTCTGTAACTCCGCCACCAAGGCCGCAATCATCAATGTTAATGTATATCTTCCCTCTGTATCGTGGGAACTCTGTTATAGCTTGTCTATAGAGCTGCACAATCTTTCCAACTGTTGTCATAAGACTTTGCCCTCTGAATGATACAGGAAGTGTTATTCTTCCTCCTACGTTCTTAGCAATAACTGTTTCATCCGAGCCATATCTCGCAACATCCACACCGAATGATATTCGCTTAATAGGGACATCGTCTGGCAAATCCAACATGCAGCAATGCTCTACTATAGAAAGAGCTATAAACACATCATCTTCCTGCTTTGGAAACTCTCCGAACACACGCACCAGCACGACATTACTGTCACGACCATACTTGCGTATAAGTGATTCAATATTCTGCTTGTTGGTTCTCTTACTGTCTGCAGATGATACCGTGTGGCACCTGTATATGGACCTATCTACATTAAAAGCATCGTAGAATGTTCCAGATGTTCTCGTCGGGTTCCCGCACATCAGCAGCTTATTGTTTGCACCAGAAAGAGTACCGAGTATTGCTTCCATGATAGGATCTGCAACACCAGAAGCTTCATCAACAATGAACAGCATATTATCTTCGTGAAAACCTTGCATATTCTCTGGCTTTGTAGCAGTCCTAGCTACGGCAAACCAACGCTTTTCGTTGCCAACCATATAAATATAGGTCTTCGTCCATTTGAGGATGTCTGAAAGTAAAGGAGACTTGCTCATCCACTTGCTGACTTCGGACCACAATACATCGTGCAACTGCTGTTTGGTAGGAGCTGTTGCAACAATTCTCGGATAGGGATAACAGCATAAAAACCACAGCAAAGCAACAGCTTCCATACCTGTTTTTCCAACACCCTGTCCAGACTTGATTGCAACCTTCGGGCTTTCTGCCAAATCCATCAAAGCTTGTTTTTGCCAATCATCAGGCTCAAACAGCAATACCTCTTGTGCAAATAGCACCGGATTTTTCCTGTATATTGGGATTTTCTTCTGGAAGAATTTTCTTCGTAATGTCCGTGAGTTCTTATTCATCTTCGCTCACTTCCTCTCCCAATACAGCTGCAATCCAATCATCAACCGCATCGTTGCCAGCACTTTCACTTTCAAGCCTTGCCTTTTCTATGCGATACTTGGACAACGCTTCAATAGCCTTTGTCTTTTTGCTCTGCACAGTAGAAAGTTCCTGTTCCAGCCTCGCTATGATCATATCCTTATTAGCTGTGTGTGTTGCTATATTATAGGACTTACCCGGAAGAATTTCTTTATTATCAACCTTCTCCTTCTGGCGCCTATCGTACTCTGCCTCTTCCTCTTGGTCTTTAAACGAGCGTTTTGACTCGCTTCGGTTCACATCCATTACCGCAACCTCTCCTTTTTGTTCGCGGTATTTATTGATTGCTTTAAGTATTCTTCGCTCTCTAATCGAAAAAAGCTGTATCTGTTCCATCAGTTGAAGCTCTGTATCTTCTGGAATAGACTCAAGAAGTTCCTGCTCATCTGAATCCAACGCATCCATAAATACAGGAACATAACCACCATGCTTTGTTCTGTCTGGTGGAGGGTTTGGGTTTGGATTGCCAGAACCGCCTTTTGCATTCTGATTTTTGGGTTGACCTCCCCTCTTTTTCTTTTGCAACGTTGCATTTTTCTTCTCATTTTTTTTCGCAACGTTGCACTTGTTTTTTTTTGAGGCTTTTCCCCATCCGTACCGGTTCTTCCAGCTGCGGACTGTTCCGTCTGAAACTTCCAGTTTCTTAGCAATCTCAACCATTGCCATACCATCATTGAATAGCTTTTCAGCTTGTGTTACTTTCTCACTCGGTGCTCTCGGCATATCACCACCTCTCTCCTGTTCGTTTTGCAATCGTGGACGCACAAAAGGGAGGGTGTATGCCCTCCCGTGTGTCACTCTCACGAATATTTATTGTTTTAACATTAAATCTTCGTTATAAACTCTGCTTTTGAATAACCTTGATTTGGTTTAATCATCATATTCAAAAAGTCCTCTTTGGAGAAGTCCGATAATCGGAATATTTCCTCTGGTCTCATACCAAGCTGCTTACCGATTTCTTCAACAGATTTCCCCTCTCCCATAAGCTCTCTAACAATCGCTTTCATAGGTTCAAGCAAATGTGTACCTCTTGCCCTGTTGTGGGTTACAGTACCGTAAATATTACCGGCTTTATCCTTATGTTCTACAATTACAACAGGAACCTTGCCTTCAAGCATTGATTTCAGAGGTTCTTCCCCTGCAACAGTCCAACGATGAAAGCCATCAATAATCGTGAAATCTGGTCTCACGACAATCGGCAGCGTCCATCCGTTGGTTAGTATGGATTGCTTCAGCAATTCCAAGTTCTGCTTCGATACTTTATTTGGGTTGTAATCGTTTGGTTTTACTCTGTCCCTGTCTACCCATTGGAGAGTGGAAAGCGGACTACTCAATTTCTTATCCATTTGTCATGCCCTCCTTCTTTTTGGCTTCTGTAATGTATTTACCATAGATTCTCTGATATAAAGCACGATAGGAACGCAGCTTTGGATCACCAGAAATAAGTCCTTCATATATAGCCTTGCAATCCTTATTGTCCGCAATAGCAGAAACACTCATAAAGAAGTTCCTGTATCGTTCCGCAACATATCTCTTGTGCTTCGTTTGGAAATTTCCATCCATATCAGAAAACAATTCTAAAAGGGCGGCCTTATAATCTTTTTCCGTCATCCCCTTCTCGTTTTGTTTTCTTGCAGCTGTGCTTCTACCGAACATCTCGCTATCCCAATACAAGGCGGCCAGATATGCGTTCGGTTCTCGCCTTACTATCCGTTCCATAAGATCCGGATAATATTCATTCATTTTGACAAGGCTTTTTGCCGTGTCAATCGAAAAGAACTGCGATACCCTCAATTGTCCTTTTCGTGTTCCTGACTGCCACAAGAACAGGTAAATCTCTGGTATGTCAACTTTTTCCCGAAGGAGGTAAAGCCATACATCATTATTGGTCCAATCATATATCGGAAATACCTGGTGTTTATTCGTCATGGTCTTTCCTGCTCTCAGCATAGTTGCAATATTCTGCAGTCTCTGTACTGATTCCGCTGTTCGGATTCCTGTAATCGTAATTCCTCCGCTGCATATTCTTGGAAGAAAATCCTGATATGCATCAATGCGAGGTCTTAACAGCGGATGGTTTCTGATTGCGAATGATGGTGGCTGTCTTACCCAAACATCTTTTTTATATCTGTCCCAACAAATAAATGTTTCATCGTTGGACAGTTCATTAAAGCAGTTGTAGTGTTTTACCTCAAGGCAATACCACTCAAACTTTGCTCCAATTAACATAAATCTTTTTCGCCATTCCCTCACCTTATCTTCCATGCAAGGGAAAATGGCTTCTTCATCTATAAATTGTACAATAAGCTGTGCCGGATTGATTTCCCCTGCCTGCACAAGCTCCATAACAAGCTGTGCCATACAAAGGCTGTCCTTACCACCGCTGAAAGACATATACACCGGCAATCCGTTTTGGAATACATTTCTTATACGGATTTTGGCGGCCTTTACAACATCTATACTGGATTCGCACCGCTTTATAGCCATATTTTCTCCCCGCATTTCGGACAGATAACAAATTTCTTTACTTCGGTGGTATCTTCACTGTCCTCTGGCATTTCCTGTTGTGGCTGAGCAATTGGCTGCGGTGCTGGTGTTGCCTGCTCCGCCTCCGCTTTTTGAATCTGCTGTTCTTTTCTCTCTCCGCTTTCTTTAATACTCTGGATTTCTTCATCATCCAAAGTGCCATACTCGGAGAGCTTTTCTGTAACATCCTCTGCCTCTGACACCATCTGCTTTAATATGTCTTCATCAAAGCCCGGGATATCAAGGTCGCCCTGCAGGTCTTCTAAAAAGCTATTGAGTGTATCGAGATTTTCAATACCTAAGCTGAAAATCTTGTTGTCTGCAATCATCAGCTTCTTTTTCTGATTTTCAGTAAGATTGTCATACTTATAAACATCAGCTGTTTCTTTTCCCATGGCAATCAATGTTTCATACAAACCATTTCCTGCCAAGATTACATTGTTTTCGTCAACAACAATCGGACGGATCTGTCCGAACATTTTGACACTTCTTTGGAACTCCTTCAGCTGTTGCTCCGTATGAATTCTGACATTCTTTTCTGGCTTCACAAGGTCCACCAGCTTCATTGTGATAATTTCCATCTTTGTATCCTCCTGTATTTTGATTGGAGGAACAAATCCGTATGATATATAAGCTATCTGCAAATAGCAAAAGACAGCACTTGCAATCCTTTGTCTGCAAATGCTGTCAAATGTCAGCAACTTATTTTATTGTCTTCAAGAATGCTTTTGCACTCTCAAAATATTCTGCCGCCTCATTTACTATGGAGCTGTCAATCTCATAGATTTCGCTCCAGGCATTCTCTGTACTTCCTGTCCATTGCCGTGCTGGCCAAGGATGTGTTCCGCACAGATAGCCATTTTTCCAATCATATATAGGCGGCATAGCCAAATTATAATAATGGATATATGCCAAAACCTGCTCATGCGTCCAATCTGACAAAGGGCTGTATCTTGTAACTCCCTGACTGTTGGTATAAATGTTATCTCCTTTTCCAACATAATTCCCATCAGCTCTTCGTCTTCCGAGAAGGAGCATATCAAGATTGTTTTCTTTGTAGTATTTTGCCTGTCCTCTGTGCTGAACAATGTGAAACCATTGGGCGGCATACTTGCTATCCTGTGGGAAAAGCATGTGCGGATGGGCAACAAGCCATTTTAAGTCCTGCCCTGTATTGATAATTGTCAATTCCGGAGGCTTATTATCCTCAACCCATTGCGTAAATGCTTTATACTCCAAATTGCTGATTACGAGGACGCAGGAGCTTATTCCTGCCCGACGGCAAATTTCTCCAAGAACAAGGGAATCTTTTCCACCGCTCCATGCATAGGCGGCTTGCTTTCCCTTTGTCTTGGCTTTAATATCCTGTATTGTCTTATTCACAAGCTGATCCAGTTCTTCTTTGGTTATCAGCTGTTCGATTTTGTCAAAAGTTTCTATCCAGTCAGAGTTTTTGATTCGCTGCTTTCTTCCGAGTACGCTATCCATTCTCTGCCCCCCTCTTTCTGCTTGCAATCAAAGCGACTGTTCCGGATAACAGGACTGTCAAAAGACTGCCTGCTGTTTTATAAGCTGCAGTTCCTGTGATATTTCCATAAGCAAATACAGGAAGTCCTATAATCAGTGCGGTCGCAATACCAGTAACAACACCTTCTGGTTTGAGCTTTACTCCCTTTAATGTAAATATTGTTGGGAGAAGCGTTGCTGCTCTGAGTGTGCCATACATTAAAAACAAATGCGTAACTGTAAGCCCTGGGATATTGGCAACTATAATTCCTATTACCAACAGCGCAACCATGGCAATCTTGGTCTTTCCGAGTGTATTCTTTTTGAATATGTCTGTTGTGAGGGATGATATTGCACACAGATTACTGTCAATCGTAGATAATAATCCAGATACAATCATAAATAAAAATGGGATTACCGCCCAGCTCGGAAATAACTCTGAAATGAGTTCAAAGTTAATCACACCTGTATCAATTGCCGTATATCCCATTCCAGCTCCGACAAACCCAAGGATTCCCATTGACAATGGCACCATGCCAAATAGAATTGCTCCAACAAAGAAAGCCCTTCCTATTCGATTTTTCTTTACACAAAATGCTCTCTGCCAAAAACATTGGTCGCCAAATGGTCCCGAGATAAGCCCAACTGTTGTGGGGAGTCCAAAACCAAGAAATATCTCTATACCTTTTGCAGAGAAAAGGGAGCTGCACTCTCCTGTATATCCGCCAATTCCTGCGAACATATTTTGAATACCACCACCATTCTTAATGCCGAAAACTGCAAAGCAAACGCTTGCAATCAACATAAAGACCATCTGTATAGAATCCGTCAGTATCGAAGCCTTTATTCCAGAGAACTGTGAATACGAATAGGCAATCACAGCCATGATTACTGTCATGATCCAGAATGGAATGCCTGTAAGCATACTTAATATTTTACTTCCTGCCAATAACTGGACTCCTGTAGATAATGCCGATAATGCTCCAAGCTGAAACAGGTAAATATTTTTTACCGATTCAGACTGGTATTTCTGGTGCATATATCCAGACAGTGTGATTCCTTCCGGCATTTCTTTTCTTATTCTCCTAGCAAACGGAATAAAGAATATGAGGCAAAGCACATTAGGTACCAGAAACCAAAACAGCCCTGCAAAGCCTTTGGTATAAGCATTCTCTGTTGATGTAAATAGTGAAGGAGCCCATATCCATGTAGCTGCAATGCTTAATGCAGATATAAACCATCCTGTATTTCTATTTCCAACACAAAACCTTTCGACGCTTTTCTCTTTGTTTGTCATAAGTACTGTTGCCGCAATCATAATTACCGCATAAGCAGCCAGCACCATAATTGTGTAATTCATTATTTTCCTCCAATCAATATTATTCTGGAGGAGCAGGTGCATTTCCTGTTCAATCGTCTCTCCTTTCTCGGAAAGTTTGCATCAAAAAAGAAGCCTGCAACAACTCTGCAGACTTCCCCGACGTTCGATTTAGAATTTTACAAATATGATTTTGCCATTTATAAGCTGTGATGTCAATGTAATTATTTTGTAGACGGTGGCTTTATCGTACTTTCAATCCGTCCACCCCGAATATAAGAGCGGTCAATCTTTCCTCTGCAACTCTCAAATCGGAATACACATTTTCCTTTGACATGTTGTGCTTTGCTGCAATCTCTTTTACAGTAAGAACCGGTTCTGCCATGTACTTATCCCAAACCACCTCGTATCTCCTGCGGTCTATATCCTGGTTCGGAGATTTTTCACAATAGGCATCATACAAACCAAACATCGTCTCGATATGTGAAACGATAATAGCCGTTCTGGTTGCACTTCTCTTGATGCTTTCAATGATCACCTCATTGTCATAAAGATTCATCATTGATTCCAAGATATCCAAAGCCGATTCCTCCATCTGTGTTCGCCCGAAAACTGAGTTTTCCGCATGTTCTTTGAGCATGTGATAATTACGCAGGAGCAGCTTTGTATTCCGCAATCTTCTGTCTGCCCGTTTTCCCTGCTCTTTTTTTCTTTCCTGATCATAGGTTTTTAATGCTTCCTTTGCTCCAATTTCAGCTGCATTTGCACAAATATCCTTCAATTGTTCTGGTGTAAGAGCTATTATAACTTTTTCTGCTCTTTCTTCTGTTGATTGGCTGTCCATGCTGTCGCCCTCCTTCTTTTTTATTTCAAATTCATAACGAATTATGATATAATCTAACTGTCTGTTGGGAGGGTTGCGAAAGCACTCTCCTTTTACTTTTCATCTGCTTTTATAAAATCCTCAATCGACATTTGCCCTGGTATTTCATAATATGGAAAATCGTCTGAAGCAGTACCTGTTTTTGAATCTCCATCACGGATCCGCATACTGGTACCGAACACTCTCTTATAACATACCGGTCCGTATCCTACTTCCTTGCTTTGTTGGCTTCTCAATTTTCTTCCGCATTCCATACAGACTGCCATCAGAAATCACCTCCCTCAAAGATAAATACCTTATGTGCCGGTAGTCTCTTGTCCTTAAAATCTTCCCAGTACATATATGCCCCAGAAGCTAAACAGGATGCCGAGTATTCTTCAATCTCCTTATCATTTTTAAGCCACACACAATGACCTGCGACATGTTCCTTTATTTCCTCCAGAAGTTCATTTTCCATAAGTGTCTGTATTATCTGCAAGGTAACTTCCAACCACTTCTCCGGAGTAAATTCTCCTATGTTGGTCTTGTAGAATTCCTTGAACACATTTTTCTGTCTGGTATTTCCAAATCGTGTAATGTATGTAGTTCCTATTGGCTCGCTCCTGCCTATTCGATGATGTATTGCATAGTCTGAAATACTAACTATTTTCATCCTCCACCTCCAGCCTGTCTGCAATAAGCCGAATAACATCTGCCATAATTGTTCGTTGGTCACTATTTTTTTGAACAATCTGATCAATCTCAATATCTGGAATCGATATCTCAATATCATTTAAAAATTTATTGACCATCTGTTTGCTCTCTTCCACTGTAAACGGTGGCATTTCATACTTTTGGGAACATCTACTCACAAATGCTTTATCTAAAATATCTAATCTATTTGTAGCCGCAATAACCACAACATCATTTGCAAGTTTGTCAAATTCCTGCATTAAAGTAACTGTAACCCTACCAATTTCCCGGTCTGCTCCACTTGAAGTTCTTTCTCTATTGCAACTTATAGTATCAACCTCGTCCAACATAAAAACACAAGGATTTGTAGAAGCATAGGTAAATGCCTGTGCAATGTTCCGAGAAGTAACCCCCATGTAACTATCCACAACCTTTGAAAAATTCAAATAGCAAAAAGGCAATCCCATTTTGTACGCTATGTACTTTCCAAACATTGTTTTGCCTGTCCCAGGCGGTCCATAGAGTAGAGTTGCATTTTTGTATGGTATCATCAGTTCCATAAGTTTCCCGCTAACCTTAGCCAGTCTGAAAATATTTTTTGCAATGATTTCCTGTCGTTCTGTCACATAGTAGCGATTCTCTTTGAACGACAAGGAAACATCTTCGCAAACAAGAATATCTTTGAGGTTTCCCGGAAGTTCTATCATTCCTGCTCCCTCCGATGTGAGGATGTTCTTATATCTGGTCACAAAACCTTTGTTTTTTTGCGTAGTGTCCGCATTCAATGCAGCCACCGCCCACTTTCTGGCTTCCCTTATATCATTCTCAGCAATTGACTTTATTAAGTTCTGTTCGTAGTTTCCTAATCCCATCACAGTCCCCTCTCTTTCAACTTTCGGTCAATAATGGGTACAAGCATTCTTACTGAGCATTTCATGTGTAAAGTAGTTGGAGCATCCACAATTTTACGGAGCATATCATAGTACACTTCCTCTGCAGATAAATCCTTAGCATATTCCTCTGCCTGTTCCCTCGTTTGCTCTACTATCTGAATACCTTTACACTTCTCTGAAATTTCATGTATCAGTTCTACAGCTCTGCTCGTAAACACTATTTCGTTATTATCTACTACTGGCTCTTCCAGCAACTTTTCCATAAGTTCATCTATCATTGTCTTTCCTTTCTGCATTTACTGCTTTCTCATATCCCAAGCACCTCATAAATCGTTCTGGTTTTCCACAGGCTTCATAATGTTTGCAGTCAATGCACACATTTTCTTTCTCATGTTTTTCCATCAAGAGGCTTCCCCACCTTCCGCAGTTTCATTTGCACTTTCCGCCCTGTTATTCCATACCTTTGCAGCCCTATCTTTGCACTCTTCAATACTGGTAATAGTATTGTCTTCATGGTTCATATCAGGACAATACCCCTCGGTTCTCGCACCACATTTTCTACACTGACACCAAATAGTGAACCCGTATTTCTTATTGACAGCCTTCATTACTGCCCTCCCGCCACAAAACGGACACGTTTTAAGTTCTATACTCATAATCTTTACCTCACAATTCTAAATTTTTTCCTATTCTGCCTTGCATGATAATCATCTATCACATATTCATGGCATTCCTCTCTTTCCATATTTTCGGGACTTTCTCCATCAAAATTATTGCATATATCGCAAAAGAAACACGGGTGCCAGTCGTATGGCACTTCTTCCGGATTGACAGTAAGGCTCTCTGCATTATTGATGCACGACCTGCATAAACAGTAGTAACATGGATCCACCATCGGAACTCTCTCTTGCTTATGTTCCGATGGCTTTTCCTCTGTTATATTCATAAATTTATCAAATGTTAGCTGACCGTTCATGGCTATTCATAGGTCGGCTCTGGCTTTGTATCGGAATAAACAAAATCCTCGTCTGCAGTCTCGTCTATGATAATTCGTGCATCCGCTCTCTGCAGTTTCGCAAGAAGCAAATCAAACTTATTCATGTGCCTAAGTGAATATATGTCAGGATTTGTGTCTGTTCTAATTTCCCATCCGGCTTTTCTATCCCCTGTCCAGTGCGAAAGACGTACTGTTCTGTTTAATTCATCCTGCTGTTCTTCATCATCCACTGTAAAGTCAATAGTTGCATACTTGAATGAGCTCCAGCTTCTCTCACCCTCTTCTTCGAATTCAAAATGTACATCCATCGCCTCGTATTCAGCATTATCCTCTATCACAACCTCTCGGCCCTCTACCTCCATATCACCGGCAACAAACTTCTTATATTCCTTGAACAAATCAGATATCTTTATATCTGTTTCCTGCGGTTCTTTCATCATAAACTTAAAATTTTCCAGCAAATTTTTGTTGTCAGTAAGGACAGACTTATTGACCATTTCCGTAAGAAGTGTGTCCAATTTTACAATGTATCCACTCATGTCGTAGCTTTCAATAAACGGAACTAAAACCTGCTCAACTCTTTCTTTGACCGCCTTTTCAAGCTTTCCATAATTAAATGAACTAGCTATTGCTTTTTCTATTCCATCCGTCACCTTTTCTCTAATAATCTGGTCAACAGTTCCATCCGATAGGATTTCATCTGTGATTCTCTTAATATCTTCATCAAAATTTGCCATACTATTTTCCTCCTAAATATCTATAATATTCGATTGCTGGTTTTATAGCTTTTTGTACACCTGTAAGCACATTTGCCAACCCTGTCTCTATATCCCGAACGTCAATACCATTCATCTGACAAGCTATAGCCAGCCTCATTTTATCTTCATCTGGAGCTTTGCACAGTGCTTCGTGAATCTGTTCTTTTGTCATAATATGCCTCCTAAATTTCATTTTAGGCTAAACCCTAAATACAAATCCCCTGCAGTAAGGTTCATCATCTTCATAAATCACAAATGTTTCATGTTCTATTGGAACATCATATGTCCATGATATTATCTTTCCGTTCTTATCTTTCTCTTCGCACCATTTTGCAGTAAATCCGAATACATCCGAACGCTCACAGTTGTGTACTATTCCACCATTAGGAATAGCCTTAACATATATTTTGCCACCTTCCCAGCAATCCCCCTCATCTGTTATTGCTCCCTCTAATTCAACCAGGTCATCACTTGCACCTGTAACAATTACAATTCTGTTATCTTTGGCAAGCTGTAATTCTTCTTTGGTAAACATTCGATAGTCATATTGTCTTCCATCAATTAAATTCGCAAATTCTTTTAATTCCATTGTCCTTCCTCCATCACTCTTAGTTATGCGTATCTCTAAAATTCTCCATAGCCCACTTATTTCCTGTAGCCTGCACCTTTGCTCTGATTCTCTCCTGTGGTGTAGAGCCTCTTCCAACACACGCAAGTATGGACTTTCTTACCGAACTTCCCTCGGTCAGCCCTGCATCATCCAGTGCCTCCTTTGTTCCGCACTCATCACATATCATTGTCTTGTTGTCTGCTCTCGACAGAGCCAACAGTCTTTTTGCCTCTTTTCCGCATCTTGGACACTTCATATTTTCTCTCCTTTTTGGTGTGATTTTCGCACTATGGCAGTGTGTATATGAGACTCTATTTTTTTGTTTGTCGGTTTATTGGTTCGTACATTATCACCCTATTATCTGTAGGATTCCATTTACACATAAAGCAAGGTGACTGCACATATATACTTTCATTTCCGTAACGATTATTTATATACCTTTTGTTTTTACAGTCTTTACAGCGTGGCATTTTTCTGTCCTTTCTGGTATGATTTCCACACCAATGGTCTTTGCGATATGCACCCATGCAGTAATTTTCATGGGTGCAGCTGTTACACATCTCCTTTGGTGTCATTCCTGGATAGCCTCGGGATCCTGCGGTTCTCTAACCTTCCATCCAAACAAACCTTTTTTAGCAACAACCTTCTCGCATTTTTCTGTAAGTGTAACTTCTCCGCTTCCCATCATCTGTAAAATTGTTGGTGTAGGTCTTCCAATCTCTGCCCCACATTTTGAACATATATATGGAATGCCCTTATCATATATCTTCCCGCAGTCCCTGCATCTACAAACTTTCTTATAATCTCTCACTAAAATAATCCTCCTTCCAAAATTGCTCTTGCAATAATGCAAGCTACAAATCCGATACAATATGTTCTCTTGTTATATCTGCTTTCATCAGCAACCATTCCGCAAAGCATAACAAACGCAATTATTATCAGTATTATTTTGAATACCATTTGTTTCTCCTTTCCGGGCGGAAGCACCTGCCGCCCCTTTTATTAGTGTGATATATTCCTTATCCGAGACCAATCAGATAACGCATATGAATTTTTGTTTATAGTTACATGGTACTTACTTTATAGCCACAGGGAGAACGATTGTCTTGAAATCGCTATCCTCCGCTTCTACAATCATTGGCATTTTAGGACCCTGCAGAGAAATTCCTACATTGTCACAATCAAATGCTTTTAGTGTTTCAATTACCAATCTGGCATCAAAACCTATTGTTAATTCCTCCGATATATCTTCCTGTAAATCAACAGTCTCATGGTAATCCGTTGTCTGGTCTTTGATACTTAAACCCAGCTGACTTCCTGCTATTTCAAATTTAACGGGGCATTTTTCAGCAGTACACATTTTGGCTCGTACCATTGCATCCAGAAGCTCTTTGCGAGATATTACAGTATGTAGTGGCAGTTCTTTAAACATATTCTGATATTTGTAATATTCTCCCTGTACAAGTCTTGTGCATATTTCAAAATCCTCCGTTGCAAATATAGCCATTGCATTACTATGTCTAATTCTTACCTCTCCGGTTAATCCGAGTGTCTTCAGCTTATCTATAGTATTCTTTGGAATAAGCAGCTCGAATTCTCCGTCATAATCAATCTTGTCCCATGCAAGGACATGCCCATCAAGTCCTACGAAATTCAACTGTCCGTCCTTAGCCTGCAGACACATAGTTGACATAGTGGCATTTCCTCCCTGTTGAGGAATTGCATAAGAAACTCTTTTTACGGATTCCAGTAATTGTCCCGCTTTAAGTGTAAACTCACTACCCTCTCCATCAATATCCGCTACCGGAAATGGTTCCGGATCCATTGTCTGATACTTATTTTTGATTTTGTCTGCTCTTATCGTCATTGTATTGCCATTTGAAACAGAAATATCTACTTCGCCGTCTGGCAGATTATTGATAAGGTCAAAGGCTCTCTCTGGAATAATAAAGCATTCTCCCTCTGTGCCCTCTAACTTCGCCTTAACGGTCATTTCTAAGTTGTTGGCGATTAAATACCCTTCCTTTACCAAAATCCCCTGTAAGATAGGCATTGTTGTCTTTTTGGGAACAACCCCCTTAATCTGATTAAGCTTTGTTGCAAGCTCCGTTTTCTGTATTTTCATCTTTCAATTCCACTCCTTCCAAAATAAGAATCGTGCATTGTTTTTCCTGCAACCTATAAGGCTCCAGTTCCTGTTCTGTCATAAATTTGTGGCAAAACAATTCTTTCATTTTCTTCCAAGTCGCCCATGGCACTCTATAGAATTTTGTTAGCCCTAGCGATACCATCACATAACAATGAGCACCGAACTTCTCGTATATGTCCAAGTTCTCCCATTGCGTATCTGTCACAACATTTTGTCTGATTCTGTCACCGTCAGTATGCTTCGCTTCAAACATAATCCCAGTTCCATCACAGAGGATTCCTTTGTAATCAGGCTGTCCTTTCTTCTCGTAATATCCTTTGACAGTTCCATCTCTGTCCTTGCCAGTGATGTGAAATGGCTCTGGTGTCTTTTCTATGTGAGCCCATCCGTTTCGCAGATAGAATTCGCACGCATTTGAAATCCACCTCTCGAACGTCTCTCCGGATACTTTGCTTCTCCTGCCAACAAGCTGTCTTCGAGGATCAGGCATCAGCTCTCACCTCCAGATGTTTTTCAAGAATAGCTTTTATATCAGCCAATTTAGTTGCTCCAATTCCTTTCACAGAGCTAATTTCCTCGATAATTCCTGTAATATCCACAGTTTTATGTTTGGGTGCCTGTGTTTTTCCACAATTAAAACCTTCACTTCTCGCCTTTTCCACTCTGTCCTCAACGTAATGTACCAGCTGCTCATCTGTCATTTTTCTTATCTTTACAGCCTTATTGTGAATAGCATTCTCGTCAGTTGTTCGTCTGCAGCTTCTCTTTGCCATATTGTTCTTCCTTTCTTCTTTTGACACTCTCTGGATTGCTATGCTGGCGGTATTGTCAGCATAACCCTCTCTGTTTGCGTTCCATTTACTCATCTTTATCACCTGGACCTATCGTTACGCTCTCTGCCAATCCAATAAGCTCCGGTATATCTAATCCAAGGTCTTTGCAAAACTCTTTGAAGCAATCCCTGCACATAAACCCGAATTGTTTGGGCTGTTCGCCTCTTTTTGACCTTGCCAGCAGGGTTATCATTTCGCTTTTTCTCAAATGAGCCTTGCATGATGCACAGCCATCAAACAACTTTGCTTTCAGCTTCGGGCTAATCTCCGAATGTTGCAGCTGCTTTGGAAATTCTCGGCGCATATTTTCTTCCCCGACAATCGGAATCAGACTGTCTTTCATGAAAACTGGCACGGAATTATAATCAGCTTTTACAACAATATCTTTTATCCATTGCAGTTCTGGCACTATTTTATTTTTGTTACGTCCCGTCTCTGCTCCGATGATTATCCAATCAACCTGTCGAAACATCACATTATGCTTAGAAACAATGTCTCCCATTAGTGGTTCAATGCTGACAAACGTATTGCATCCAGCAGGAAGATAATTAAATCTGTCAGCATCCGCATCACAGGTAATGGTTGTTCCGTACCACATATTTTCCAGTCCCGCCGGCACTCCAACTTCCGTATATCTCTCCGGATTCTTGGTGAGAAACAGGTAATTGTGAATTGGGTTATCCAAACAGGTTTCCATTACATCTCTGATCCATTCGCCTGGAACCCATTTCCCAAATATGTCAGCCATTGCTCCAACAAAAATGTTATTTCCCATTTTTAGCTTTTCCGGATAATCCATGCGGTACTTGTGATATGTAGGTTCAAATCCAAATGGATAAACCAATGTATTTCCCGTTTCATTTAGCATAGGTTTATCCAGAATGAATACATTTTCTGAGTTATCTGCCGCAGGCTCTGTTGAGTAATCTTTCTTCGCCATTAGATTCAGTCTTACATCTCCCGCAAATCTTGCTGTCATTCTTTTTGCGTAACAGTATGAGCAATTGTGCCGGCATCCGGTAATAGGATTCCATGTGTGATCACACCACTCAATTTTTGATTTATTCACAGCGTTCCTCCTTTCTGACATATCCAAGCTGAACTTCCTCTTCCCATGGAACATCTGAACAATTAACATGCTGTCCGCACTTACTACAATAATCCGGCTGATAATCTGGACCGGCATTGAGGATATGGTTACATCTAGGACAGATACAATACTGATGAAGCGTAATAACAAAGCCATACTTGTTGTATGTTCCGTGCTTGATTTTGGGTTTCCTTGCAATAAACTTCGGTATTATCAAGCTAGTTACCTGTTTCAGCATTTGTATCATCTCCCTCCACCCAATACTCTACAAAGTACATTGTCTGTCCTTTTCCTCCCGGCCGCTCTTTTCCAATCCTTACCGCATAGCCAGCTTTCACTAATAAGCAACAGAGGGAATTTCTATCCTCGTCATTGAGCTTCTGAAGTAAATTCTTTATTCTGTGTCTCTGATTGTCTGCCATTTATCATCCCGCCTTTCTTTTGGCATTCTTCTTGTTGTCACCTTGTATAGCTTCATTCATTTTCTTTTCAAATACTTTTACAAAGGCTTGAACATCTGCCGGCATTCCGCAGTTTTTAAAGCCTCTGCACTGAATAATTTTGTTATTTCTCCATTCCATAGTGAAATAAGATTTCTCTGGATGATCTGCTTTTCTGATGAAGAAAATATTTGTCTCTCCTCTTGCCACTCTATCGACATATCCTCCGACACAATGATGCAAAGCCTCGCCCTCCTTACGGATTTCATCTCCACTCTGAGGTACCACCAGTATCAAGCCTTTTCCCTTTATCTGGAAAGCATCTACCCCATCATTTCTGCTAAATATCTCTTCCATCGCTTTTTTTGTCTCGGCCATTTTCTTGGCGGCAAGTTTCTCTCTGCGTTTCTTTTCAGCTGCAGCTTTTTTATCTTGCAATGCCTTATATTCTTCCGCAGTTCTATCATGTACCTTTTTGAAATTGTTTGGCATGTAGATAAACTTGTTATCCAGATCGTATTTCAGCTCCCGGCACCATCCTATATACTCAAGCCAGTCATGTGCCATATTCTGTTTTCTCTCTATTCGTGGATCTGTTCTCTCTTTGTACCTGTTGTAGGAATAGCCCCACATGCAAGCATTCTTTTCTCCGATCGGGTATCTCTCACTTTCCTTGTCTATGTACCGGCAGAGCTTATGGAGCGATACCCTTCTGTTCTTCTCCTTCAGAAGATCTGTGTTGCATTCAAAGGTTTCGTAAAATTCCTTTAACTGCTCCGGCTTCATCTGGATATCAAGCCGCTGTGCCACCTGCAACAGTCGGAGTTCGTAATGATTGCCGTCTATTGCCTGTAGTGTCCTCGTATTGACCTTATTCAGCCCTAAGATTTCGTAGATGGTGTCAGCCTTATAATTGACCTTCCCCGTCATGTTCCCGCTGTAGTTGTAGCCTCTTACCACATCCTTTGCCAGCTGGTTCAAGCCCATTTTGCAGAACCACTCTAGCTTCGGGAATTTCAGATAAACATCAAGGGCATCCTCATATCTGAAAGCTGTGGTCGGGATGTTCTGTGCTAGAATTTCCAGTGCGGAATACTTCATCGGTGTGTGCTCCCATGCCTGTGGAAGATTTCCCGGATAGAGTATAGATTCCATACAAGCAATATTTCCCTCATCCGGAATCCAGCGAGAATTCCCTTTCTGGTGATACACTCCCCATTCATAGCTTTCTTTCATCAGCTTTTCGCCGAAGAATGTGCAGAAACAGCGGCTGTACTCATGCATGGTTTCTTCAATGCGTTTCTTACATATGCTGCCTGCTATCATTGCGTCATTCTTTATGTGTCTCCATGCTTTGAAGTACCGGAGTAAAAAACCTTCCTCCTGCCGATCCACATATATGAACCATCTTTCATCTACTATCTGGCATGGCATTTTCCCTCTTGCCTTATATGTCACTCTGCTTCCGCAGAAAGGACATTCCCCCTTTTCATTGTTCCGAAGTCTTATCCTGCTCCGGTCAACGATTCCTGTCTTCTGGCAGTGTGTACACTCAAATTCAGCCTTTCCCTTGGATGTCTCTTTATAAATTCCGTACCGACTGAAACTCATGCCATGCTCCCATACCCAGTCGGTAAAATCCTGTGAAGGCTCTCCTATCGGCTCCATCCGCAGATCAATCGGTGCAAGGACTTTTCTGTGTTTCTCTTCCAGTCGTTCTGCCTTGACCTTGTCCTGGAATCTGTCAATAGCATTCCATACGTTCTCGTCAGTGTCTTTGCGGTAAGCCTTGAAAAAGCTCTCCATGATGCCCTTGTCCTCTGCTGTCCAGATAAACACCTTTGGAATGTGTTCGCTTTTCCATGTTTTTTGATCCCATTTGTACTCCCACAGCCGGAAACCCTGCATATTATCAAATGCAGCTGTAAGCCATTTAACCTTTGACTGTGACAGGTCCTGCGTGATATAATCATCACTCGACAGAAATGTCCTAAATGCTGCTTCCGTTTTTCCTTTTTTGAGCTTCGACACCTCATAGAAATTCAGAAGCAGTATTTTGTTATCATCAACCAGCTCCGCAGTCACAATGTGCTCCATTCCGTCCAGTCTATCTGCCATTTCAACCATTTCTGCTGTTGCCTCTGGTCTAGGCAATGCAGACAGCTTTCTTTTTTCCATCGTACATCCCTCCTTACAGCCCCATCATTGAGAACAGATCCATCTGCCCTTCAAGTTCATTCGACCTCTTCTTAGGAGTTTCTTTCTTCTCTGGCTCTTTCTTTGGTTTTTCCGCCTTTGCTTCCGGCTTTGGAGCTTCTTGGGCTGCCTTATCTTTTTCAACCGCCTTCGCCTTTTTCTCTGCACGCTTCTTCATGCCGTCCAGGCGCTTCTGCTGATCAGCTTTCTGCTTCTTTTCTCTCTCCGCAGCTTCTTTAGCTTTTTTATCCTCCTCAGCCTTATCATCTTTATGGAAATAGTCCTCAGCCCATTCATAAACCACATCATCAAGAACTGCACAGCTACTACCTTTCGCCTGCTTTCTTGCCTGCTCGTAAATGTATTTGTAGCACTTCTCCCATGTCTTATGGTCTTGGCATACATCCGAAGCAAGACTTTCTGATTCCCTGCACCTTTCAATCAGATGTTTGATTATTGGATCTGCAAATGACTTATCCTTAGCCTTTTTCAATTCCTCCTGCAACTTCGTAACTGCCCCAACAACTCCGATATAAACAGAACTGTTATTTTTCTTTGCTGTTTCAACTTCCTCTGGTGTAGGCGCCGGAATTCCCTTCGCAATTTCTTCAAGGCTTGCTGTTCCCATTGGAATCATTTCATCTGTACCTATATTGTTATCAACCGCCTGCTCAAATGCCTGTTTCTCAATCCCTGCAATGGCTCTTCCAATCTCTGACTTCGGCTCTGTTTCATCCAGGCTTTCCATAGCCTCATATTCTTCTTTTAATCTGTCGTTCTCTATATCAAACAATGTGTTACCGTCAGCGTCATAGAATGCGGTTACTTTCTCTCTCTTTAATATCTTGTAGGTAGTATTCCCTACCTCAACTTCGCTCTTGCTATCTTCCGAAGAATATCCGTTTTCCAGATACTCAAGAACAGCTTTGCTCCATTCGTGTTCGTAATCTTGATTATCTCCTAATGCGTAGTGCATTACATTTCTACCTGTTTCCATAGGCTTCCTCCTTTTTATCGAAATCGAAAAACATATAAAAGTGCTCTTTTTCCACTGTTTTTTCGGTGGTTGCAGTTCCACCAAGACCGCCCATTGACTGGAACAATCTTCTCCATGTCCATATTTGATTTTGAAACATTGGCATATACCAGAGTTCCTGTCCATCTTTTTCATTAGGGAACAGTACATGCCCCGTCAAAGGATTTGTAATCGTATTTGCTATACACACATATCCTGCACATCCCAAAAGTGAAAGCTGTATGTAACACATCATCCCAGTTATTCTGTCTATGTCCTGTGCAACAAAAACCACATGATTTTGAAAATTATGTTTGCATTTCTTCATAGTATTTGCGGCAGCTATCAATGTTGCACCCGCTCCGCAGGCAGGATCGCATATAGATAAATACCCTTGCTTCTCGATATGGCTGTCAACATCCTCGCAGGTTATTTCAGACATCATCTTGCATACGCAATACGGTGTGAAAAACTGTCCTTTCCAGTGATTTCCTAGATTTAACTGCATATACATAGCCCCAAGAAAATCCTGTTCTGGATTTCTTTCTAAGGCTTCAACAATGATTGCAAGCATTTTTGCAGGAACTTCCACAGAACCAAGTCTCTCTATGCATTGTGCATATTCTTTTTCTCTGCTCTCATAATGCTCCGGGCTTCTGTCAGCCACATTGCTGATTGAACATGCCATAGCTGCCATCAAGTCGGCCCACACCTGCCAAGAACTTCGTGAATAACAGAGTTTTTGAAATTCGTCTAAAAATTCCTTTTCAGTCCCCTGTATAGCTTCACTATGCTTTGCCACCTAAAATCCTCCTTTTTGCCTCCTCAAACATTCGTTTTCTTTCTTCCAGCTGTTCTTCTGTAAGCTGCACCGGTTCTGGTTTATCTTCACTTTCTATCTTTGGCACTTCTTTCTTTTCTATCGCCGGTACATAATGTTGTTGCAGTAATGCCTTGTTCTGTGCGACGAAATCCGGAAGCGAATTTGTATTTTGTGCCTCCGCAGCTTTTCTCATATATGCCTCTCGGAAGTTCGCCCTTTCCGCAGTTGGATTTTCGCTCTGGCACAGCCTGCTCCATCCCAAATTTTTGACCACAGACAATGTCAGTTCGTCCATTATTGCGAATGCTTCCTGCGGATGATACCATCCGTAATCTGCCATAGCTTTTTGTACCACTCCCCAAGCTTCATCAAAACTCAGGATTTTGGGCTTGCACCTTTCCATACATAGTTTCCTTATTTCAGCTATATTGGGTGGAAAAACATTTGTGCAAATATGCTCCATAACAGCATTTTCAGCAATCTCATACGGAATATCTTTAAGTGTCATATACCAAAAATCCATTGAGGCATTATCTTCGAGTATTTTTGAAGCTGGATATGCGGATTTAATTCCGATTGCCAATGTCGCAAATTGCTGTTTATCCATTCGCCCACTCCCTTGCTCCTTGTGCAAACTGCTCTACCTTTGAGCCGCCGGCTGTCTGATTGTAAGATTGCGTATAACCAGGTGTTCCACCTCTGTTCTGGACCTTTGAAATCCAAGCATTGATAAATCGTTTCATTCCTCCTGCTGTTTTCCGTTTCCTTGGATTAGCATCACACCAGCCTTTCATCGCTCTTAGTTCCTGCATAATGTCAACAGCAGGATATAATTCTGCGAGTTCAAGAACATAACTCTGTGTAATTGGGTATTCTTCACCAGTATTCATCATGATACCTATTACTGGCGGCTCCGCAGCTACTGTCTGCTCGGAGCATATATTTGTATTGGTTTCCGATTCGGATTTGGATTCGGATTGGATTGGATTACGGACACATTTGTTGTCTGATGTTTTTATCTGCTGACCTTTGCTGTCAAATGTCAGCAATTCACAATCCTCTGAAAATCCGGGATACTTGCTCTTTTGATTACGAATTCTCTGATGATCCGCCCAAGTTACCAATTGCAGGTACGGTCTTCCCTGTGCCTCATACACTCTGACCAAGCCCACCGCCGACAACCTACCAAGCGCCTTATCTATATCTTTTTCCGTAATATCTTTCAGAGGAAAGCAGCTTCCCTTGATTATCTTTGCTCTTCCGTCGTATCTGCCGAAGTCATCACAGGTTACAATCAATCTATAGAACAGAACCTCCTCAAACCAAGATAAAGAATCTATTTCTTCACTCCTGCAGATGCTCTCCTTGATTATCCTGTTTGGCATTCGATCATCCTCCTTTCGGACACCGGAGGTTTTCCCTCCGGCTCCTGTCTTAATAAATTACCTTGCTACCATTTTCCGTTTTGACTACATCCAAATTCTGTGGGAATCTGGCTTTCATAGTCGGATCGTGTGTGATAGCCATTATTTTGATATTGTTATATCTGTTCTGTATTGTCTCCAATGCGTCGCAATATGCCTGTATTCCGTCCCCATCCAAGAATGGAGGCTCGTCAATAAAGAGCATTCCAAGCTGGATTCCTGCTGAAGATGATTTAATCTCTGCCAATGCAAGAATTACCGATAATGAAGACTTGACTTTCTCGCCTCCAGATTTTGAAAGGTATGGAAGTATCGACTTTCCGTATTCTTCAATGTAAATATCAAGCGATACCTTTTCTTTTCCATTTTTCTGTAATCTCTCTAATCGGAACTCCACTCCCATTTTTCCGCCAGTCATCTGTCCAAGAATGGTATTTGCTGTAGCTGTCAGCTGTGGAATAATAGAACGGATAATCTGATGTGGCACACCGCTCTGGCTAAATGCGACTTTCAATGTATCGTAATCAGCTGTCTCCTTGGCATATTCCACCTGCTTGTCCTGTAAAGCTGCAATATCCTGCTTCAACTTTGCAATCTGTTCCGATTTCTGCTGTAAAGCTCCAATTCGCATCTGTTTTTCCTTTACCATGCTGTTAATGGCATTCACTTCTGTATCCAGTCCGTTTACAATCGCCTGAGCCTCTTCCATTCCCGCCATAGCAAGTATCTCTTTATCAGCCTCTGCCTGTCTCTCTGAGATTTCATCATCGATACCGGTAATTTCTGCTGTCAACTCCAGAACCCTGTTCAATGCTGTTGCATTTCTTTCCTCTGCTACTGGGAGCATTTTTTCCTTTTCTACCCACGGATCAAGAGCAGTAATGGCACTAAGCACATGCACATGTTCTTCAAACGCTTTGGCATATATATCACGCTCTGTTTCTGCCTGTGTGCCCTTTAATTTGACCTCAGCAAGCCTGTTTTCTGCTTCTGATATATTTGACTTTAAATGTTCCAAAGCCGCCTTAATCAAAGCGAGATTGTTTTCCCTCTGGTTGATTTTTTCGAGCTGTGCCACATACGGAAGCAATGTTGCACATTCGTTTTGCAGGACTGTTAAAGCTGCCGCATCATATCCTATCGCATCCATTTCAGCCTGTTTGTTCTCTATTGCATATCTGCTCTTTGCAAGTTCGCAATCTCTGCGAGCGGCAATGTCTACATACAATGCTTCATGTACTTCCAGCTGTTCCTTTGCTTCGATGGCATCCTGCAAGAATTTACAATGTGCTTTCTCGATATCCACACATCCGGATTCATTCAATATTGCAACTTTCTTTTCAAGAAACTGCTTCTGCTCGTCCGCTTTCTGCTTCTCCCTATCAAAGCTTGACCTTGTCTCGCTTTCATGGAAAACTGCCGCAGAGTATTCAGTTTTTGCTTTCTGATATGCAACAGCTTTTTCCTGCATATCCTCTAACTCTGCTTTCTTTTTGGTGTATGTTTCGGCTTTCTGCCTGACCTCACCATCATTGGCCGAATCCAGTATCATTGCATTCTTTTCATCCTGTTTCTTCTGTAAAGCAGCCTGCAACTCCAGAATGTTCTTCTGTTCACTTTCAGCCTGCTTTGCAAGATTTTCAGCCTCCTGTTTCTTTGTGGTGTAGAGTGCTGACTGTCCTGCAAGTTCCAGTTCCCGCTTCAGCAAATCATTTCTTTCAGCAATCTTTTCCTCTATTTCAGGCTTCTGAGTGAGAGTTGCTAAACTGCTGTCTGCTATTGCCTGCTGTGTAGCTCTATTCTGCTCTGCAATGGTCTTTTTTGCCTGTAATGTTGTAACAGCTGCAAGAGCTTTCTTTCGCCTTTCTGCGGCTTCCTGCTGATTCGACAGAATAAGTTTCTTCTGGTCTCTCTCATTAATCTTTGCCTGCAGTCTGACTTCCTGCTCTGCCAATTCCGTCTTGCATGCTTCCAGTTCTTCGTCCGGCTTGCCAAATTCAGCGATTGTAACATTATGAATTGTGATTTCCTGCTTCAAATCCCTGTTCTTGGCTCCATTCACTTTCGCCTTGTCGGAAGCGATTCTCTCCATTAGCTGATACACTCCAAGTCCAAGAAGCGTTCCAAGGACTTCAACTCTTTCCTCTGGTTTTGCCTGTAGAAATAATCCGTACTGATCCTGCATAATCAGAGCGCATGACTTGAATGTAAAGCTGTCCATTCCGAGGATGTTCAATATTTCCTGCTGTGTATCGTTGTATCGTTCCTTGGAACAATCTTTCCATTCATTCTCAACAAACTGGGAGATATTCAAAGTTCCTTTTCCGGAACGGGCTCTGGTTCGTGTAACACGATACTTTTTCTCTCCGATACGGAATGTAAACATAATCGAACCGGAACGGACACTTTCATCATTTCTAAGCCATGGTGCCTTTCCTGTATCATCCTTGATTACACCCTCTCTCGGTTCTTCATAAAGGCAGTCGATAATCGCATCCATAAACAAGCTGCTCTTTCCTGCTCCATTCTGACCGTTGATTGTGCAGAAAGTGATATCCTCGAAATTAAATGTTTCCTCTTCGTAGTTACGATAATTCTTAACAGCAATTTCTACAGGTTCAAATGTTCCGCTATTTGCTGTCGCTGTCATGCTTGCCTCAGCTTCAGCAATAATCGGTCTTGCCTTTAATACAAGTTCCTGTATTCTTTCCTGCGGTACCTGCTTTTCCTCAAGATACTTAATAAGGTTTGCTTCTGGATCCGTGGCATTTTCAAGCTGTGTTCTGTTGGCGAATTCATCTATCTTGTCCGGAAGAATTTCCCATACCATAAATGCTCCGTCTTCCAGAAGCTCTCTTTCCAAAGTTGCCTTATTCAGAGCCTTGCTGTTTTCTGCGGTGCAGCTATAATGAACACGGACAATCTTTCCATCGATCTGTCCTCTCCACTTCTCAGTAGCAACAAAATCCATAGCCTGCATATTTATCTGTGTCACATCATCATCATTGAGTTCAATGGTTGCAAACTCTCTGATAGGTGTTTCATGGAAAATACTCTGCCATGTTCCCAGCTCGTGCCAGTTGTGAATCCAAAAGCCCCTCTGCTGTCCCTCATCATTAAAGTTCATGGCATTTATCGCACCGGAATAATACCAGTCTCTGTGCATTATCTTCTGTGGTCTGTGAATATGCCCTAAAGCAACCAGATTGTAATTGGCCGCCAATAAAGCCTCCTGCGGAATGATTGGCTCAAACTGTGTGAGCATCATTGTCTGTCCGCTCTCGGTATTGCATCCTGGCACTGTGTAATGTGCCATCAGAATACTTTTCTTTTCTGGAGAGCATTGTGCTTTCAACCCTGTTACAATATTTGATAATTCATTTGTAAACACCACATTTTCTTCATCACTTGACAATCCCGGATGATTAGCTCTGAACACTCCCCTGTCAAATCCCGGGAGCACCGCAATATCAACATCATCAAATGAAATTACCTGTGGGGTAATCACCACATGAACATTCGGAACATCTGCAAACATTTCAGAGAGGACGTTGAACTGTCCTGATCCGTCATGGTTTGGAGTGCCTCTCATAACAACGACCTGCTTTGATACTGCCGCAAGCTCTCTGATATAATGAATGGCAGTAATAATTTCCTCACAACACCTGTCGGACCACAGGCGGCCAACATGGAATATGTCACCAGATACAATCGAGTAATCCGGTTTTTCCTCATTTGCCACTCTGATCAGTTCATCCAGACATCTTTTCGTGTCCTCTGTTCGGAGATTTACTCCGTCCTTAACTGGGCTTCGGAATGTTCCAAGATGCCAGTCTGCTGTATGTAATATCTTCATTTCAACACCTCCATTGTTGCTTTCATCGCCATAATCATGTTATTTAGCTGCAGCTCTAATACCTTAAATACCGATTCCTCAATGCCGCAAAAATCAATGCCATCACCGGTCCATTCTTCCCCAACAATCAGTATGTTTCCTGTTATTGGAATATTGTGTTTATCAGTTTCATAAAGGTAACTGCCTATGAGATTCGGGATGATTACTTCTTTCAACAATCCCTCCTCGTCAATTAGCATACTTACGCACTGCCCCTTGACCTTAGTCGGATGGTCCATTTGGTGTAATTCTGTATATAATCGCTTTGGCATCACATGCTCATATAATCTGCAGTCATTTCCTATCAGCTCTCGAAGCTTATTGTTCTGTTCCTCATGTGTTCCTGTCGGAAACTCATGTACGGATAATTCCAAATCCGTTGAAATCTTAATCAGATTCATCACTTCCCAGCTCCTTTCTGACACTTCATGCAAAGAGGTCTTCCAAACTTATTTAGCGAGTATTCATATACTCTCGCATTGATTTCCGCCCCACATCCGTCACAATAATATCCTGTCGATTCATTCTCGACTGGCTCCTGTTGTGGTGGTGTCTGCTGTTCCTGGTCGAACCAGTTCTTCTCCTGCTCTCCTGCGACCGCATCATCCTCTGTCTGATCTGAGGCAAATGCCGGATTGTCCACTTCATCTTCCGGATTAAAGTCTGTTGAAAACGCTTCTCCGGAAAACGCTGTGGAAATTGCCGGTGGTGTGGATGAAGCTCCGAACATATTTCCCATAGAGTTCATTCCCTGCTGAAGCATTGCATTTCTTACTGTTGGATCCGTGTAGTCTGGTGCAAATGTAACTGTCGGAACAACGAATGGTTTTTCCAGCTCTGCTTTTGAATATGTTCCCTTGATTCCAAGCAAAGCTCTGATAACTCTAAGAATTGCTCCTGTCTGCGCCTTTTCAGAAGCAGTCTTTCTAAGGAGTGTCATATTTACAAGGATCGATCTCTCTATATACTTCTCTCTGTCGCTGTCAGCAATTACATAGTATTTGTCATACTTTCCGTACTGATTTGGTTCTGCTTCCTGTTTCCATTCCCCCTTGAACATTTCAGCGGCGGCCTTGGAAGCTCGCCAGTCATGAATACCCATGATTGACTTATCCATAAATTCAAGGCGGTACTTCGATTCTTCATCATCAAGGCAGATACGCTTTGTTTCCATGTGTGTCTTGTAGCTTCCATCCGGAAGTCTTACTGCTCCGTATGCCTTTCCGACATAGGTATTCGTATTCTCTCTTATGACTGTTGTGTACTCAGGGTGAAACTGGATTCCTGCCGCAGTTGCAAGCTTCATAAGAAGCGGCTTTGCAGGTGAGAAAACTTCCTCATATATGGCTTTTCCTTTTCCATCCTCTCCAGTCTTTACCTTTCCGACCGAGAAGATATCTCCTGAGCTTGGTGCTGTGTCCGCCACCACTTCCATAACGGAGCACTTATAAAATGGGTTGATCTGCACTGATGTAGCTGCTGGTAACAGCAGATTGCAGTTTGGATATTTGGACTGAATTTCAGCCAAAGCATTTGAATTGTTCATAGATAAAACCTCCATATTGTGTAATATTTGCTTGATTTATAAAGCAGAAACTGCTACAATATGGTTATTCGTAGGGGCACTCTGATTTATGATCGGGTGCTCTTTTTCCATATCCTGCAATGTTCTGCATAAATCCATAGTGAATTTTGAAAAAGCAAGGCTTCTCACATATTCCTCTGTGAGCTTCACAAGATACCAATGCTGTAACACAACCTGTCTGTGCTCACGCTGGTATATGTACTCCTGCTTATGCCTGGCATATTTCAATGCCTCCTCGAACTGTTCATCTGTAATTTCGCATCCGAGCAGTTCCTCTACTTCTTTTTTTTCTACAATTTCTTTCATTTTCCAATTCCTCCAATGAATCAAATAAATAGTTAATTGCTTTCCATGCTCCCCAGTAAACCACAGGGATTAATAAATACTCACCTCCGACAGCCTCGTATCCTCTCTCGATATAGGCAAGATGAAAAGCCCATTTCCCGATAGCGTATGTGACAAGCAGCGTCCAGATAACCGCTATCAAATCTCTTTTCAGAGTCTTCCTCATTTGTCCTCACTCCTTGTAAAAATAATGTTTTCCATGCTTAAACAGGAAAGTCAGATTTTCACTATGCCATGTAGAATCGCTCTTGCTCTCAAAGTAAGTTGCTCCATGGCTTTCATCCCATCCACCAGTCTGAATAAGCTGCAATGCTCTGTAACAGTCCTCGTCCGGCTCTACCTCGTCATATCTTCCGTTGCTGATCGGACTAAACTGCCCTTTCTGGAAGATAACCTCCTCGATAGTGTCCGGAAATTCATCATCCCAAACCCTATTCAGCACAACCAGCATCACGAGGGCTTTTCCCTCGGTGTCCTCTGATTCAGCTTCAGCCATTGCAATCTTGGCAAGCCTATACGCATCATCAGAATCCCAATCCATACTGCCGATTTTGGACTGCTCATTTTTTACCATTTCCTGTTCTTGTCCAGTTGTTGTGATTGGTTCCATTGTTGGCATTGCATCCGCTTCCTCAGAAACCACAGCTCTAACAATCATTTCTGTTTCATCTACTTCGTCTGCCGGAGTTCCCGTAAAGCTGAAAGCGAATGCAACCATGGATGTCAAAGAAATCACGAATACCAGTCCTAAACCCAAAAGACATTTGTTTCTCATGCTCCTATTGCACCTCCTTGGGGATGGTCAAACACAAATGACATCTGACCATTGCTATCATCCGCTCTTAAAAACTGACTGTAAAAAAATCTGCTTGTTTCCTGATGTTCTAGCTTTAAGCTCTCGCAATCGCATTTCTCTCCCGGATCCAGATTGCAACCGCACTTTGGACAAACATTGTAATATGCCATTTTGCACCTCCTATTCTTCAATCATGCATCTCTCAAAAAAATACTTTCTTGGGACTTTTCCTATCGGGTATGCCGGTGTAAGCTTGCCTGCTTTAACCAATTCGTCCCGAAGCTGCCTTATCAGCTCGTAGGCCTTGTTTTCCTTGCAATCAAGGTATTCCATCACTTCTTTTGCCCCGATATAATACTTTCCCGGTGTAGCAATGACACCCGGTGCTGTTGCTAATGCGTTCATTTGCTCACCTCCTGCGATAAATCTTGTTTGACAATCTGGTCCATAGTCACACCAAAGAAATCTGCTAGTTTTTCAAGAGTGTCTATTGTTGGTTTGACCTTTCCTGTCTCAATTGCGTTATAGCCTTGTTTCCCGCTATAGCCTAACAGCTCAGATATTTCCTGCTGTGTCATGCCATGCTTTTTACGGAGATATGCAAGATTAAGTGCATATACAGGTATCGGTGGTCTCATATCTGTCAGAACCAAATCATCAAGTGATACCCTGTAAAGTTTTGCCAAACTAACAATCGTGCCGATTGGTGGTTTACGACTACCACATTCCCACGAAGATATTGTCTTTTGTTCAATTCCAAAGAGAACTGCCAGCTCCCCCTGTGTCTTTCCGTTCTGTTCCCGAAGAAACTTTAAGTTTTCTGCTAAATACAACTTGCCACCTCCTCGTGCTTGGAGCTGCTTGTTGCTCCGAGCAAATATTGTATTGGTTTCCCGATTCGGATTTGGATTCGGATTGGATTGGATTACGGACATATTTGTTGTCACTTGCTGTCAAATGTCCGCAGCCTGTAAATAAAAAATTATTAAGCTCTACTCTGCCAATAGCACCGCCAGACTTTCCTCGTTTTCACTCGGTCCAATGATGCTGCCGACCATTCGAGCCCATTCTTACATATTCTTCTTAATCCAAAGCCTCATGCTCTGTGCGATTTCCTCTACCTCTTCCAAGTTTTTCACTACCTCATCAAGCTCCGGCTTTTCACTTTCGTCAATCACTCCATCTGATGTGATATCGAGAAGCATTTCTTTTGTTTTTCCAATTTTTCGGAAAACAGAAAGTGTTCTGACTGTAAGCCTGTCCAGATTTGCCAGCTCGACTTTAGGCATTTCGCATCCCAACGGACACATTGTCCTGCAAAAATAATTTTCCAATTCCGGAGCGTTATATAAATCTGCCATAAGTCTGATTTCCTCTGGATAAGGAATAGCAATGCCGCTTTCTATTCTGTAAAGCCGCCCTCTGTCAATCGACATATAGTCAGCAGCTCCTTCTCTGCTGCTCAACTGCTCATTGTGTGTTGCCGCCTCGCAACGGGCTTTGTAAAAGATGTTGGAGCTGGTCTTAGCTGTCACATTTGCCATTTTCTACATCACCTCCATGCGTTAAAATGGTATCAGTTGAAGTTTCTTGAACTTCTTTGGCAAAAAAAATTTTATATGTCATCTCTTTGGATAATCCGAGATGGATTGCGATTTGATTTGCTATATCTACGGAAATTGAGGTTTTCCCTTTTTCCATCAGGCAGTAACTGCTTTTGTCTTTGAAGCCAAGGCACTTTGCAAGTTTCTCCTGGGTTATACCGCGTTTCATTCGCTCTGCTCTCAATAGTGCCAGATCCATTGTTTTACCTCCTTATGTTGTTTATGTTTCTTCAACTTTCATGTTCATATTACTTCAACTTTATTTTGCTGTCAAGCGTTTTGTTGAAGTTTTTGCAACTTTGTTTTTATTTCTTCAATTTAGAAAGGATGTGGTATATAATGAGTTTGAAATTATTAAACTTACACGGAGGCGATTATTATGGCAAATCTATCTGATAGGATTAAAAGCCTCCGCTTGTCAGCAGATATGACGCAGGAAGAATTTGGCAAGAAGTTTGGAATAGTAAAATCAACCGTTTCATTATATGAAAGCGGAAAAAGTACCCCAAACGACCAAATAAAAAAGCAAATATGCGATTATTTCCATGTATCATTAGATTACTTACTCGGTGTTGACAGGCAGGGAGGACTTGATTATGCGAACTTTCAGATAGACGAATCTGAATTCGCTCTCGATTTCAAAATGCGAATTCGAGAACTAATTTCTGAGCAAGGAATGACCGAAGATGATTTCATGCAAAATACTGGATTTAGTAAAGACGAAATGGACGCTTATCTATATGGCAATAGGATGCCGTCTATAGAGGATCTTATAAAAATCACTGGTGCATTAAATGTATCTGCAGATTATCTTCTTGCCATTTCAAAGAGAAAAAGAATTTCATCGGACGAAGAATCGCTCCTTCAACTTTTTAACAAGTGCGATGAACAATGTAAAAATTATCTTGTAGCAAAGGCAGGTGTTTTGTGCGTAGAAGGTATCTCGGCAGTTGCAGCTGGTGAGTATGGCAAATACGCAGACGAAGAAAAAAAATCGTTTCCTTCGAGTGGTACCGAAGGAAAAGGGGCTTAAAAAAAATAACAGAACGATTGGAGGAATATTATGGTATGGACTGCAGCTTGGACCGACTTTGTTATCTGCCTCCTGTTTGGATGGCTTGGGGTTCATAAATTTAGAGAAAAGAAGATTGGTATGGGTATTCTTTACCTATGCACATTTGGATTGTTCTGTATCGGATGGTTTGTTGACTGCATCCGGTACCTGCTGGCCGCAATACACGGAGAACGCATCCAGGGTAACAGACCGATGCAGATTTCCGCAGGTGCACCGCTACCAGTTGTGCCATCAAATGTAATGCTTGCAAATGGAGAAGTGTGTCATTACTGTGGACCTGCTACTTTTGTTAAAACAAAGAATGTGGTCGTTGGATATTCCGGAGGAAGCCGTGGTACAAGTGTCCGTATTGCAAAAGGTATGTCGGTACATCTTGGGGCGAGAAAAGCAGCTCCAATCCGTGGTGACGTGCAGGAGCGTACACAGGGAGTTCTTTCTATTACGAATAAGAGAGTTGTATTTTCAGCAAACAAAGGAGCTTTCGATAAGAAGATTTCGGCATTGTCAGCTGTAACTCCTTATCAGAATGGCATTGCTTTCCAGTTCGGCGATCAACAGTATCCTTTGGAAACCCGCCAGCCGGAATATATTTATCAGATATTGGCTCGTGTGGTAAATTCATCTGAGGATATCTAATGCCGGCATATAAATACACTCTGAAAAGTGGAAAAACATTATGGTATGCTAATTTTTATTACACCGATTGGACTGGAGAAAAGAAGCATATCTGTAAACGAGGATTTAAAACACAGAGGGAAGCAAAAGATTATGAGAGGTCTTTTCTGGATCAGCAGAACACTTCAAGCGACATACTCTTTTCTTCCCTCGTCGCAAATTATCTGGAAGATATGGAACACCGCTTGAAACCTACAACAATGGAGAATAAGCGGTTTATTATTGAAACGAAACTGCTCCCCTACTTTGGAAAGCAGAAGATTTGTGACATTGATACAATAAAGGTCAGAAAATGGCAGAATGAGCTTATCTCCTATCGGGATGATGATGGAAAGCCATTCTCTCAAACATATCTAAAAACTGTGAATAATCAGCTGTCAGCAATAATGAACTACGCAGTATCTCATTACCGCCTACCTGTCAATCCATGCAAGGCGGCCGGCAGTATGGGAAAGAGCAAAGCAGATGAAATGAACATCTGGACGCAGGCTGAGTACGAGAAGTTTTCAAGTGCAATCAATAAATCATCGATGAAGCTTGCATTTGACATATTGTTTTATACCGGTATGCGTTCCGGAGAACTTCTGGCACTCACACCTGCAGACATTCTTTCGTCAAAAAGGATTGATATCAATAAGAACTATGCAAAAATTAAAGGCGAGGAGCTATTCCTGGAGCCTAAGACACCAAAGGCAAAAAGATGTATTTCCATTCCGGATTTCTTATATGATGATATTCAAGAATACATTTCCAAACTATATGGTATCGGAAATGGTGACAGGATATTTTACTTCCAGAAGACAGCTCTGGAAAAAGAAATGAAAAGAGTATCAGAAAGAATTGGTCTGAAGCCGATCAGAGTACATGACCTGCGGCACTCTCACGCAAGTATGCTGATAGAGCTTGGGTTTACCCCATTAGAGATTGCAGAACGTCTCGGCCACGAATCAATAAAGACTACTTTGGACACCTACTCACATCTTTATCCAGATAAAGATCAGAAGCTGGCAGACCGTTTGAACCAGTTTCGCAAGAATTGAATCTGTAAAGCCGTCTCAGACCGAGGCGGCTCTTTTTCTATCTGCGACTGTTTTCGATTGCACTTTTACAGGAAGCTGCACATCACAAGAATAATGCTCATTTTGAGTGGGAAAAGTAATGGCACATCATTCTTAACATCACATTAACATCACAGAGCAAAAGAAAAGAGCCACAAAGCCCATAAAATAAGGCTTCGCAGCTCAAATGTCCGTTATTCAAACTCAATCGTTCCAGGTGGCTTACTAGTCAAATCATACATTACCCTGTTCACACCCTTAACCTCATTGATAATCCTGTTCATTACCTTCTGAAGCACCTCAAATGGTATCTCTGAACAATCAGCTGTCATGAAGTCTGTTGTGTTTACAGCACGGAGTGCTACGGCGTAATCGTAAGTTCTGAAATCTCCCATACAGCCAACTGAACGCATATTGGTCAGGGCTGCGAAGTACTGACCGAGGCTTCTGTCGAGGCCTGCCTTTGCGATCTCCTCACGGTAGATGGCATCGGCATCCTGAACGATCTTGACCTTCTCGGCTGTGACCTCTCCGATGATTCTTATTCCAAGGCCTGGGCCTGGGAATGGCTGGCGGAATACCAGGTACTCTGGGATTCCAAGCTCAAGGCCGGCCTTGCGGACCTCATCCTTGAAGAGGAGACGGAGTGGCTCTACGATCTCCTTGAAATCTACATAGTCAGGAAGTCCGCCTACGTTGTGGTGGGACTTGATGACTGCTGACTTGTCAAGGCCTGACTCAATGACGTCAGGATATATGGTTCCCTGTACGAGGAAGTCCACGGCACCGATCTTCTTGGCCTCCTCCTCGAATACACGGATGAATTCCTCGCCTATTATCTTTCTCTTTGCCTCAGGCTCGGTTACTCCGGCAAGCTTGCTGTAGAATCTGTCCTGAGCATTTACTCTGATAAAGTTCAGGTCGTAAGGTCCATCTGGTCCGAATACCGCCTCAACCTCGTCGCCCTCGTTCTTACGGAGAAGACCGTGGTCTACGAACACACATGTGAGCTGCTTGCCTATCGCCTTGGACAGGAGAACTGCAGCTACTGATGAGTCCACACCACCTGACAGGGCGCACAGCACCTTGCCATCGCCTATCTTGGCACGGAGACTCTCTATTGTATCTTTTACAAATGAATCCATCTTCCAGTCGCCTGCACACTGGCATACATCCATGACAAATGCTCTGAGCATCTTCATACCTTCCTCGGTGTGCATAACCTCTGGGTGGAACTGAGTCGCATACAGCTTCTTCTCAGCATTCTCCATGGCTGCCACTGGGCATACAGGAGTGTAAGCTGTCTTCTTGAAGCCCTCTGGTACCTCTGCAATATAGTCTGTGTGACTCATCCAGCAGATGGTCTTGTCATTCACATCCGCAAACAGCTTGGATGTCTTGTCAACCTCAACCTCTGTTCTTCCATACTCGCTGACAGGGGCCGTACTGACCTTGCCGCCCAGCAGATGAGCCATGAGCTGTGAACCATAACATATTCCGAGAATAGGAATACCCAGTTCGAATATCTCCTTGCTGCAGCTAGGTGATTCGTCTTTGTATACGCTGTTTGGTCCGCCGGTAAAGATGATTCCCTTAGGGTTCATCTCTTTGATCTTCTCCAGCGGCAATGTGTACGGATGTACTTCGGCATATACATTACACTCTCTTACACGTCTGGCGATCAGCTGGTTGTACTGTCCGCCAAAGTCCAATACGATAATCAGTTCCTTATCCATGTATATCTCCTTTGTTGCCTTTTATTTACCTATAACATATTTCTGAACATTTCCTAGTATAACACAATATGCAGCACTTTTGTGCTGCATATTATCTAAAAATTATGTTGTTTTAATTATTTATGCATTTTACATATACGATAGCATTCGAACAGATACTTCACTGACAAATTTATATAACGCAGTAACGTCATCTGCCCTACCCACTCAATATTGAAATCTATTATATAACTATATTTATACCAATCTCTATTTTAATCCCTACTTCAGTTTCTCCTTCAGAACCTCAATACCCTTCTGGTACTGGCTGTCGTTCTTGCCCTGAAAGTCCTCGTAGGTGTAATCGTCTGGAAGGTCCACTTCTATATCAGGTGCAACACCCTTCTTGTGGATATCGTTGCCGTCGTGTGTGAAATACTTCTGTGTCGTGAGCTTGATCGCTGTGCCATCACCAAGTGGTATAACGCTCTGCACGATTCCCTTTCCGTAGGTATTCTTTCCTACAACAGTTGCAGCCCCAAATTCCTTGAGTGCCGATGTAAGTATCTCTGACGCACTGGCACTGTACTCATTTGTCAGGACTACCATAGGCATATCGAGGTATTCATCATCTGTCGATTTATACTCGTCCACAACCTTGCCGGTCTTGTCCTTGATGGACACTATGGTTCCCTCTGGGAGCAGATAGTCGCAAATGTTTACGACCGTGGTGAGCATTCCACCCGGATCACTTCTGACATCGATCATCAGTGCCTGCATGCCCTCCTTCTTGAGCTCCTCAACTGCCTTCTGGAAAAGCTCGTCTGTGTTGTCTATGAACTGCGTGATCCTCACATATCCGATCTTGTCGTCTATCATAAATGATGATACCGTGCTGTACTCAACTATCTCCCTGGTGATGGTGACATCGTGGTAAGCCTTATCACGCTCCCTGTATATCTTCAGCGTAACATCAGTTCCAGCATCGCCTCTTATGAGTGATACGAGGTAGTCAAGATCATCGTCTGTAGTGATCTCGTGATCGTCTATCTGTACAATAATGTCATCAGGCTGTATATCCACCTTCTCAGCCGGTGCACCCTCAAGGATATTTACCGCACGGACATATCCCGTATCCTCATCCTTGCTGACCGTAACTCCGATTCCGGCATACTCACCTGAATCATCCTCCTGCAGCTTGGCATATTCTTCCTTGGTGTAATACTGTGCATACGGATCGTCAAGGGATTCCATTATACCCTTGTATATGCCCTCCCTGATCGTATCATCGTCAATATCATTGTAATAATAATTGTCTATGATACTCTCGATCTTCGCTGTCTTGTCAAGTACGTCCGCATCCAACAGATTGCCATCATAGGTTATCTTGGTGGAACTGCCGGTTTTGCCGCTGAGTGTGCCACTGAACACACCTGATGTACCGCAGCCCGTCAGACCGATCACCGTACTTGCCAACACCGCTGTCACTACTATCTTCTTCAACATTTTCCTCATATCATTATCTCCTAACCTTGTATTGCCATCAAATACCTGAATCTCTCCATATCCCCTGCCCGGTCTACTGTCCAAGGAAGTCATGCGGATTGACATACGTTCCGTCTATCGACACGCCAAAATGGCAATGCGGACCTGTCGACACACCCGTACTTCCTGCCTTTGCTATGACCTGACCTTTCACAACCTTGTCGCCAACATTTACACATAGCTGTGAGTTGTGCATATATACCGTACATATTCCGCCGCCGTGGCTGATCATGACCATGTTGCCACCGCCGCCATTGTAGCAGGACATCACGACTGTGCCGGCCTCCGCCGCAACAATATCTGTTCCATAATCACAGCCTATATCAAGTCCCTGATGATATGTACTTGCTCCCGCTGTAGGAGCATCTCGGTAACCAAATTCATCCGTGATAACACCTCCGGTCGATACCGGCCACATGAATTTGCCCTTATATTTGGAAGTGTCGTATACCTTTCCATCCTTTGTATACACTCCAGTACCATTTGCATTTGCCTTGCCCATCTCCTGTCTTGATATCTCTGCGATACGTCTCTCAGCTTCCTCACGTGCCACAGTGAACTTGTTCATCAGCGATTTCTGGGCTTCTATATCACCATCATATCTGGTGATCTCTTCCTGCTTCTGATCTATAAGGGTCTGCAGTTCAGCCTCGTTACTCTCCAGATCCGTCTTGACCGACTCCACCTGTCTGAGGTCAGATTCAAGCTGCGCCTCATAATTGGCAATATCTGTCTTGGTCTTGATCAGCTTTGCAAGCTGCCTCTGATCGTATTCCGATATCTGGTCTATATACTCTGATTTATTGAGAAGATCGCTGAATGACATGGATGTGAGCAGGGCATCGACATATTCCGTCTCCCCCTCCTCATACAGATACTGTATTCTCTGCTTCATCCCCTCATACTGCTCATCCTCTGCCTTCTGAGCTTCATCCAGACTTTTCTGAGTTGTGTCTATCTCCGTCTGGAGCTCGTCTGTCTGCTCCTGCAGGCTCGTTATCTGAGTCTGGATGGATGTCATCTTGGCATCCAGATCCGCAACGTCCTGAACGATCTTGTTCTGCTGTTCCTCCAGAGAATCCAGAACGTCCTTGGCATTCTTCTCGTTTTCACTGGCATCATCCTTCTGACGCTCAGCCTCTTCCTTCGTCATGGCATATGCCATATTTCCCCCGGTCTGAGACGCAGCCATGCCCCCCATGACTACACATCCCGCAGCAAGCAATGCCATCCTTCTGATATTTCCTTTTACGTTGACTTTCTTTTTCATAATCTACTACTCCTTGTTATCCCCATCTAACAATTAACTAGTATATCTTATGTCGTCGTGCGTGAGCGCGATGACCTGCGCACGCATCAGCGTGCTTCATTATATTATATCGCCTGCCGGCTCAATGAGGGCATTCGCATCATGACGTCTTGCGCAAGCGCATCCGTCGCAATGCTCATTATATCATACTCTCAAATGCTTCCTCGTTGTAAGGATACTTCCTACCAGTCCAACACCGATACCAAGCACAAGTCCAACCGGTATCATGGTCTTGAACAGGTCATGCTGGCTCACAAATGCAAACAGCGTCGTAACAACCTTGAACCTTCCGGCCACATATGTCAGTATCTTATCATACATGTAATACAGAAGAACCAGAGGTATAGCCGAACCGACCGCGCCTATGATCACACCCTCTATGATGAACGGCGCCCTTACAAATACATTTGTCGCACCGATCAGCTTCATGATCCCTATCTCTTCCTTTCGCACCGTGATACCTATGGTGATAGTGTTGCTTATAAGGAAGATAGATACCAGCATCAGTATCACAACTATTCCTATGGACGCATATCCGACAAGGGATGACAGTGTCGTGATGCTATCCGCGGTCACGTCAGAGCTCTTGACCTTTCTGACTCCTGAAAGCCCCTGGGCAAATGCCACGAACTCCGGCTGTCTGGCCACATCCTTGAGTGTAACCTCATATGATGCCGAATTCTTGAGCGGGTTATCCTCTCCAAATGCGTCCTTTGCCGCCTGTGGATCATCGTAGTTCTGCTCAACAAATTTATTCCATGCATCATCCGCCGACACGTAATCCATCGTGTTTACATAATCCAGAGTTCTTATCTGTGATCCGATAAGCTGTATCGTGTCGTCCGACACATCCTCGTCAAAGAACACTGATATTGTAACTGTATTCTCAAGCTCCTGCATACCGGACTGGAAATTTACAACCACCGCATATATGATTCCAAAGAGGAACAGACATGATATGATGGTTCCAAGTGATGCAAGTGAGAACAGAATATTTCTTCTTATATTTGCAAAGCCCTGTCTGAGGATATAGAAAAATGTACTAATCTTCATCTATATATCCTCCTTCCTTCTCGTCGCTGATAATTACACCCTTCTTCAGAGTGATAACTCTCTTCTTCATCTCATTGACGATATCCTTGTTGTGGGTTACCACGACAACTGTGGTTCCTCTCTTGTTGATATCCTCAAGGAGGTTCATGATATCCAGTGAGTTCTTAGGATCAAGGTTTCCTGTAGGCTCGTCCGCCAGTATGATGTCCGGATTGTTGACCAGTGCTCTCGCCATGGCAACTCTCTGCTGCTCACCACCTGAGAGCTCCTTCGGGTATGATTTGTATTTGTCTGCAAGTCCAACCAGCGTCAGCATGGCCGGAACGCGTCTTCTGATGTATCTCGCCGGAGTCTGGATAACTCTCTGTGCAAATGCAACATTCTCGTATATAGTCCTGTCCTTCAGAAGCCTGAAGTTCTGGAATACGACTCCAATCCTTCTTCTGACCTTCGGTATATCTTTTCTCTTTATCTTACCATAGTCGTATCCGGCAACAGTGATATTGCCCTCCGTAGGATCGAGCTCCTTGAGCAGAAGCCTGAACAGAGTGGTCTTGCCCGAACCACTGCTTCCAACGATAAATACGAACTCGCCTTTCTCTATATTGATGTTCACATTCTTGAGCGCCTGATTGCCCCCAGGGTATGTCATACTCACGTTCTCTAACTCTATCATCTCATGTCTCCTATATTGCCTCTTTACGGCATAAACTGTACATTATCTTACATTTGTCCATAGTCGGATGATTCTGATTCATTTCATCCACGCTTCATTATACTACATATTGATTGTTTTGTTGTGTATAGTTTGTGAATTAAAATTAATACACGATGCGGCAGTCTTCATATATTCATATGTAAGGCTGCCGCTTCTATGCGATCTATATCCCAGACAACTGTCCACCGGACATTTTAATAATCCAGTGACTCCATGTACTTCATGTACTTTACAACCATAAGAGCGATCTTGAATGTGATGGCATCCTCGAATACTCTCAGATCAAGGCCTGTGCTCTTCTGCAACTTATCAAGTCTGTATACCAGAGTATTTCTGTGGATGTACAACTGTCTTGATGTCTCTGATACGTTCAGGCTGTTCTCAAAGAACTTGTTGATAGTTGACAAAGTCTCCTCGTCAAACTCATCAGGGCTCTTGCCGTCAAATATCTCTCTGATGAACATCTTGCACAGAGGAAGTGGAAGCTGGTAAATAAGTCGTCCTATTCCAAGATTGCTGTATGCTATGATATCTGTGTTCTCATAGAATATCTTTCCAACATCCAGAGCCATCTTAGCCTCTTTGTATGAACGTGAAACTTCCTTTATCTCATTGACAATTGTTCCGAATGACACATGTACAGATGACATCGCCTCGGTATTGAGCATGTCAACGATGACCTTGGCAATCTTGTTCATGTCGTCATATGTCTCGTTGGACTTGACTTCCTTGACAAGAATGATGTTCTTCTCGTCCACAGCAGTGATGAAATCCTTTGTCTTGGCTGAGAAGATATTACGTACTGTCTCAAGTGCATTGGTATCCTTCTCATTCTTTGTCTCTATGATAAATACGATTCTTCTCACATCAGTATCTATGTGGAGCTTCTTTGCTCTGTTGTAGATATCAACCAGAAGGAGATTGTCTAAGAGAAGGTTCTTGATAAAGTTGTCCTTGTCAAATCTCTCCTTGTATGCGACCAAAAGGTTCTGGATCTGAAATGCTGCAATCTTGCCGACCATATATGTATCATCGGTCTCGCCCTTTGCCATGAGAATATGCTCTAACTGGTTATCGTCAAACACCTTGAAGAACTGATAACCTCTTACAACCTGGCTCTCTGCCGGTGAATCAACAAATGCACGAACTGAATCCTCGCAGTCATCTATATCCTTAAGTGTTGACGCAAGCACTTTTCCCTCTGTGTCCAACACGCACAGGTCAGTTCTTGTTATACCTTTTAATCCGTCTATTGTATCCTGAAGAATCTGGTTTGATATCATTCTTTTCACTCCTTATACTCATTATACGTTTTATCCCGTAATCCATTACTCTTATTTTAAAGCAAAATTGTAGAAAAAAAAAGAGAAAATGCAGATTTTTTATATGTATTTTCTGCATTTTCTCAATTTTCCAAGAATTAAACTACTGTTTCCAGTTATCTGGAGTGTAATTGTAAGTTCTATGTGTTATCTAAGACTAGTTAACAAGGATCTCCTCTGTCTCCTTATCGAAGATATGGATCTTGCTTAAGTCAAATGCGAACTGAACTGTGTCGCCAGGTCTAGCTGTTGTACGAGCATTTACTCTTGCTGTGATATCGAACTGGTCGATTGTGAAGTATAAGTAAACCTCGGCACCAAGCATCTCGTAGATGTTGATTCTTGCATCGATTACGCTCTCTGGTGATGACTCGATGAAGAGCTGCTCATCATGAATATCCTCTGGACGGATACCAAGAACAACTTCCTTATCGATAGCATCAAGTGCGATAAGTCTCTCAGCCTTGCTGTCTGGAACCTTGATTGAATGTGAACCGAACATAAGGAGAACGTCAGCACCTGACTTAACAACCTTACAATCGATGAAGTTCATAGGTGGCATACCCATGAATCCGGCAACGAACAGGTTACATGGCTTGTCGTAGAGGTTCTGAGGTGTATCTACCTGCTGGATGATACCATCCTTCATAACTACGATTCTTGTACCAAGTGTCATAGCCTCTGTCTGGTCATGTGTTACGTAGATGATAGTTGTCTGGAGTCTCTGATGAAGCTTTGAGATCTCAACACGCATCTGTACACGAAGCTTAGCATCAAGGTTTGAAAGAGGCTCGTCCATAAGGAATACCTTTGGCTCACGGACAATTGCACGTCCCATAGCAACTCGCTGTCTCTGTCCACCTGATAAAGCCTTTGGCTTTCTGTCAAGAAGATGCTCGATATCAAGAATCTTAGCTGCCTCATGTACAGCCTTGTCGATCTTCTCCTTTGGAACCTTTCTTAACTTAAGTCCAAATGCCATGTTATCATATACTGACATATGTGGGTACAGAGCGTAGTTCTGGAATACCATCGCAATATCTCTGTCCTTTGGCTCTACATCGTTTACGAGCTTGTCGCCGATCCATAACTCACCTGAGCTGATATCCTCAAGTCCTGCTATCATTCTAAGAGTTGTTGACTTTCCACATCCTGATGGTCCAACAAAGATGATGAACTCCTTGTCTTCGATCTCAAGGTTGAAGTCCTTAACTGCGTTGAATCCGTTAGGATATACCTTGTAAATGTTCTTAAGTGATAAACTTGCCATTTGAAATTACCTCCGTAGTGTATATAATCTTGTTTTTGTTCACCCTAAAAACTATTGTTATTCTACATCATTGGCATTTTTCATTCTATGTGATTATTGCTCAAAAAAAATTTTGAACTTTTGTCTAAATTGTATACATGCACAAATTTTGCAACATTTTGACGGTTTTCGAACCGTTTTCCCTTGGTTTAAACTTCCTTTTTTGTGAAACCTTCACCATACCCATTTATGTCAATAGGGTTTTTCGTCACGTTTTCGGTATATTTTATTACTTTTGCCTATTGTTTTTACTCATATATATACTTGACAAACCAGAAAAATGTAGAACAGCCGGCAAAATCTGTAACATTTTGTACTACAGTAAAAAAACTCTACTGATATCGGTGTTTTCTATTACGATATCAGCAGAGTTTTCTATATATTTTCTACATATTCTTCTATATCTAGTTGTTGGCTGCGTTGTCCACACCTATTACTACGACAATGTCTGCACCTGAAATGTCGACATCTGAAGCAACAGATGAGTCAATATCTGATCTGTCAGCCGTTGCCGCTCCACCCAGAAGGCTTACAAGTCCGCTAACATCATATGAATCTGATGTGTAGATAACTGTTGTTGACTGATCTCCGTTGTCATATGTTCCTATATCTACTGATGTGTATCCATCCGCTGTGAGTGTTGTCTGCCATGTAGCTGCCACACCTGACACGCCTGATGCGTTGAGCACTACTACATTTGCACCCTTGGCATTTCCCGCATTTGCATCCTCTGTTGAAGCATCCTGTGAGCTGTCATCCGCTGATGTGTCTGAACTGTCTGCAGCATCGCCTGAACCTCCAAATGTAGGATCTGACGGATCTGACTCCTCAGTCACGATGCTTGTCTTATTGCCCGTGTCCGATGCGTCTGATTTCTTGCTCTTGCTGACGGTTCGTGCAAGCAGTACGAGCATGACAACTATAGCCACTGCAAGTATGATAACCGCTGCTCTGAGCATTGTATCTAAGAATAATTTCATTACTTTCTTACCCATTATATAGCCTCCATCTCAATATAAATGTATATTCTCATTTGTTAACAAAAACAACTAGAGTATACCAAAGTGCTTTTTTATTTTCAACATTTAATTCGCATGATATACTAGAATTAAATTTTTGTTCACAAATAGCGGAGGTACAGATTTGAAAACAGCGATAATAATTGGCGCCTCTACGGGCATCGGAAGGGAAACGGCCCTGGCGCTTTCAGACAAATATAACAGCATATCTATCACTTCATTCAAACACAAAGAAGAGCTTCTCTCTCTGAGAGACGAACTTACGGCAAAAGGCTGCATCTGTTACTGTGAGACCGGAGACGCCGGGGATATGGAATTTATGGAAAAGTTTATACAAAATACCATAGATCATCTCGGCAGCGACATCGATCTCCTCATCAACAATGCCGGCATATCTTATGTGGGGCTTATAAACGATATGACAGCCCAGGATTTTGACAGAACCATGAAGTCAAATGTGTACTCGGTTTTCAATAGCTGCCGACTCGTGGTTCCTCACATGATCCAGCTCCACAAAGGACACATAATCAATATCTCATCCGTGTGGGGAAATGTCGGTGCGTCGTGTGAGGTCGCATATTCAGCCTCCAAAGGTGCTGTAAATTCCTTCTCAAAGGCTCTTGGAAAGGAGCTTGCTCCAAGCGGTATAACCGTCAACGCCATAGCATTTGGCGCAATTGACACCTCCATGAACGGTCATCTGTCACCGGAGGAACGCCAGATGCTGGAGGATGAAATACCTGCAGGAAGAATGGCCACACCTTATGAAGCGGCAGATTTCATTGTGCACATTGCCGAGTGTGGAGAATACCTGAATGGCCAGGTGATCACATTTGATGGCGCATGGCAATAGGTGCTTTTCATCAAATTTTACAACAGCATAGGCGATTTTGTCCAAATTTCTATTGCTTAATTGTATATATTGCATTAGAATATATTATATATGTTATAGAATCGGGGTTATAAAATGGGATTTGGATTTGGGAAAAAGAAGAAAAATATTTCATCGGACACAGCTCCCGCCGCCGCAGATATCAAGACTACTCTTGACGAGGACGGCAATGTGGAGATTGTTTCCAAAAACTTCAAGATGAAGCCGACACAAAAGCTGGAGGAGCAACCATCCAGTGAAGGGGACACTTGGATCTGCTGGGGATGCGGACAGCCTACGGATCAGGATATCTGTCCTGTCTGCGGTAAGAAACGCACAAAGTAACAACACACACACAAGGGGCTGTGAAAAAACTCGATTGAGTTTTTTCGCAGCCCTTTTTTACTTTATTGCAATGCGGTCACTGCGCATCGCTTACATTTATTTTCTCTACACTCTGCTAAAATGTGATTCCAAGAGCATTTATTATGAGTCCCCACGCAAGTCCTGCAGCATACAGCACCACTGCTATCCTTATATTCTCCGCAGGTCTATGCCTGTTCATCCTAAAGAGCACCACAAGGCCTACTCCTGCACTCACCAGAAGTCCTGACATCATAGCACCCGCGCTGAGTATTCCCTGAAGATACAGCTCGGTTATTATGACTGATGCCGCACAGTTAGGAATAAGGCCCACCAACGCTGCTGCCGCCTCTCCAAGCACAGGCACATCATTGAATATGCGGGCTATGGATTCCTCTCCTATAGCCTCTATGATCACATTTATCACAAGTGAGAATATAAATATAAATATCGCAATCTTTGCAGTGTGCACCAGAGCAGATCTGAATATTCCCCCCTCGCAGTCGCAGTGTTCCTGTTCGCACACCTCATGGATATTCTTCTCTCCCAAATGTCCGTGGTCGTGACTGTGCTCATGGACATAGTCATGCACATGTCCCTTTCCTTTCTTCTCAGCAGCATCCTTATACACTATATTCTGTGTGTGCAGAGAGCTTTCTGCCGCTTTTGCAGAGTCACTGTGCGCATGTCCGCTATGGTGTTCGTGCTCATCATGTCCACCATGTCTGTGAACCGGATCTATCTTCTTTACCTGAACCGGCTTTCTCATTCTGTCCAGCACAAATCCTACCATATAGCCTGTTATTACGGCTATGACCGCCTTTGTCGCAAGGATCTTCACTATTGTCCCCGCGCTTATCGCGTCATTTGACAGCATGATCGGCAGCATCTCGTCCGAGGTTGACATGAACACGGCTATGAGCACGCCCGCCCCTATCACGCCTCCGCTGTACAGGTTGGATGCCATAAGTGAAAATCCGCACTGTGGCACTATTCCCAGCACTCCGCCAATCAATGGTCCAAGCTTCTCTGCCTTTCCAAGCACATGTGCCTGTCGGCCTGCAGTTTTTCTCTCAAGCCACTCCATGACCACATAGGTGATGAGCAGAAACGGGATGAGCTTCACCGTATCAAACAGTGCATCCTTAAATGAATCTATAAGCAATTCCTTCATATTATAAAACACTCCTTCTCAGATCAGCACTCGTAGATATTGTACCCACAATTGTCCTGACTGAATCCAAAATACTCCTCGTTGGTCATATCCATGAAATAGCTGCATATCGCCCTGCATATTCCGTTATGGCAGACAAACAACACCGACGAATCCGGATATGTCTCGCGGGTTTCAATTATCAGATCGTACGTTCTCCTGGCGATATCCATCATGGATTCTCCTCCGGGATATCTGTATGCGAACATCCTTTTGTTGTTCAGGAAATCCCTGTCGTCCCTCTGAACACCCTCATACACACCGTAATCCTGTTCTATAAGCCTCTCATCCGTGATGACAGGCAAATGCTTTCTCTCCGCCACCGCCCCGGCCGTCTCCTGTGCCCTGGAGAGCGGCGATGCTATTATCACGTCAATAGAGCAGCTATCCAATCTCTCTGCAAGGAGCTGTGCCTGCTGAAGTCCTTTATCTGTAAGATGGGAATCTGTCCTGCCACAGACCTTATTAAGTCTGTTCCATTCCGTCTCTCCGTGTCTTGCAACATATAACTTCATATGGGTTCTCCTTCCAGTCATATTGGGTATCTGCTCTTTTACCAACTGTGTATTAACTACAAAAATCTCATGTCTTTATAATATTAAGCATTTTTGCAAATTAATCAACTGTTTTCGGCTATTAAAGCGTCTGGAATTATCTTCTATATGCTCATGCTGTCTGAGCTCGAACTATTGTCTTTGTTCTGTAAACTGCCATTTGCGCTGTCATTCTGCCCATTATCTGAATCACCATCCGGTCTCTGCATATTTCCATCATCTGAATTGCCACCTGGTCTCTGCATATTTCCATCATCTGAGTTGCCGCCTGGTCTCTGCATATTTCCATCATCTGAGTTGCCGCCCGGTCTCTGCATTCCGCCATTATCTAAATTGCCGCCCGGTCTCTGCATTCCGCCTGAGCCCTCGCTGTACGTAATATCGTCCAGTGTAAATGTACTGTTCTGGTCACCGACAGTCAAAGTGTAGTTATCCCCCTGTTTCATGTCTGATGTGCTGATAACAACCGAGTTAAATTTCTTATCCACCTTATAGCTGAGCACCTCCTTGCCATCTGAATCAGTAAGTGTGATCGTTTCGCCGGCGTCAACCCACTCATCAAAGTTAACAAGAGCCGAGCACTGTGTGGACTCATCTCCAAATTCCTGAGCCATACCGGAACCACTCACAGCTACGATCTCGCCGCCTGTTATCGCCGCACACATTCCGTAGTCCATCGCCCCATTGCCATTGTCCGAAGGGCCGAGTACATATACGCTGCCTCCTGTGATTCCAATATAGCCGTTGGAATCTATTCCATCACCATTGGCATTTATATTTATCGTTCCTCCTGTTATAAGAATATATGCATCACTGTCGGCATCCATGTCCACTCCGCCCATGCCTGGGCCACCTCCAAAACCATCATGGTTGCCTCCCGAACCTGAGCTGCCTCCAGCTGCATTGAAGCCGTCATCACTGGATATCACATCTATATTACCGCCAGTCACAAGGATCTTATCCCCCTCTACCCCCTCATAACTCTTAGATACATCTATATCTCCACCGGTTATTATCAGAAGTCCCTCCGCATGGATCGCATCATCCCCAACCGATATGTTGATGTCTCCGCCTTCTATATATACATATCCATCCTGCTGGTCGTCATTTCCCGCATGTATACCATCCTCATCACAGCTCAGGTTAAATGTTCCGTCCGCAATTCTCACGCTATCCTTAGCGTTCAGGCAGTGATCCTGACTGTCTATGGTATAGGTGCCACCTGTAACCACCAGGTCATCCTTGGACAAGATTCCATGTCCCGTAGTGTCTTTGACCGTCAGACTTCCGGTGCCGCCCAGTGTAAGGTCGCATTTGGCAAATATCACGGCATCCACATTGTTGTCATCCGTCTGAACGTAGTCTCCGGACACCGTAAGACTGTTCTCTGCCCCTTCCGCCAACGTCACAAATACCTTGTCAGCGTTCTTCGCATATATTGCCGCATAATCCGCAGCCGTGATCGATACTCCGTCAAGTACAAGTTGAACCTTATCGTCATCGCCCGCATCCACCACGATGGTGCCGTCTGTGAGTGTCCCTGACAGAACGTATACACCTGCCGCTTTGATCGTCACCACACCATCCTCTATCTGTACATTTGAGCTGTCGCATGTGGCGGTCTTTCCCGACAGCGTTATCTTCGCAGCCTCGCTCTCATCATAGGTTCCCGCCAGATCCCGCTTCGTGAACATATCTGTTATATCTATAGCCGCATCGCTCATGGCTTCATCTATAGACGCCTGCATCTCCTCCACAGTCATCTCTGTCTTTACACTGGTATTCTCTGCATCCGCACTGCCATTTGGGCTTTCTTTATCAGCGTCCGTCTCTGTGCTCACATCACTTGTCACCTCAGTATCTGAAGTCGAGCTTGTGCTCTGGCTGGTTGAACATCCGGCAAGCATGGCCATGCACATGGCCGCTGTCAACCCTATAGCCAGACATTTGCGGATTCCCGCTCTATGTCTCATATATTTATTCTTCCTCATACGATCATCTCCTTACTAAGTATCTGCCTTATCAACTGACTTCTACAATGTCGTGTCCCCCGAATCCACCTGTGCCAGCATGATCTCAAGGTTGCCATTTCTCACTCTGAGCTTATCTATCATATCCTTCTGATTTGTGTCCTTCTTAAGCTTCACCACATATGTAAGCTTGAACAGGCTTCCCATGTTGGTCGTCTTCACATTTATCAGTCTGTAACTGTCTGTACAGTCGGCAAGTATCTCATCAAATGCCTCTGTATAGTCGAGATTTTCAGGCACGGTGATCTTCAGGGCTCTCTCTTCATCCCTTCCGCCGCCAAATCCAGTAAGGCTGCAAATGAACATCGCTCCGCCTAGTATGGCGGCAAATAATACTGCATATCCTATAAATCCCATTCCGGTCACAAGTCCAGCTCCCATCGCAAGGAATATGGCGCATATCTCCTTTGCCGAACCTGGAACCGATCTAAACCTTACAAGGCTGAATGCTCCTGCCACCGCAACGCCCGCGCCAACATTGCCATTTACCATCATGATCACCACGCACACAACCGCAGGTATAAGTGCCAATGTCACCAGAAAACTCTGGGTGTATTTACTTCTGAATGCGTAAACCAACGCAAGGAATACTCCTATTATAAGGGATACCGCTATGCAGATCAGAAACTCCTGCACTGATATCGTTGTCGCCGTTCCAAATATACTGTCAAATAATCCTGTCATCTTCTATATCCTCCTGCTTATGCTTGTCACTTTATAATTTACATAATTTGCCCTCGACTTATGTCAACCAACCATCTGTTTATACGCCTCTCCATACTTTGAAAATGACGTCTTGTATGCTCCATACTTTGTGAGCAGATGTGACAGCCACAGCGGGAACCCACCTGCCATCTTGATCTCCATCAACACCTTATATTCTGGTATGACCTTGTGCCCATATGGTTCTTTCTGAAGTGTCAGATCATCATTCTGCCACAGTATATTGTAATCAAACGTGATCCTGAGCTCCGGGTCATCCATCCCTCTCATATGAGAGAACCACTGCAGGCTCCAGATCTTTGTATACCTGCATGAAATAATCTATCTCTCTGCCAATCTGACAATCCTCGTGCAGCGGCTGACCTCCCACCAGATAATCCATAGCCTCCTGTTCAGGTACCTCCAGCCTTCTTTTGTACACAACCGATTTGTATTTCTTCTTGAGCTCAATAAAAACCTCTGAATCGTCATCCGGGACTCCATAGCTTCTTAGCCTGAGCTTCTCTTTGTAAACCGGCTTTTCTATGGAGTCTCTGATGAGCCTGTGGGAAGGAGTGTCGAAATATATGTTAATGATCTGGCTGTGTGCGAACCGGTCCGGCTGCATATACCTTATCATTTCGCTCATTATCTGCTTGTACTGGTATCGAGTCAGCATGTATTTAAGTTCATATCTTTTAAACGTGTTGTCTGCCATAAGCATCATCCTTTCTTGTCTTATCTCCTCTTGATGAGGCTATAATAACCTGCCAAACTTAAACGAAGTTTAAATATATAAAAGTATCCTGCGCTTACTTTTGGGGTATGTTCTCTATGTTGTATCTCCAATCGATAGTGCCGGCGACCGAGCTTTGACGCTTCTGTGCCGCCGCAGAGAGCCATGCGTCCTTATCGTGCTTGGCGCGGCGTGCATGATAGAAGCTAAGTCCAAGTGAGGGTAGACAAATATGATTGGATATACAACATAGAGATCACCCCAAAAGTAAGCGCAGGATACTGCTGCAACGCAAAAACGCCCATCTGCGGATCACTCCACAGATGGACGTCTATAGTCTTATATTATAATCTTATGTCTAGTTGATTTGAAGATATGGCTCTCGCCTATTACCTAGGATTAGCAAACGCCCTGAGCAAGCATAGCGTCAACAACCTTCTCGAAACCGGCGATGTTAGCACCTGCAACATAGTCTGCGTTTCCGCCAACTGTCATGTTGTATCTCTTTGCTGCATCTGAGATGTTAGCGTAGATTGTCTCCATGATTCCCTTGAGCTTGCCATCAACTTCCTCGAATGTCCATGAAAGTCTCTCGCTGTTCTGGCTCATCTCAAGAGCTGATGTAGCAACACCACCTGCATTTGCAGCCTTACCACCAACGAAGAGAACACCATTCTCCTGAAGGTACTTAGTAGCCTCAAGAGTTGTAGGCATGTTAGCGCCCTCTGTTACTGAGATAACGCCGTTTGCAACAAGCATCTTAGCATCGTCAAGGTTAAGCTCGTTCTGTGTAGCACATGGAAGAGCAAGGTCACACTTGATTGACCATACGCCGTGATCATTTGCATCCTTCTTTACATGGTACTCAGCTGATGGTCTGGCAGCAGCATAAGCATCAAGACGTGCTCTCTTAACTTCCTTAACTTCCTTAAGAAGTGCAACATCGATTCCTTCTGGATCGTAGATCCAACCTGTAGAATCTGAACATGTAACACACTTAGCACCTAACTGATGTGCCTTCTGGATTGCGTAGATTGCAACATTACCAGCACCTGATACTGCACAAGTCTTGCCTGCGATATCAATGTCATGATCCTTTAACAGTGCGTTTGTAAGGTAAAGCAGTCCGTAACCAGTAGCCTCTGTACGAGCAAGTGATCCACCATATGTAAGTCCCTTACCTGTGAGAACTCCCTCGTATGATCCACGGATTCTCTTGAACTGACCGAACATGAAACCGATCTCTCTAGCGCCTGTTCCGATATCTCCAGCTGGAACATCGACATCAGCACCGATATACTTGCAAAGCTCTGTCATGAAGCTCTGGCAGAATGCCATGATCTCTCTGTCTGACTTACCCTTAGGGTCGAAGTCTGAACCACCCTTACCACCACCGATTGGAAGTGTTGTAAGTGAGTTCTTGAAAACCTGCTCGAAACCAAGGAACTTAATGATACCAAGGTTTACTGATGGGTGAAGTCTGAGACCTCCCTTGTATGGTCCAATGGCATTGTTGAACTGTACACGGAAACCTCTGTTGACCTGTACCTGTCCGTTGTCATCTACCCATGGTACTCTGAACATGAGCTGTCTATCTGGCTCTGTGATTCTCTCAAGGATAGCGTTCTTTCTGTAAAGCTCCTCATTTGCCTCGATACAAGGTCTGAGTGAATCAAGAACCTCTGTTACTGCCTGTAAGAACTCAGGCTGATCTGCATTCTTCTTCTGTACTATCTCGAGTACTTCATCAACATATGACATAGTAAAAATCCTCCTAAACTGATTATATATCGTGACCTGTTAATTATTTCCTGACCACGCTCCCTATTATAGTATAGGAAATTAAGATTGTAAAGAAAAAACTTGTGAAATCTAAGTATTTTTTTGTTTTTGCTTAATTTTCCCCTGTTTTTATCAATTAAGCTTATTATTTATAAACATTCTTCTTGTTTTGGGGTATTTCCCGCTGAGTTAAACGTCTAAAGTCTTTTCGACACAGTTTTCAATTTTTACTTCTTCTCCTCATCGTGGTGAAGATCATTCTTCCAGTATCTGCATCTGTGCTTTACATTTGTGGAGAATACGATCTGAGTCTTGGTCTTGCCAAATCTCTGAAGTTCTCCAACAAAATGATCGAGATCTGCTGTTGTCTTGAAACGTACCTCTATGAGCATTGAGTAATCTCCTGTCACGCAGTTGCACTCCACAACATTTAACACGCTGTCTATATATGGATAGAACTCTGCCTTCTGCTCCGGCGAAACCTCCAGATTGATAAATGCTTTGATATAATGGCCCATGGCCTCTGGGTTGAGCTTGGTGGTAAATCCCTCAAGCACGCCCTCGGCAAGCATCCTGTCTATTCTTGTTCCAACTGCTGTAGGTGACATGGACACCTCAGCGCCTATATCCTTGAGTGATACACGTGCATTGTCCTGAAGCATGGCAAGTATCTTCTCATCCACCTCATCCAGTCTGTAGTATATCAGTTCTTTCTTTTCCATAAGATGTCTTCTCCTTCTCACTTTCTAAGGCAATTACAATATTATCCTACATAACCGCAATTGTCCTTTTCCCTATTCAAGCACCTTATCTCGTGGTGCAACTTGTGTTTCACAATCATATTAGCATATTTACTTAAGATTATAAATGTGTAGTGTCATTATATACCCTGCTCTGCGCAAATTACAACCTGATTTTTATGTATATTTACCGTTATACTCAACCTGGATTTTTACCCATAAGTTTTCGTCATTTTACGATATAATTATCCTCAAGCCAGTGCGCCACCCCATCCTCATCATTTGATGATATAACCGATGTGGCATACCTTTTTAGCTGTTCATCAGCATTTTGCACTGCGTAGCTTTCGTCAGCAAGTTCAAACATATCTATATCATTCCTGCCATCTCCAAAGGCAACCACCCTGTCGCATTCCAGAAGTTCCTGCAACTGTTTTATTGCATTTGCCTTAGATGCTGCAAACGGCATGATCTCCAGCCATTGTTCATCTGTATAAATGTCTTTCTGATATACACAGTGAAATGTTTCTTTATATTTATTGTACATTGGCTTTAATTTTTCCGGACTGTCAATGCAGGTTATGTAGAAAATATCTCCCACTTTCAAGTTCTCCGCAGACTTTACGACATTTGTCCTGACATCCCCCTGCCTGCTGAGCAGGAATTTCTTCATACCATCTGTGCACAGCTCCGGAACATACGAAAATTTCTCCCTGCCATCTATCCGCGCATACACTATCGGAAATATCTGATTACCGAACAGATCGTCAAGCACTGATCCTACCGATTCATCAAAGTAATTCGCAGCAAGGACTTCACCGGTAAGATTGTCCACTATAAACGCACCATTGTACACGATCAACGGAATTTCTGCCCGCAGTCCTTTTGTCACCTTCTTCGCTGTAACAAGTGAACGCGCCGTGGCATAAGAGAATATCATTCCTCTATCTGTCAGATTATTGATTACACTGTTTGTATACTCGGATGTGGTCTCATCGCTGCGAAGAAGCGTACCGTCCAGATCTGATACATATAAAGTTTTCATGTTGTCACCCACCTATCACAATTTTTCTGCAATACATACTATATTTCTACAACTCACACATTTTCATACAACGTGCATTATTTCTTATAATGCTTTCGTTTTCCCACAATTCACTCGATTTCCTACTACCCACTAGATTTTCAATTTTCTACTACATACTAGTTTCCATAACACTCTATCTTCTGTACAGGATTTCCACATCGCCGTCCACAAATCCAGCGGCAACAGCCTCGTACTTCTTAAGTTTCTCAGCATATTTTCCTTCTGTGAGATACTTTCTGATCATCTCACAGGAAATATCAAGTATCTTCTCCCAGCCTACACCCTGCTGCCATTCGTACAGATCTTCCCCTGTCGTGAACTCCTCGTAACAATTCCAGTCCTCGTCCTCCTCGTCAAAATAAGTTGAACTTATCAACTGGATCGACCAATGCAAGTCCACCTCTTCATATATATTGAAGTTGATCGCCACCCCCGGCAGCGGCATATTCTCATCTAAAATTCTGTCTAACCATTTTGCAAATTCATCATACATAACTAATCCCCCGTATATAAAACAAAGACTGATGTGAAGTATTCCCTATACACATCAGCCCTGTTTTTATGACTCTATATAATTATTACTTGTTGTTCTTGATGTACTCATCAATTCCCTTTGCACCAGCTCTGCCAGCTTCCATTGCAAGGATAACTGTTGCAGCACCTGTTACGGCATCGCCACCGGCATATACGCCTTCCTTGGTTGTCTGTCCGTTTGCCTCTTCTGCAACGATACACTTCCACTTGTTTGTCTCAAGTCCCTCTGTTGTAGATGAGATAAGTGGGTTTGGTGAAGTTCCAAGTGACATGATTACTGTGTCAACGTCCATTGTGAACTCTGAATCTGGAATCACAACAGGTCTTCTTCTGCCTGATGCGTCTGGCTCACCGAGCTCCATCTTCACACACTTCATACCGCATACCCAGCCGTTCTCATCCTCAAGGATCTCTGTTGGGTTTGTGAGGAGATCAAATATGATTCCCTCTTCCTTAGCGTGATGAACCTCCTCAACTCTGGCTGGGAGCTCCTCCTCTGAACGTCTGTATACGATATGTGTCTCAGCACCAAGTCTGAGTGCTGTTCTTGCTGCATCCATAGCAACATTTCCACCACCGACAACGGCAACCTTCTTACCTCTCATGATAGGTGTATTTGAATTCTCGTCAAACGCCTTCATGAGGTTGCTTCTTGTAAGGTACTCATTTGCTGAGAATACGCCGTTGGCATTCTCGCCTGGGATACCCATGAACTTAGGAAGTCCTGCACCTGATCCGATGAACACTGCGTCAAATCCCTCATCCTCAAGGAGAGAGTCAATTGTTACTGACTTTCCTACTACTACATTTGTCTCTATCTTAACACCAAGTGACTTGATGTTCTCGATCTCCTTGGCAACTACCTTCTCCTTTGGAAGACGGAACTCTGGAATTCCGTATACGAGAACTCCGCCCGGCTGGTGAAGTGCCTCGAATATAGTTACATCGTAACCCATCTTTGCAAGATCTCCGGCTGCTGTCACACCTGAAGGGCCTGATCCGATGACTGCCACCTTGTGACCATTCATCTCCTTTGCAGGCTCTGGCTTGATTCCGTTCTCACGGGCCCAGTCAGCAACAAATCTCTCAAGCTTACCGATGGATATCGCCTCGCCCTTGATTCCTCTGATACACTTCTGCTCACACTGTGTCTCCTGTGGACATACACGGCCACATACAGCAGGAAGTGCTGATGACTCGCTGATGATCTTGAACGCCTCAGCGAAATTGCCCTCCTTGACCTGAGCTATAAATCCAGGGATATTGATAGATACAGGACAGCCCTTCATACATGGGGCGTTCTTACATCCTATACATCTTGAAGCCTCAGCCATAGCCTCCTCTTCATTATATCCGTAACAAACCTCTTCAAAATTCTTTGCACGAACCTCTGGCTCCTGCTCACGAACTGGTACTCTCTTCCAAACATCTACTTCTATAGCCATTACTTGTCACCTCCACAGTTTCCACATCCGCCATGATGGGTATCGCCCTCTTTTGCTGCAAGGAATGCTCTGCCCTCTGCAGTCTTGTAGAGCTGCTGGCGCTGCATAGCCTCCTCAAAGTTCACCTTGTGACCATCGAACTCTGGTCCATCTACACACGCAAACTTAACCTCACCGCCAACAGTTACACGGCAGGCACCACACATACCTGTTCCGTCTACCATGATAGGGTTAAGGCTGACAACTGTAGGGATCTCAAGCTCCTTTGTGAGCTTACATACGAACTTCATCATGATCATAGGTCCGATGGCTACACATACATCATACTTATTGCCAGCGTCTACGAGCTTCTGGATCTCATTTGTAACGACGCCCTTGCTTCCATATGAACCGTCATCTGTCGTGATATACAGGTTGCCGGCTACCTTCTTCATCTTGTCCTCAAGAATGATGAGTGACTTGTTTCTTCCTCCGACGATGACATCAGCTTCGATGCCCTGCTCGTGGAGCCACTTTACCTGTGGGTATACAGGCGCTGTTCCAACACCACCTGCAACGAAGAGGATCTTCTTTTTCTTGAGCTCTTCTATATCTTCTTTGCAGAACTCTGATGGACATCCAAGTGGTCCAACGAAATCCGCAAATGAATCTCCTGCCTTCTTATTCTTCATCATCTCTGTAGCAGCTCCAACTACCTGGAATACTATAGTGATGGTTCCGTCCTCTCTTGAGTAATCGCAGATAGTGAGAGGGATTCTCTCTCCATCCTCTGAACCTCTGACAATTACAAACTGTCCCGGAAGACATTTATTTGCAACTCGTGGTGCAACCACGTCCATGAGGTATATGGTCTCTGTCAACTGTTCAACCTTAGTAATCTTATACACTCTGTGCTCCGTCCTTTCCGACAGCCAAATTCTGACTGTTATGATCATTTTATTCTGTAAATGGGTGCATTTGCCCCTATTTATACACGTACGTACTTAATTTAGCAAAAAATATCAACAAAATCAAGGTATATGTAAAAATATCACTGTTCTAAAAATGATCCTCAGGTACAAAAAATCCCGCCAAAAGAGAAATTTTTCTCTCTGGCAGGGACTATTATATCTTACTTTATATTACTGTCTCTTCCTCTTCGCCTTGGCCTTGAGTGCTTCCTCTTTCCTTCTCTCGTTCTCCTGAATTATAAGCTTCTTCATTCCCTCCAGCTTTTTCTGGTTCAGCTTTATCTGCTCCAGCTCACTCTCAGCCACCTGCTGTGCCTCTTCACTCTGAAAGCTGACAAACTTGTCAAATGCTCCCGGATAGGCAAATGTCTTTTCTACATTATTATAAGAAAATACAATTCTTATATGGCTTCCATCACATTCCATCACACTGCCTTCACCAAACTTCACATGGTTTACTTTTTCATTCTCAAACATTATTACATCCTCCTATCCATATTATTTCCATCTACAATACTGTTAAAACAAACTCACTAAAATTACGATATGATGCACCTGTCTGTTTCGATCTGCAAGGCTGACTCTGTTCACTATGTGTTCTTCCTGCTACTAATTATACTGTAACAAAAAAATCGGCACTTTTTCCAGTTAAAAATGCCGACTTTTTTATTTTCATGAAAATAGTCACTGCGAGTCATGGTTTTTGTTCATTATTGATTTCTCAAACACATGAACCATACAAAAATGTACTCATATTTTTACCAAGCCATATTGTGCACTTTTAATCTATCTTGCATTTGCTTTGAGAAGTTCCGCAACCTCCGCCTCTGTTGCAAGTGAGAGTGCCTTTGCTGCCAACTCATCTGCTTCAGCCTTCGACCACTTGGCTATCGCTCCTCTTGTCGCAAGGACTGAAGTGGCACTGACCGAAAACTCTCCCAGTCCAAATGATATGAGGAGAGGTATGAGCAACGGATCTGCTGCCGCCTCACCGCACATGCCTACCATGATGCCCGCTGTATTTGCCGCCTCGATGATATTCTTCATGGAGCGGAGAACTGCAGGATTGTAGGACGAATACAGATACGCAACCTTTGCATTGCCTCTGTCGACCGCCATGGTGTACTGTGTCAGGTCATTTGTGCCTATACTGAAGAAGTCTGCCTCCTTTGCGAGCAGGTCTGCTATGAGACTTGCCGCAGGAGTTTCTATCATTGCACCGACCTGGATATCCTTATTGTATGCTATATTCTCTGCATCAAGCTCAGCCATGAGCTCCTTAACAAGAGCCTTCACGCTTCTGATCTCATCAACACATGTGATAAGCGGTACCATGATCTTGATATCGCCAAATGCACTTGCGCGGAGAAGTGCCCTCAGCTGTACTCTGTATGAATCTTTATTCTGCAGACAATATCTCACTGCTCTGAAACCTAAGAACGGATTGTCCTCTTTCTCAAGTCCAAGGTATGGGATATCCTTGTCACCACCCACATCAAGTGTTCTGATGATGACTTCTCTGCCCTCCATGGTCTCGGCAGCCGCCTTGTACGCCTGGAACTGCTCTTCCTCAGATGGGAGCTCCGATGCGCCCATGAACAGGAACTCTGTTCTGAAAAGGCCAACGCCCTCTCCATCACATGCAGCAACCTGCTTTGCATCCTCCGGATTACCGATATTGCCATACAAATGTACCTTTACACCGTCAGCTGTGACTGTGTCTTTGCCTCTATATACCTCAAGAAGAGCCTTGTCGCTAAGATACTTCTCTCTCTTTGCCCGATATTCTTCTATATCTTCCGGGGACGGATCAAGTATGCAGATTCCATCGCATCCGTCAACTACTGCTGTCATTCCATCTGAAACCATGTCAACTATTCCATCCACGCTGAGTACCGCCGGTATCTCAAGTGCTCTCGCAAGAATAGCTGAGTGGGATGTCTTGCCACCAACCGCAGTGATGATTCCTGCCACATTCTCCTTGACGATTCCTGCTGTCATGGATGGGGTGAGATCCTCAGCCACAAGGATAGTTCCAGTTGGAACCTCTGATATGTTCACATCAGGTGTACCTGTGAGTATCTTGAGCATTCTCACCTTGATGTCGCCAATATCAGTTGCTCTCTGTCTTGTGAGCTCATCATCTGCCATCTGGAACATTCCGGCAAACATATCACATGTACTCTCAAATGCAGCCTCTGCACAGGTTCCGCTCATAATCGCGCCCTTTGTGATCTCATCCATCCCCGGATCTGTGAGGAGCAGTATGTGTCCCTCAAGGATCTCCGCATTGTGCTCTCCGACACTATCCTTCATGGCCTCTGCCATGGCATGTGTCTTCTCTGTAAATGCTGCAACTGCATCGTCATATCTCTTAATCTCTGCATCTGTATCTGTGATTGTTCTGTTCTCATATTCCGGCTTTGCGTCAGATATGATCACAACCTTTCCAACGCCGTAGCCGGCTGAACCCGCGATTCCTTTATTCATAAGAAAACCTCCAATTATTCTCTATACAACAAATGGTACTCAATCTGAGTACCATTTGTCCGTAACATTTACTGAAGTCTGATATCAGATTTCACTTATCATTTCCCTGCTGCAACGTCAGAACATCTACATGTCCTACTCGCCGAATCCTGACTCGATGAGCTCAACTGCCTTTGCAAGAGCCTCCTTCTCGTCTGCACCGTCACACTCTACTGTAACCTCAGCACCACACTTGATGCATGCTGCGATGATGAGCATTACGCTCTTGGCATTGATCTTCTTGCCTGCTACGTCGAGAGTTACTGCGCATGAGAACTTTGTCATCTCCTTTGCAAATACTCCTGCTGGTCTCATGTGAAGTCCCTGTTCATTTACTACTTTTACTGTCTGTGCTACCATAATAGTCTTCTCCTTTTCTAATACGGGCCGCAATGATCATTATACGACTGCAAGTGATTGTATATATCATTTTCGGGTCGCTCCCGCTTATTTCGGCCTGCAGCGGTACTAAGATGCCTCTGCCGAGCCATCTAAGAACCGGCGGCCTCAAATTCCCTTCAAATGATATATACAATCACTTGCAGAATTTGTGTTTCATAAGCGGCCCTTGTTTTGTTTAATAATATATTGTGACTTGTAATTATCTGCTTTATGGTTCTGTTTCTTATCAACCCTCGGATTTAGCAGAATTTTGTAAAAACATTTGATCTGCATTTTTCTGTTATATGGTATCACAGTCAGATGTTCCCCACACCTTTTTCGTTATTCCATATATCCGACAGATTTTCACAAACCCCAATTGTATAAATTATAACATTCTGTCGTTTTTTGTGCATTACTTTTGTGCAATTTTTAATCCTGAGCATTTTTCTTGATAAGACCGAGCATGATACATGTGATCACTGATCCTACAAGCCATGAGATGATGTATGGTAACCAGTTGCCTACTGTTGCGAATACAAAGATTCCGCCGTGAGGTGCCATCAGTGTACATTTGAATGCTGCTGACATTCCACCTGCAACTGCTGCGCCTACGAGTGTACATGGTATTACGTGGAGTGGATCTGCAGCTGCAAATGGTATTGCACCCTCTGTGATGAATCCACAAGCCATTACGATGTTTGATACTGTTGAGTTTCTCTCTGCCTTTGTGAACTTCTTAGGGAAGAAGATACATGCAAGAGCAATTCCAAGTGGAGGTACCATACCACCTACCATAACTGATGCCATTGAGATATAGCACGCCTGAACTGCTGGATCTGAAAGCTGTGCGCCGCCTGCGACAAGCTCTGACGCTGTTGCGAGAACCATTGTTCCGTATACATAAGCTGCCTTGTTGATAGGGCCGCCCATGTCTATCGCCATCATACCGCCGAGGATAATTCCAAGTGGGATGAGAAGATTTTTATTTGCAAGGGCTGTCAGCATATCTGAAAGTCCTGTATTGATCAATCCAATAATTGGATTGAGTATAAATATCATAAGTACTGCAACTATAAACATACCAACAAGTGGATATATAAGTGTTGGCTTAATTCCCTCCAGTGACTTAGGGAATTTGGAGCAGATCTTTCTAAGAAGAAGAACTACATATCCTGCAAGGAAACCTGCTGCGATACCGCCGAGGAAACCTGATACTGTATTTCCGCCGCCCTCTGCTACAAATCCAAACTTTGATATAAATGACTGGAATCCGCCAAGGTTATCTCCTGCCCATACATAACCAGACAAGGCTGCATTTCCGGAAGATGCCAGGATACCACCGAGGAATCCGACTGCAAGTCCAGGTCTGTCCGCTATGGACTCTGCTATAAATCCTGCAAGTACCGGAACCATCACGCCCATCGCCAGGCCGCCGGCATACTTGAAGAATGCTGAGAGCGGTGTCATGGAACCGAAGTTGGATCCACCTGTTGCACCGAATCCACAAAGTGTATCTATAAGGAATGCAAGAGCTGTGAGGATACCACCGCCGATTACGAATGGGAGCATGTGTGATACTCCGTTCATAAGATGCTTGTAGATCCTACTTCCCACACTGCCATTTGCACTGCTTGACTCTTTTCTGCCGCCCTCCTCGTGGTGAACAGGAACCTGACCATCCACGATCTTCTGTATGAGTTCCTCAGGCTTGTGTATTCCATCTGCTACTCTTGTGAAAAGAACTGGCTTTCCATCAAATCTTGCTGTTTCAACATTCTTGTCAGCTGCAACTATGATACCATCACAGTTTGCGATCTCTTCATCAGTAAGTATATTTTTTGCTCCGCCTGAACCATTTGTCTCAGCCTTTAAGGCATATCCCATCTTGGCGCCGGCCTTCTCAAGTGCCTCGGCTGCCATATATGTGTGAGCTATTCCTGTAGGACACGCTGTAACGGCAAGCACTCTAAAGCCTTTCTTCTCAGGAGCCTTCTCAACTGCCTTTTCCTCAGGCTTCTCTGCTGTCTCCTCTGGGAACTTTGCGTTCTCATATTTGTCAACGACTGCAAGGAATGCATCCTTGTCTGCTGCCTTCAGAAGCTCTGCTCTGAAGTCCTCATCCATGAGGAGCATAGACAGTCTTGAAAGCACCTCAAGATGTACATCTGATCCGCTCTCTGGTGCTGCGATCATGAAGAACAGGTTTGATGGCTGTCCGTCAAGTGAGTCGTAATCAACTCCATCTGGAACTGTCATAGCTGCAAGTCCAGGTCTCTTGACTGCCTTGTTCTTGGAGTGAGGGATTGCTATTCCTTCTCCTATAGCTGTTGAGCCCTCTTCCTCTCTCTTAAGTATTCCTTCTTTGTATGTTTTCTTGTCTGAGATGTTGCCTGCTGCATCGTGCAGGTTTACAAGGTAGTCGATCGCTGCATCCTTTGAATCTACCTTTACACCCAGAGCAATGCTTTCCTTTGATAAAAGCTCTGTAATTCTCATAAGCGTAACCTCCTCTTAAATAATCAGCCGCATCCACATATGCTACTGTGCGATATCTGAATCTCCTAAGTATTCCCTCTCATGACGGAACACGTACAATTTACTATAACTGCTTATAGAGTTCTTCTACTTTGTCCGCTGTGGCGAGGCCTTCTGAAAATGCTGTGGCACTTCCGGTTGCTGTTCCTCTCTTCAATGCTTCCATGTAATTGTGATCCTTCAGGTAGCTTGCTGTGAATCCTGCCACCATGGAATCACCTGCCCCTACTGAGTTCACAACTGTTCCCTTTGGAACTCCGATCTTGTGAACCTCTCCTGTCTCTGTGATGAGTATTGCTCCGTCCCCTGCCATGGATATGAGCACATTTCTTGCACCCATGACCTGGAGCTTCTTCGCATACTCAACGATCTCGTCATCGCTCTTTAAGACTACTCCGAACATCTCGCCAAGCTCATGGTTATTCGGCTTGATGAGGAATGGACGAAACTTCAATACATTGAGCAGAAGATCCCTTGTCGCATCCACCACGATGTCGATGTTCCTGTTCATAAGCTTCTCCATGATCTGCTCGTATATGTCAGATGGAAGTGAAGCAGGGATGGTTCCCGCAAGTATCAGGCAATCTCCCGACTGGAGCTTGTCCAGCTTGTCAAACATCTGCTGAAGCTCATCTTTCTTAATGTCGGGTCCCTGTCCGTTGATCTCCGTCTCCTGTTCTGCCTTGATCTTGACATTTATCCTGCTGAGACCATCCTTCAGCTGGATAAAATCTGTCTTAACTCCCATGGCCTTGACTCCGTCCTCAATCTCCTTACCGGTAAATCCGGCAACAAAACCGAGAGCTACGGAATCAACTCCTATGTTCTTAAGTACGGTTGAGACATTGATACCTTTGCCGCCATAGAATATGGCTTCTGACTTACTTCTGTTCACCATTCCAAGCTCAAGGCTGTCCATCTTGACAACATAATCGAGCGCCGGATTGAATGTCACCGTATAAATCATTATCTGAGTACCTCCTTTACAACTGTGGCGTCTATGTACTTATCATTTACAAGTCTGTCAGTGATAATACAGGCTTTTTCGATTGCTGCAAATGTCACTGCCGTCACCTTGTCGAACTTGCTGCTGTCAGCAAGGACTATGCTCGCATAAGATCTGTTCACCGCTTCCATCTTCACCATAGCCTCTTCCACATCAACCGTTGTGAATCCGTAATCCATATGGATTCCATTCGTTCCAAGAAAGCACTTTGTGAAATTGAACTTTTTCATGGAATTGACTGCCTCGGCTCCGATGATCGCCTCTGTGATCGGCTTAACAAGTCCGCCTATCATGTATGTTCTGAGGTTCTTCTTCAGAAGTCTCTTGGCATGTGCTATTCCATTGGTGACAAATGTAGCATTTGTTTCGCCGATATAGTCGATCATGAGCTCCGTGCTGGTTCCTGCATCTATAAATATGAAATCTTCATCATTGATCATCGTTGCCGCATATTTTGCAATGGCACTTTTCTCTTCGACGTTGAGCTGTGCCTTGGCTGAAACCGGTGCCTCATTGGTGATATATTCATGCTCGATCGCCTTGGCACCACCATGGAATCTCTTGATCTTACCCATATCGTCCAGAGCTATCAAATCTCTTCTTATAGTAGATTCTGACGCTCCCGTGATCTCCGTGAACTCTGCAACTGTCATAGACTTTTTCTCTTTCAGTGCATCTAAAATCGTTGTGTATCTATCCTCGGTCATCATAATAATTGCCTCCTGCCTTTTAAGTATGTCTCCTGTATATGTGTTTTTCGTGTTTGTGTATTTTCTTTTTTCGTGGCTTTTCAGAATGCATATATCTGCATCCGGTGCTTTTAACTTTTCTTTAGGATAACATATTTTTTGACTGTTTTCAATTATTTGCGATTGTTTCAAGGTGGTTTTCACTTGATTTCAGTCACTTTCAATCAATCTATATGCATAATATCATCGCAAATGAAGATTGTCAATCATTATTCCGCATATTTTTGAAGATTTTTGAATTGTTTTGATTGTTTTTGACTATTTGCAGGTTTGGTACTCGTTTTGCAGCTTCCAGCACACAAAATAAGACACCGACCAAATCTGATCCGTGCCTTACTCTGCGTTATCAATCTATGATTATTCTGCCACATCCGCAGGATTGACATGCACCATCACATGCTTTACCTTTGGAAAATTCTTCTCTATTCCCTCATGGACCTCTTCCGCTATCTCGTGCGCATGTCTTAATGTATATGAACCGTTTACACCTATCTCCACATCTACATATATTTTGTTGCCAAATATCCTTGTGTGGAGAAGATCAACACTGAGAACTTCTTTCTGGGCGAGCACAAAATCCCTCATCTCTTTCTCTGTCTCATCATCGCAGGAGTGATCCACCATCTTGTCCATGGCATCCTTGAAGATATCGTATGCCGCCTTAGCTATGAATACAAAGATAACAATACTTGCAATGGAATCCATAACCGGGAATCCCATCATCGCACCACCAATACCGACAAGCGCGCCGACCGATGACAGCGCATCTGATCGGTGATGCCATGCATCTGCCATAAGTGCGCTTGAATCTATCTTCTTCGCATAGTGTCTTGTGTACCAGTACATTATCTCCTTTGTGACAATGGATACAACAGCCGCCACCAGTGCCAGCATCCCCGGTTTCTGCAGGCTTTGGTAATTGCCACCGATTATGTCCTTAACCGCCTGCGAGCCGATCTTGATACCGGTATACAACAGCACTATAGACAACACAATCGCTGCCACACACTCAAGCCTCTCATGGCCGTAAGGATGTTCCTTGTCGGATTCCTTCGACGCCAGCTTCACCCCGATTATGACTATTATGGTGCTGAACACGTCTGATGCTGAATGTACCGCATCACTTATCATTGCATTTGAATGTGCAAATATTCCCGCAAATAATTTGAATACTGACAACAGTACGTTCTGTACTATCGTTATAAACGATACTTTATTTGCAACCTTTTTAAACTCATCCTCTGATACGGCAGATGCCGCCATCGTGTTTATTTTGTTTGCGCTTTCCATATAATCAGCCATCCTTTCTTAAATGAACACCAGTCTATTGATAATCACCTTAATCAAAAGACCGATGCTGTGCGATCAATAAATTTCAGAAAGCTCTTATCACTAAATATATGTGGGAGATTTTATAGAATGTCTAAAAGAGTATAAAAAAAACACCCACGACTCAGTATTAGTAACTACTGTCCCGTGGATGTAAAGATTCCACTGCCATGATGGCCCGACTCCTTGGCTTTCGCCAATGGTCTGCTCAGTTTGTACTGTAGATTTATATGCAGTGCAAAGAGTTAATTTAGGTTACCATCTATGGCAGTCTATGTCAATATTTATTTTCAGATCAAAATTCTTTTTCAAAACTGAACTTAATATCCTTGAGATCAAGTCCATTCGATTTCACATACAGTCGGAGCACATTGAATCTGCCGTAAAATTTGACCTCTTTCCTGATCACAACATCCTTGCCGTCAGTTCCGTTAAATGTGAAGTTGCTCACAGGGAATTCGTTGAAAAACAGGGTACACGGCAGCTGGGCAAGCTTTTCGAGTGTCGAGCTTCCCCTCAGGCTCACCTCATACTCTCCCGGATGTTCAACATCAAGGGCTATGACATAATTCGTGTCGGCGGTGCTGGCCTTCTCTGTCAGATCTATAAGTATGTCTCTGTCGACATTGATGTATTCCACATCATCAATTGAAAAATCGTCCGCCTGCTTTGGACGGTTTATTATCTCTACCTCTACAGGCTCTCCCACAAGACGCTTAAATGCATTCGTATTCATGGCAAAGTTACACACATTCTTTGCAATTCTCTGAAGCTCAGCTCTCAATATACGTCCGTCCTGAAGTGCCTCTATGACATTATCTCCGCCCATGTTCTTCGAGCCGTCCGGGCAGCACATATACATGTCATTCTGTGCCTGTATCATAGTCGCAAAGTCATTTGCATCCGGCTCCATACCCCTGCGGTTGATGGATGCCCACCAATCTGTCATGACCACGCCTGTAAATCCCCACTCATTTCTGAGTATCGTGGTATTCAGATCATAACTTCCTGCGGTGTAGAGACCATTTACCAGACCATATGTTGTCATGACAGAGTCGGCATATCCCGACTTGACAGCTATCTCAAATCCCTTCAGGTATATCTCCCTGAGTGCCCTCTGGGAGATGACCGAGTCCGTCGTATGGCGGTGATACTCCTGATTATTTCCGCAGAAATGCTTGATCGTTCCGGACACGCCGCTGGACTTAAGTCCCTCTAACTGTGCAGTTGCAATGGAACCCGTAAGGTATGGATCCTCGGAGAAATACTCAAAGTTTCGTCCATTAAGCGGGTGACGGTGGATATTCATTCCCGGTCCGAGAAGAACCTCAACCTTATTTGCTGTCATCTCAAGTCCGAGAAGTGCATACAGTCTGGTGTTCAATTCTTTGTTAAATGAACATCCGCACAGAGTGCCATTTGGAAGTGAGAATGCCTTCATACCTGAGTCGAGTCTCATTCCCGATGGTCCGTCATCACAGCACACCGACGGAATCTTATGTGCGATCAAATTTGGCGATACCCCGGCAAATGCTGACGCTGTTCCCGCCGTCACAAGAGAACTTCCCATTCCCTCGCCGCGAACAAAGCATGCCAGATCCTCATCATCAAACTGCGCTATGAACTCATCCATGGAAGCCTTGCCTTCCCTTACATCAAGAAGCGTAATTCCCTTGTCACCAGTAACCGGTATCTCCTCCGGCAGTTCCTGCTCTCTCCTGTCATACATATCAACAGTGACTAGAGATGTCTCCTCATACTCTATAAGCATCCTGCCGTTCTCATCACAGAATGGTTTCATGCGGTCAAACTTCTCATATGGTGCAAGTGCCTCCTGAAGTTTCTGAAGCTCCACTGTCTCAGCGAGCTCAAAGAACAGACACTCTGTTGTATTTCTTATGCTGTTTCCTACATGGATAGTGTAGTCTCCAGCTTCAAGCACATAACAGTTTCTATGGCCTGTCGCCCCTGAATCGTCAAATGATGCCATGCGGTCAAGTGGTATCTCAAACTTCAGCTCATCGCTGAGTCCCGGAACAAGCTCCTTTGTCTTCGCAAAATCAATGAGCACTCTGGATGGCTTGCCAAGCCTGCCCTGTGGCATCTCACCGTACACCTGGACAACCTCCTTGCCAAGTCTCTTTCCTGTATTTGTGACTTTGACACAGATATTCGCCACGCCTTTTTCAAAATCCAGGCTTGCATGCTTTACACCGATCTTGAAGTCTGTGTATGACAATCCGTATCCAAACGGATATCTGACCTTATCCTTTGCAAATGTCTCAAAGTAACGGTATCCCACATAGATATCCTCAGCGTAGAAGTTTCTCTCTTCGCCGCCGAAATTGTCATACGCAGGATAATCCTTGATATCGTAGGCTATCGTGTCTGTGAGTTTTCCTGAAGGGCTGACATCTCCTACGAGGACATCAGCCACTCCATATCCTCCGACCATTCCACCCTGCCATACATACATACAGGCATCCGGGGAAATCGTGTCAAGAAATGACATATCTATAAGACCGCCGACATTCAAGAGAACGACCATCTTCTGGAAATTCTCTCTGACAAGTCTAAGCATATCAGTCTCTATATCAGTGAGCATAAATGCTCCTTTTTCAAGTGTATTGTCCTTGTCCTCGCCTGCCGTCCTAGCGATTATCACTATGGCCGAATCCGACTCGCCGGCAGCCTCCTGCACGAGCTCCTCTGTAACCGGCATCTCTGCCTGTGACCACGGCTCCTGTCCCCAGCCAAGTCCCAGCTCCACAGGATGTTCCTCATCCCATGCGGCATAAGTCTCTGCCAGTTTCTGATTGACATTTACATCCTTGCACTCATTAAGTGCATCAAGGATTCCCACCACTCTGGCAACATTCACCATGCCGCCTGAACCGGTTCCACTCTTATAATAATGGTTCTGCATACGTCCAAATACAGAAACCGTCTCTCCCTGCTTAAGTGGCAGAGCTTTGTTGTCGTTCTTTAACAGAACCAGTCCCTCTGCAGCCATCTCACGGGCTGTCTTCTCATAGACCTCCCAGTCAAGTACTCTATCTTCCATCTGCCTACCTCCCAATATATCTTTGCTCAATTCCATATGGTGATATTGTACATCATACAAGTAAACTTTGATATGGAAAACTTTAACTTTTTGCTGTGCAAAACGCAAGCGAGTCAGACAGTTTGCTCCCCATTCATACTGCCGGAAACGGAAGATATAGTTGTTTGTCATCTGCCACGCTTTATATAATCCTCATCAAGCTTTGTACTCCATTCCCTGTCATCGAGGGCGGCAGCCCCCGCCATCGGCTCGGATGAGCGCATCGCATGCACCGCATTCCCTACAGCTCCATACACATTCTCTGTTCCAGCCTCGTCGCACACATAATTCACCGCCCGCTCCGGTCTTATTCCAAAGCGTCCTGCCTCCATGACAGCATCGATATTTGCTCCGATGAAGATGAATTCCCAGCCATACTTTTTCTGCTGGCGCTTAACCATCTTCTGTATCATCTCATAGCTGTAATTCCGGCTGGCGTTCTCCATTCCGTCTGTGATTATCACGAACAACGTCTTCTCAGACACATCCTCTTTTCTTGCATACTTGTGGATATTGCTGATATGGTGAATCGCACCTCCAAGCGCATCAAGCAGTGCTGTGCAGCCACCCACGTAATAGTCATTGTCCGTCATCTCTGGTACATTCTCAATAGGAATCCTGTCGTGCAGTACTCTGCTGAAGTCGTCAAAGAGCACAGTCGAAACGTACGCCTCTCCATCATCACCGCTATCTTTCTTCTGCTTTTCCATCATTGAATTGAATCCACCTATCGTGTCAGCCTCAAGTCCGTGCATTGAACCACTTCTGTCCAGAATAAATACTATCTCCGTAAGTCCTTTTTTCATAATCATCAACCTCACATTCTTTTATCTTAGTGTTTTTATGTGTTAGGAAATGCAAATGTGTAAACAATCTGCATGCACGTGCGTTTTAGAAATTAACCTTGGCATGTCCACTCTGCTTTCCCTTAATGTGAGTTAATAATAACCTGTATAACAAACAAAAAGGTCACCCCGCAGGCGACCTTCTCATTTTACTTTGTTTTATTCTGACAGCGAGGCAAGTCCATAGTCGAACAGAACTATATTGATCTTTATGACGCTGTATTCTTTATGTACTATATGATACTCCACGATCTTGTCCGTCTGAGAGATCGGTGAGAGTGCGTATCCGGCAAGCCCCAGGAAGTCAACAGTCTCATCAAGATTCAGGCGAAGCCCGACTGCCAGTGACAGAACTTTTTCCTTCGACGGCTTTATCCTGCCCTTCAGGAGCTTTGAGAAATACTGCTTGCTTATATTTGCCGCAGTGTAGACCTCTGAATTCTTAAGTCCCTTTTTGTTGATTAACTGCTGCAGATGTTTTTCAAAGCTGTCCGTATATATGCCCTTAAGCATGTCGTCCAAAGAACCATTTGAGGTGTTTTCATGTATTCCCGAACTCCTACCTGACTGTGCCGGTGTTCCATATTCCATAAACTGAGGTCTATGTTGACCGCAAAGATATTCTTCATCGAACCTTGCAGTGTCTTGGCATTCATCATACGATGACAAAGTGCGATATTCACTCAGATTTTTTTCAGCAACATATTCGTCATCTATTAAACTCTTCACATCATCATACCATTTTCCTGATACATGATATGAATGATCATCAAACACCACAAGCGTGATGTCCATCTCATGCTCCTGCAGAAATGATGTAAATGCATCAATTGCGATCTGAATTCCAAGCTCTTTAGGAAAGCCGTAAGAGCCCGTAGCCATCAGTGGAAATGCAATCGACTTGCATCTGTGTGCATATGCCATAACTAATGCTTTGTCATAACACCTTCTGAGAAGCTCAGGCTCCTGATGTCTTCCATCCACCCAGGCAGGTCCGCTTGAATGAATGATGTATCTCGCCGGAAGATCAAATGCTTTTGTGATTCCAACCTCTCCAGCCGCCAGAGTTCCAACCTTTGCCCTTGCCTTCAGAAGCCTGTCACGCCCCGCAGCCGCATATATTGCAGAGTCCACGCCAGCTCCCACGGCAACGTGCGGATTTGCCGTATTTACTACTGCATCTGCATGAACTTTTGTTATATCACTTCTAATAATCTTAAATGGCATTCGGCTGTCTCCCTGATTTGTTTGATATATTATGAACGATAATCCCCATTGATCTTCACGTAATCATATGTCAGGTCACAGCCCCATGCCTTGGCTGTCACGTCACCGATTCCAAGATCTATGTTGATGTGTATCTCATCTGAGCTCAATACCTTGGCTGCCTTCTCCTCTGAGAATGGTACGCCTGCGCCGTTGCGGCATACAGGAACTACGCCAAATTCTGACTCAAGGTCAACTGCAACCTTATCTATATCAAAGTCTGCCTCCGCATATCCGATGGCACAGAGAATACGTCCCCAGTTGGCATCCTCGCCAAACATAGCACACTTTGTAAGTGGGGAACGGATAACGCTCTTTGCCACGATGATGGCTGTGTCAAGATCAGGTGCCCCTGCAACTGTACACTCGATCATCTTGGTTGCGCCCTCGCCGTCTGATGCAAGCATCATGGTCATGCACTCCATAACTATATAGAGGGCCTTCTTGAACTTCTCATAAGCTTCGTTCTCCGTGTCGATGAGCTTGTTGCCAGCAAGGCCATTTGCCATGACTGTAAGGGTGTCATTTGTGGACTGGTCTCCATCTACTGAGAGACAGTTGTAAGTAACCTTTACGATCTCTGAGAGCGCCTTCTGGATCAGCTCTGATGTAATGGCTATGTCTGATGTGATGAAGTTAAGCGTTGTAGCCATGTTTGGATGGATCATTCCGCTTCCCTTTGCCATACCGCCTAAAGTACATGTCACACCGTCTATATCAAACTGAACAGCAACCTGCTTATCAACTGTGTCTGTGGTCATGATAGCATTTGCCGCCTTGTCGTTGCCGTCTGCTGAGAGACCGTCTGCAAGCTCTTTCATATGCTCCTCAAATGGCTCGATAGGGATGATCTGTCCGATGACGCCTGTTGAAGCATTGATGACAAGGTTCACATCTATACCCAGGGCATCCGCTGCAAGCTGGGATATCTTCTCAGCCTTCTCTATTCCATCTGCGTTGCATGTGTTGGCATTCTTGGAGTTCACAATGACCGCCTGTGCCTTGTTGCCAGATTTCTTCAGGTGCTCCTTGGTAACTGTAACCGGCGCGCCCTTCACCTTGTTCTGTGTATACACGCCTGCTGCCACACATGGCACCTCTGAAAATACCATTCCAAGATCATTCTTGTTCTTGTCAGGGTTCAGTCCACAGTTAAGTCCATTTGCCGTGAAACCCTTGGCCGCGCACACGCCACCGTCTACATATGTATAACCGTCATATATCTTCTTGTTCATAGTAATCCAATCCCTTCTAAAATGTATTTTAACCAATCTTCATCAATTGGATGCCAACTTAATGTTCGCAGCCAATTGATACATCCTATCTATTCACCCACGCAAGGAACTTGTCCAGTCTGCCCACGGTCTTGTCTTTTCCTATCACGTTCATGATCGTGAACAGGTCAGGTGAGTTCTGCTTGCCTGTTATGGCAACTCTTACTATGGTACATACATCTGTGATGCTGCCCTTGTATCCGTCAGGATTCTGCTTGTACTCCTTGACATTTGGACAGTAGCCGATCTTCTCGCCCATGACCTTCATGCTTGAGAACCAGTCCTCTGAGTCAAGGAAGAGATCATTCTTGTACTCCTCGATGACCTCTGTGATCATCTCCGGTGTGTACTTCTCGTCTATCTCATACTGGAGATCCAGCTCATCTTCTGGTGTGTACAGATAGCCGAACATAGCGCGCAGATCTGACCATTTGCCGACATCCTTGCGGACCTTCTTGCCTGACATCTTCCACAGATTGATGGTCTTCATGAAGCCGTCCTTATCCTGTGTGCCAAATGTGTATATGTTCTCGTCATGCTCCTTTGCCCACTCCATGATGAGGTCGTAACACTCCTCGGCTGTGAGCTTTGAGATCATCTCCTTGCTGACATCATTGAGCTTCACCATGTCAAAAAGTGCGCCGCTGACAGGCATCTTCTTGAGTGATAATGTAAAGTCGTCTATTGTCTTGTCTGCATGTGCTGCATGCCACTCTTCGTAGTTGGAGTTTGCTATTGTCATAAGGTACTCAAGCACGCTGACTGATGGGAATCCCTGCTCTGCATAGAAGCCAACCGCAGCCTCCGGGTCCTTTCTCTTGCTGAGCTTTCTCTTTCTCTGGTGCTCGCCCTCCTCGTCCACTGTAACCTCAAGCTTCATGATAGGTGCGATGTGCGCATACTTTGGAAGCGCAAATCCACACAGATCAAAGAGCTGCTTGTGAAGTGGATATGATGCAAGCCACTCGTCACCTCTGATGACAAGATTTGTCCTCATGAAATGATCGTCAACTGCATGTGCAAAATGGTATGTAGGTATTCCGTCTGACTTCAGAAGTACCACATCCATGATATTCTCAGGCATCTCGATCTTGCCCCTGATAGGATCGCTGTAGATAACAGTCTTTCCTGCCTCGCCCGGACTCTTGAGTCTAACAACATATGGCTCGCCCGCTGCAAGCTTCTCCTCTATCTGCTCGTATGTCAGATTTCTTCCTACTGCATACTCGCCGTAATATCCTATGTCAACCTTTGCAGCCTCCTGCTTTGCCCTGATCTCATCAAGCTCCTCGGCTGTTGTAAAGTCAGGATATGCATATCCCTCCTGCATAAGCTTCTTGACACAGGTCTGATATATCTCTTTTCTCTCGCTCTGCTTATATGGGCCATATATAGTCTCGCCACCCTCAAATGGTCCCTCGTCAAATCCAAGGTCAAACTTCTTCAGCGAATTGATGATCTCATTTACACCATCCTCAAGCTCTCTCTTTCTGTCAGTGTCCTCTATTCTGAGGTAGAACACGCCGCCACTCTGCTTTGCAAGCTTTCTTGAGATCATGGCTGCATACAGTCCACCGATGTGCATGTATCCTGTAGGGCTTGGCGCAAATCTTGTTACCCTTGCCCCCTCTGGAAGCTCTCTCTCCGGAAATCTCTTCTCAAGGTCATCCACTGTATCTGTTATATCTGCAAATATCAAATCCGCTAATTTGTTGTAATCCATCTCCTGTTTTCACCTTTCTGCTATATCACTTATCATCAAGAGTCTGCTTGATGATCGCTTCATTATATCCTGTCTGATTATAATTTGTATTATGTTTTACGTCAATTCCTTAAACCACAATGGCAATTGCATAGATTCCATATACTTATCGCCTTGACTTACACGTAAAATTTTCCACAACTATCTCATACACATTTACCGCTGCCAGCATCTGGTCTGAGTAGTTATACTTCTTCTTTTCTACCTTGTCAAACGATCTCATATTCTCGGTATTTCTCGCAAGCTGATGATTCATAAGGCAGTTGAGTGCCTCGCACTTTTCCTCAGGATCTGTCAGCTTTCTGGCTGTGCCATTTCCCATGATACTGCTGTAGAGATAACCAAAGCTGCAGGCATTTGGTCCCTCAACCAGATAGTGATCTGTATCCATCTCTATGGCCACCTTCGGATCCGCTGCCAGAGCATCCACCTTCCTGCCCTCACCGGCAGAGTGGAAATAAAGCTTCAGAACATCCTCCTCGTAGGTATAACCGAAATTCAGCGGAACTATGTACATTCCCTCTTCATCGTGAACCGCCATCCGGAACACCTTACACGAATCAAGTACATCCACTATCTCTTCACGATCTGTTATCATCCTGTCACTTCTCCGCATCTCCCGCATACAATACCTCCTTTTTCAGCGTACAATCTATTAAAATAGTATAAATGACGTCAGCATATTTGCAAGTTTTTTGAACTTTATATTATTCGGATTTTCAAAACTTTTTTATTTCTGATCCAGGCTCCACGCTTTAACTTTATATGATGTAACTCCAAGTATCGTCTCGCCGTCTATCTGAAGTGGTGTCGGACGATCAAATTCAACCTCAACCTCTTTTGCGTTGAATATATCAACATACTTTTCGTACTTGACATGCTCTCCCTTGAATATAGAAGGAAAGATCATAAGGGTTCCAAGCTTGCCCTTGCCGCGGAACACCATAACCGAAACTGTATGCTCCGGATTCAGTCTGTCCTGCCCGGGGGCAGCCATCATTCCGCCGCCATAATATCTGCCATTCATGGTTGGCACGAGCCAGGCATTTTTATATTCATGACGGACTCCATCCACTTTCACCACAGCATTTCTCGGTTTGAATGCGTAGAGCAGGCCTTTGATAGCTATAGCCGTATAGTTCACAGGCTTGTTCTTATGAGTTTTCTCATTCTTTGTCCTCTGGCGGTCGCCCTCCTCACAGCAGTAACCGTCTATTCCGAATCCAACATTGTTGATGAACAGCCACTTTTTGCCGTTGATCGTCACCTCCGGGAGATGCTGTATGTACTGATTTATCTGGTAATCCGGAGTGTCATGACTGTTATGTCCTATGTCCTTTGCAAAGTCATTGCCGCTTCCGGAGGCATAATAGTAGATGGTATTCTTCACATCCATGTCCTTTATGTCATTCACAAATATGTTCAGCGTTCCGTCACCGCCGCACAGGATAACCTCGTCATCCTCTGCAAGCGATCCCATGAACTCCGCATATGAAGCGATCTCTGTCATCTTCTTGAGTATCGCATCAGGATATGTATCTGCAAGTGTCTGCACGTCATACATACATTTGCCGTTGCCCGCCAGTGAATTATATAAAATGTACTTCCTTCCCATAGTTTTTACCCTTTTCATCTTTCTCAAGAACAAGTCTCACCCTGTCGCTGATCTCATTCTTCTTCATTGCTTTTACCTCATCGGCAGGTATCACATCCACCGCATCTATATAGACGTCAGATCTGCGCCTCAGCACATTCCTGTAGATGTTCTCCGTTCCATGTATCGCCATGACGACTATCGGCGCATGCGCTTTCTGGGCTATTCTGAAAACACCCGTGTGAAATGGCAGAAGTCCGCCCTGTCTGTTTCTCGTTCCCTCCGGGTATACTCCAACTGCCATATCTCCCTTCTGGAGAATCTCGGTAGCCGTCTTGATCGTAGACAATGCCTTACCCGGATCTGATCTGTCTATCGGCATAAAGCAGCATCTTCTGATGATCCTGCCGAATATCGGTATCTTAAAATTCTCCGGCTTGGATATAAATGCCACATCCCACTTCTTAAATACCTGCCATTCTATCAGCGGATCATAATTTGACAGATGATTTCCCACAAAGAGTGGTTTGACATCCACTGGAATCTTCTCCATGCCAGTCACATGCATTTTCACTCTTAGAAACCACATGGCAAATCCGGTGGCACCATACAGCAGATGCCTGTAGAACCTGCTGTCCTCCATATACTGCCTGTCAGTTCTCACGAACAGACTGCACACGAAGAGAAAAAGTATGTACATCAGAAATATGGCTATGACTCCGCCAAGTATATATATAATTATCACTTTTTATTCCACCCTTTTCTAATATCATCCATAAGCTTCATCATATATATAGACTCTGACAAAGGCATCGATTTACTCTGGAACTGTCCCTGTCTGATCATATCCAGACTCTCCATGATCTCATACTCATAACCACTTATCTGTTCCGGCACATCCACGTGTCTGATAAGCCTGTCCTCACAGTCGAACACATCTATCCCCTGCGGATTATTTATATTATCGACTATCATATATCCTTTCTCACCATAGAAGATTCCTTTTCTGTCCGATCTGCCATATATGCTGTGGGTCGTCACTGCCATCCTTCCGTCTTCGTATTTGACTGTTATGCTCTCCTGTCCGTCTACCCCGGTCTCATGCATCATGACAGACGATTCGATAGCTGAGATCTCCTTACCCATATGCATGACAATGAAGTTCAGCCCGTAAACTCCCACGTCTAAAAGGGCACCCCCTGCCAGCTCTGGTCTGATCAGGCGCTCTATCTTTGATATCGGATAGGACAGGTTGCAGGTCATTGTCTTGATCTCCCCTATCACACCTGATTCAAGAATTTCATTTATTATCTGTCTGGACGGCATATACCTCGTCCAGATTGCCTCGGCAACGTACACATTCTTCTCCGCTGCCAGAGCTGCGATCTCCTCAGCCTGCTTCGCATCGTAGGTAAATGCCTTCTCGCAAAGTACATTTCTTCCATGTTCTATGCAGAGCTTCATGTGCTCATAGTGATGTGAATGCGGCGTTGCAATGTATATAAGATCTATCGAGTCATCACTTACAAGTTCTTCATAACTTCCGTAAGCCTTATCTATATCAAATTCCCCGGCAAATGCATTTGCCTTTTCCAAGGTTCTTGAACCTACCGCATACAGTTCTACACCAGCCATCTTATTTATCGTATCTGCCATGACACCGGCAATCTTGCCTGCGCCCAATATTCCTATGTTCACGTGTTGTCCTCCTGTTATTTCTATATGTTTTCAAGTACTGTCGCTGCACATATCAATCTTTCCAAGTATTTCTCTTGTTGTTTTTTGACAAATTTTGACACTACACATCCGATTATAACACACGGCCTGAAAAAAAGGAGAAAAACTCCTGATGCCAGCGATAACTGACACCAGGAGTCCTCCCCTTTATCTTGAGCACCATAATAAGCACCCAACCCACTATATATGTTGTTCTATGCATCTCTATCGGCTACACATATTCTACAGTGTAAAATATGTTGTTCCACAATCCGCATGTTACTCTCTGTACATAAGGTAGCTGTACATATCTGCATAATCATGTCTCTCATTCTTGATGAAATCGATGGCTTCCCTTGGATGCTGATTCAGCATTCCGGTCAGCATGTATGGCACATCATAGCCCCATACTGCACCTCCCTTTGCCTTGAGCGGAACCATGTACTGCTCTATAAACTTCAAGATGTGGTACAGGTTGTACTTTGGATTTCTGAGGAATCCAAGAAGAAGCTCAAGCGCACAATTTCCTGCGCCCCTGCCCATACAGCTTACAGTTCCATCGAGCATGCTCGCACCACTCCTCATTGCCTCAACAGTGTTGGCATAGGCAAGCTTTAAGTTGTCGTGTGCATGTATTCCTATCTTCTTGCCATACTTCTCTCCAACTGCGACATATTTCTCCGCGAGTTTCTTGATCTGCTCAGGGTACAGTGAGCCGTAGCTGTCAACAATGTATATTCCATCTACATTGCTCTTACCAAGCAGCTCAAGGGCAAGATCGATATCCGACTCCTGATCCTTTGAAACTGCCATGATATTACATGTGGTCTCGTATCCCTTTGCATGTGCATCCTCAATCATCTCGATGGCTGCAGGCATGGTGTTGATGTATGTCGCCACCCTCACCAGATCGATAACACTGTCGGCTCTGTCGATGATATCCTTCTTGTAGTCGCATCTTCCGACATCAGCCATAACTGAAATTTTCAGATCTGTATTGTTCTCTCCAACGATGGCTCTTATATCCTCCTCGTTGCAGAACTTCCATTTGCCGAATTTGTTCACATCAAACATTTCCTTGGAGGCCTTATAGCCGAATTCCATATAATCAACCCCCGCCTTGATGTTCGCTTCATAGAGGGCTCTTATAAACTCGTCAGTAAAATAGAAATCGTTGACAAGTCCTCCATCTCTTATTGTTGCGTCAAGTACCTGAATGTCAGGTCTGTAGGTGATCAGATCTCCGCCTATCATAATAGTGTCCTCCTTCTTGTTTTTTGTTTTGATTTTCTCTTTTTCTCTTTTGGTTTTTCTCTCTGATATTTCTGAGTCTATTTACTGCAAAGCTGTTTTCCAGTTTGATTCTATTTACTACACCTCTGTCTTCCAGTTTGTATCCTATAGATATTTCTCCTCAGTTTTCTCAATTTAAACTTACGTCACTTTAACGCGTTGGTGTATGTTAGTGACTTTATTTAGTATAGCACATAAATAAATTAATGCAAGGACTTTATTTTATCTTTTATGCAAGTAAATCTACGTTTTAGCACAATTATATCGCAAATAAATAAAAAACAACCCAAAAGATACAATTTTCTGGAACTTTGTATCCTTTGGGCTATTTGGGTCGATTCTGGGATAATTTTTTTATCTTTTTCTTGTTTTCGCTGTCATCTGAGATAATCTGACTTGATCATGTTAATCCAAACAAATCTCAAGCAACTCTCACCCTGCTCGTGTCAACCCTAGACCAAAAAAAAATTGATTTTTTGTACCCTCAAATATCACTTTCCATTATACCTGCTATCGCAGTATATTGAAAGCAATACTTATGCCTGCAGAAGAAAGGAGTGCCATATTTTCTCGACACTCCAAACTCCATAAGCATCCATCTTACTTGAAAAATGGATCATCTGTATTCCATACAATCTCTATATTGTCCTCTCCATTGATAATCACTTTTTTGATTACCTTCTGGATTTTCTCTCTATCAAAAGATTCCATATTGATGATACTTTCTAACTGTGTCTCAAACTTACTAGAAGAATTATCTTCTGACGGTATTTCTGTTTTAAGCTGTTCGATTTCCTGATGCAATTCATCAATCTGCTCCACCATCGCCTTTGAACGCTTGACATACTCTTCTCTTGTGAGCTTGTCATCCTTATAATCAGAATACAACATCATCTTTTTACTGCTGAGGCTCTTCACCTTCTTTTCAAGTGTTGCAATCTTTTCTTCCGGAGATACTTCTTTCGATTTACCAGCTTTCTTTATTCCTTTCTCATCCAGATAAGCTGTTGCATACATATTTACAATTTTCATGATTGCATCTTCAACCTTGGCAATTTCCACCCTGTTGTTTTTGCATGGAGAATTTTCCTCAATTCTTGACGAGTAACAAAGAAGAATGTCACCTTTTATCCTTTTGCTGGGTGCTAAAGCTCTGCCACACACACCACAATAATAAAACGGATTATAGTTTCTCTTACCACGCTTTAAACGAACACATTTTTTTGAATTAGCGTGTGCCATATCAAATAATTCCTGAGTAATAATGGGTTCATGGCAATTTTCTATCACCATCCATTCGTCTTTAGGAACATAGCTTGAAGTGTTATTGCTGCCTATCCTCTTCTTAGTTTTATTCCATATCAGTTTTCCAAGATAAACTTCATCGTTTAATATATCCCGGATAGAAGAAGTACTCCACAGACTTTTTACTTCAACTACATGAAAAAAGTTTCTGCTTCCTTTTCTCTTTTTATATGCAGATGGTGTATCAATACCCTGAGCATTTAGGTAATTTGCCACTTCCGTTTTACTTTTGCCCTGTGCGGTCAGTTCAAATATCAGCTTAACCACTTCTGCTGCTTCCGGAACCAAGCTTTGCAAATATCTTATTGAAAGAAACACCAACACTTACTGTGATGCCAAGCTCTGACTTCATTCTCCTGCTGATTTCCTGTGCAATGAGCAATCCATCTCCTTTAAGGGAACTGCTCCCTGTCACATCAAGCCAGCACTCATCAATTCCATATGGCTCCTGTCTGTCCGTATATTCTGCATATATCTCATGAGCCATTCTTGAGAACCGAAGATATAAGTCCATTCTTGGTGATACAAATGTTATGTCCGGACAGACCTGCTTTGCCTGCCAGAGTGCCATTCCTGTTTTCACACCGTACTTCTTGGCAATATGGTCGGCTGTTAAGACAATCCCATGTCTTGCCTCCGGGTCACCGCCTACTGCCAGTGGCTTTCCTGCAAGCTCCGGATGATGCAGATGCTCAATCGAAGCATAGCAACAGTTGATATCTGAATGAAGTATTACCCTGTCTCCCATCTGCATAACCTCCTGCATTTAATCTGTCACTACCATAACCTTTAGTCCAAGTATATGAGTAATGTTTCTTACAGGGCATAGTATAACCCCAAGAATAATCGACTGTCAACGGACACATGTGTCCTTTTTCTCATTATATTGGATTTTTAACTTGAATAATTGGCACTATTGCTATATACTATGGAGTGAAAAGAGACATTTGAAATCAACAAAATGAAAGAAAAGAGGCGTATGTATGTACTCAATCGGAGAAATCATTTCATCATATAGAAAAAAGAAAGGCTTGCTCCAACAGGATCTCGCTGATGAACTGGCAAAGGAAGGCATTACCATTTCCTATAAAGCCATATCCAACTGGGAGAGAAATCTTGCTGAACCAAGCGTTACCATATTTTACAAAGTGTGTAGAATCCTTGGTATTACTAACATGTATGAGGCATATTTTGGAGTAAATCCTACTGATCCTTTCTCCTCACTTACTGATGAAGGCAGGGAAAAGGCTATGGATTATATCAATCTGCTCCACGCATCCGGAATGTATGAAAAGCAGACTGCTAAGATAATTCCATTCCGTAGCATTGATATTTTTGAAAATGCCGTATCAGCCGGAACCGGTAACTTCCTTGTAGACGGACCGAAAGAGACTGTACGCATAGATGAATCTATCCTGCCGGAAGATACTACTTTCGGTGTCCGCATTAGTGGTGACAGTATGGAACCTGAATTCCACGATGGTCAGATTGCATGGGTATTACAACAGGAATCTGTTGCTAATGGAGAAATCGGCATCTTCGCTCTAAACGGAGAAGCCTACATCAAGAAATTACAAAACAATAAAGACGGAATTTTCCTTATCTCGCTTAATGAAAAGTATGCACCTATCAAGGTTGGAGAAAACGACCGCTTAGACATATTTGGAAAAGTTCTTGGAAAATCTGATGCTTCTGCTATCACAGGACATTGCTGATAAAATTGCAAGTCCTTTTTATCGGACACATCATTTTGCATAATTGACAATAAGAAAATATCTATAGAACTGAAAGAAGGGATTTTTATGGCGGTTACCAATAATATCCGAGAAATCCGAGAACAGCGTGGCATTTACCAGGATGACCTTGCCGCTGCTATCGGATACAGCACCAAAACTGTCGGCAGGATAGAGCGTGGGGACAGCACCCCCTCCGCCGAGTTTATGCTTAGGATTTCAAAATACTTTAATATGCTGGTGGAAGATGTATTCCATGTGGAAGATTGAGCTGGGTATTATGTCCAACTCATCTTCTCAGCTCTGCAAACTGAAATTGAACTAAATCGCTGTGCGATGGCCTGAGAAGGCTGTGGCACAGTTTTCTCTTTAACTTAAAAAGGCAGTAGATAATGAGCCCTAAAAGTAGTATTGTTAAATCACCACAAAATAACAATCGAACAGGATCATCATTAACACTGCCATGAATAGAATAACACCAGAATCTCTTTTTCTCAAGAGGGTATCTTTAATACGTGAACATCCATGATGGCAGTGACTCATTAACGTTACTAGTATCATGGAGGTTTATTATGTACGAAAAATATTTTAACAAGCTCAGAGAGGAATGCCTGATTCGTAACAGGTCCTCCCGAACTGCAGATACCTATATCAACAACATACGTCACTTTATGAAGTGGACAGGCTATAAATCAATGGAAGATTTCTTCTCCAGTCCAAGCGAAAGAGCGATGACGGCAATGTCCGTCACCGCCCTTTGCTCAAAGGTTCGCAGCTGATTTATTCAGCGTTTTCTTTCTTCTTTTTGCTGTAAACGGTGATGCCGATCACTACGCCGCCGCTGACAAACAGCAGTGCGATCCAAAGGATCATATTGCTGTTGTCACCGGTCTGCGGAGAATCCGAATCGGTCGGCTTGCCCGGCTCAGTCGGTGTTCCGGTAGCCGGAATCTCAACTGCCGCCTTCTTGTAGCCGCAAACCCTGCACTCCTCATGCTTGGAGCCCTTTTGCGTTGCGGTCGCTTCCTTGTCAACAACCCACTTGAAGTCGTGTGCCGCCTTATCGGCCTTATCTCTGCAAGAGCACTCATGCCAGTGGTTCGTAGCATCGTTCTTCCAGTCGGAGCCGTAGCTGTGAGTATGCTCGCCGCCGGTTGCCGGGATAGTTTCGATTGTCATCGTATAACCGCAGACGGTGCATTTCTTATGCTTTGTGCCGCTTGTGGTAGCTGTTGCCGGGGTATCGATGATCCATTCGCCGGCGGTATGCGCTGCCTTGCTGCCCTCGATGATCACGCCGCAGCCGACAACGGTGCACTCTTTCCAGTGATCGGTATTATCGGACTTCCAGTCGGAAGCGCTATGACCTGTTGCCGCAAGGATTACGCTTGTCTTGTCGGTAATTTCGGATGCACCGGTTGCATCCTCAAACCACTTGTCACAGCCGTCGCAGGTGTAATATGCCGTGTTGCCTTTCTCCGTGCAAGTAGGAGCCTTTGCGGGAACGAGGGTCAGATTGTGCGTATGCGGTACGGTATTGTCATATCCGCAGGTGTCGCAGATGTTATCGCTACCGTAATCGTGAGCCGCCTCGTCCTTCTTTTCGTGGCAGCGAGAGCATTCTTTCCAATGATTGTCTGTGTCCTTGCTCCAATCGCTTGCCCATGCGTGCCCGAGCTGTGTACCTGCTGCTGTAAAGGTTTCTGTTGTGCTGATCTCTCCGCAGGAGCAGCTCTTGAAATATACTGCATCGTTGGTGCAGTCGGCAGCCGACTTGAGGGTTTCCGGCTTCTGAATTTCCTGATCGTAGGTATGGGTATGGGGAATTGTGTAGGTCGCTTTCACGCTGACTTCACTGTCAGGCATTATGAAAGTAGTGGTTTCACTGTTCGCATCTTCAAGAGTAGTGTTGCCGCTTTCTACTACCCACTTATCAAACACCTTACCATCAGGAGCCGCATTTGCGGTCAGAGTAATGGTTGTGCCTTGCGCCGCTTTACTGATTTCGCTTCCTGCACCGATTGTCGCTTTGCCGTCCGTTACGATGATGGAATACTCTTTACTCTCCCAGATTGCATAGAAGGTAGTATCCGAGCTTACTTCATAGGTCGTGCCGGAAATAACCGAACCGTCGGCACTGGTTGACCAGCCCTTGAACTGCTTGCCTTCCGGTTCAGTAAAACCGCAGGCGGGCAGGGTGTAGCTGCCGGAAACGCCGGTGACATCTGCCATTGTGCCGCCGCCACCGTTGGCATTGAATCTGACGGTATACTCGGTAGGTGCGTCTTTGGTTATCGTAATAGACAGCTCCTTTGTATCGCTGCCCCCGCTGTTTTCCGCCTTAACGGTGAAGGTGGCAGTTCCCTCTGCCGTGGGCTCTCCGCTGATCCCGCCGGTATTCTCATCCAGCTTCAGACCGTCGGGCAGAGCGCCGCCGCTGATGCTCCATGTGATGGGCGCAGTGCCGTCGGCTGCCAGGGTCTGGCTGTACGCCTCACCCACCTTGCCGTCCGGCAGGGCATCCGTGGTGATGGTCACGGTATGACTGCCCGAATCATCAAACAGTGCCATCAGCTTATCCACATCCGCCGAAACATTATCGCCCGGTGCGTAGAGCTTGCCGTCGCTGCCACGCCACTTAAAGTAGCTGCCGGTATTTCCATCCGGGCGGGTCAGGCCATCGGAGGCAGGCGCGGTAAAGCTCTCACCGTTTTTTACGATGATTTGAATATCCTCGGAGCTGCCGCCCAGCTTGCCGCCACCAAGGTCGAGGGTAATGGCTTTCAGCCCGTCAGCGCCCAGGGTTTTCGGGTTCAGGACCTCAAGGACAGGACGGAAACCGATGCCAGAGCGGGACCACGTAGCATTCCAGTCGCTCCAGTTGCGGGCGGAATTGTACCCGCGACGCGCACGGTTCACCAACAAAGAACTATCAGTATCCTGCCCCCACGAATGCACCTCACCACAGTTTTTGATATATCCATCGTCCTTGTCCAGTATCCTGTCCCATTCGTTGCTTTGGGGCGTGCCGCGTCGGGAATTGCCCGAGCCTGTACCATCACTTCCCGTGGACGGCGCACGCAGCGTATAGCTTATGCCGCCGGTGGCGTAATTTTTGCCAAAAATCAGACTTGCGTCATCCAGGTTATCCCATCCTACTGTATGTGTCACGATATAATCCGCCACAAACAGGCTGTGAACATATTCGTTCTTCTGTGCATACTCCTCGGTGGTTACCATCTCCGACGTGAGCTTGTAGGCATCCACTGTCCCGGCATAGGTAAAGGGAACATAGTGCAGCGACGTATCCGGCAGGCTGCTGTTTGCCGTGCCGGGGATGCCCACGCCGGAGAGGTCAAACCAATAGGTGTCGCCGGTCGTAAGAGTAAACTGCTCATCAAACTGCGCCGTCAGCCTGGCTACATCCGCCGGAACGTTATCGCCCGGTTCGTAGAGCTTGCCGTCGCTGCCAAGCCACATAAAGGAGCTGCCGGTATCTCCGTTGGGGCGGGTCAGACCGTCGGAGGCAGGCGCGGTAAAGCTCTCACCGTTTTTTACGATGATTTGAATATCCTCGGAGCTGTTACCCAGCTTGCCGCCGCCAAGATCAAGGGTAATGGCTTTCAGTCCGTAAGAGTCCAGCGTGCCAAGATTCTGGACTTCAAGGACAGGGCGGAAACCGACGTCCGGATAGGAGTTCGTAGCAGTGGTGGAGCTCCAGTAGCGGGCCGAAGTGTACCCGCGAATCGCACGGAGCGACGCGTCGACAGAAACAGTATCCTGTCCCCACGAATACATTTCATTCCAGTTTTGGATATATCCGCTGTCCTTATTCAGCATCGTGTCCCATTCGTTGCTTTGGGGCACGCCGCGTTCGGAATTGCCCGAACCTGTATAGTTACTTCCCACAGACGGTGCGCGCAGGGTATAGTCCACGCCGCCGCTGGCATAATTTTTGCCGAAAATCAGACCTTCGTCATTCAGGCCACCCCAGCTAATCGTATGCGTTACGGCATAGTCCGCCACAAACAGGCTGTGGGCGTATTTGTTCTGCTGTGCATACTCCTCGGTGGTCACCATCGCAGACGTGAGCTTGTAGGCTTCTATTGTTCCCGCATAGGTAAAGGGAACATAGTGCAGCGACGTATCAGGCAAAGAAACTGCGCCGTCTTCGTTCCCGGTGTTCACCGTGCCGGGAATACCCATTGCCGATAGGTCAAAGTAATAGGTGCCGCCGGGCTTGAGGGAAAACTGTTCTGATAAAGCAAACTGCGCCGTGAGCTTGGTAACGTCCGCCGGAACGTTGTCGCCGGGGGCGTAGAGCTTACCGTTGCTTCCGAGCCACATAAAGTAGCTGCCTGTATTTCCGTCCGGGCGGGTCAAACCGCCGGACGCAGGCGCGGTAAACTCGCTGCCGGTTTTCACAATGATTTGAATATCCTCGGAGCTATTCCCCAATTTGCCGCCGCCAAGGTCAAGGGTAACGACCTTCAGTCCGTCAGAGCCCAGTGTGTCAGGTTTCGGGACTTCAAGGACGGGGCGGAAACCGACGATCGGATAGGAGTACGAAGCATAGCTGAAGTTCCAGAAGCGGGCCGAAATGTACCCGCGAACCGCACGGTCCGACGCGTCGACAGAAACAGTATCCTGTCCCCACGAATACATTCCATTCCAGTTTTGGATATATCCGCTGTTCTTGTTCAGCATCGTGTCCCATTCGTTGCTTTGGGGCACGCCGCGTTGGGACTCATCCGAGCCTGTATAGTCACTTCCCACAGACGGTGCGCGCAGGGTATAGTCCACGCCGCCGGCGACATAGTCCTTGCCGAAAATCAGACTTTTCGTATTTAAGTCATCCCAGCTTACCGTATGCGTTACGGCATGGTCCGCTATAAACAGGCTGTGGTCGTATTTATACTGCTGTGCATACTCCTCGGTGGTTGCCATCGCAGATGTGAGCTTGTAGGCGTTCACTGCCCCTGCATAGGTAAAGGGAACATAGTGCATTGATTTGTCCGGTAAATCATCGTTTATTGTGCCTGGAATGTTCTCACCGGAGAGGTCAAAGTAATAAGTGCCGCCAGGAGTGAGGGCAAACTGCTCGGTGGCTGCCTCCTCCACCGTCAACGCTACCGTCTGAAATCGGCTGGCGTAGTCAGTCTGGTAATCACCATTATACTGCTCGGAGAACACATGGAGTTTATAATTTCCGCTGGCAAGGTCATGCGGCAGTGTAAAGCTGAGCTGTCTGTCTGCGGCAGTGGGCTTCATAATTCTTCCATAGTGGGTCGCACCGTTTTTACCCTCGATAATCGCAGAAATATATTCATTCTGCCCCGTTCTCGGCCCGGAAAAGTTCAGCGTAACCGTGCCGCCTGGTTTTCCTGCTGCGGTAGTTTCCGTTACCCTAAAAGTACGGGTATCGTCCAAAAGTGTCAATTTCCATTCGTCCCCGCTGTATTCCGGGATTTTGAACATTCCGTCAGCAGTACCTTTGCCGCCAACGGCTGCAGAAACGAGGAGGACAGAGTCCGGCTTCAAGTTGAAGGCAGGACGGGCTGCGTTGGTTTGGCCTACCCATTCACCGATCACAGCGCCCTTTTCATTGACCGTCCCCGCAGAATCAGGGTTCATTTTTCTAGGAGAACGGAGCCACCATACGTATGCACTATCGCCATAATTGGCGATACGCGCATTGTCATCGGTAAATCCGTAGGCTGCATTTTCCGCTTCCTCTGCCGAGAGGAAAAACACCTTGTCCCCATCCAGGATGTTGTCAGAAGCGGCATAGTACATACCGTATAGAGCATCACTTTTGCTGGTTGCCAAAACAGCTTTTTGCTCCGTAATGCTGAGACTTCTGCTGTAAAAGTCATTACACCAGTCCTGCGCACGGCTGCCCTTCCAGTCGTTGAAATATGGGGTCGTATAATCAAATTCTACGCCGCCATATTCCCCTGTCCCAAGCAGTGCATCAGAGAGCAGAAAAAATCCGTCCTCCTCCCGGGCATTGGGCATATTGGTTTTTGTATCCAGCACACGCCATTTGACGGTGCTGTTATTCCATGTGCCAAAATGAATATAGTCATAGCTGCTGTTTGTACTGTCATAACCGCTGATCCCACTTGTGCCAAGCTGTATGGCTTTTTTTACACTGTCATTATCGGCAAAGGCTGTTGTGGGCAAAAGACCCAATACCATGCAGCATATCACCAGGATGCTGAGTATTCGTTTCTTCATTGGCTTGTCTCCTCCTGTTCGTATCGGTTCGGCTTGTCCGTCCCGTCTTTTTTCTGGTTTTCTCTGATTCTGAGCCGGAAACACAGGACTGTAATTACCACCGCTGCCGCAAAGGAAACGATGGCCACCAGCACATAGCCGCCCGCGTCCTCCCGAAGAAGCATCGTGCCGAACACTCCCCTTGTGGCAGTCTGTCCCTTCCCGATGATCATGCCCGCCGCCTGCATCAGCACTGTACACAGCAGCATACACGCGGTGCTCAATCTATATATGCCCCGCCGCTGCCTCCGGCGGGTGTTTTCCCACACCCGCTGTTTGACGAGTGCGACCCGTTTTGCGGTATCGTACATATCCTTTGACCCCCTTCCCGGTTTGTCTGAAACTGTAATAAAAACCCTTTCACTTATATAGGTACAAAAAATCGAAAAAACTCTCACCAAAAACGAAAAATTTTTTAAAAAAATTTGAGAGCCGCCAAAAAGCAGCTCTCAAGTAGAGGATGTTCAGTTATTTTCTCTGCGATAATCGGAAAGCAGACAATCTTACCGCCGCCACCAGCAGCACCGGCATGGCGTAGGCGATGTACTGCGCCGTACCGCCGTAGGCAATCAGCAGATTGTAGGTGGCGTGGAATGTTATCGCCGCACACAGCAGACCGCAAGTGCCGGCCACCTTCAGCCACGTCCGCTGCCATGTGTATGCAAGACCGCCGCCTACGATCAGTCCGCAGAGGACGTGCATTGCTCCCGTGCCGAAGCCCCGGAAGAAGATGAAGGAGAAGCGGTCTGCGCCGTTTTGGATCAGATAGCACACATTTTCGAAGGTGGCGAAGGCGAGGGCGACCGTTATTGCCGCAACCTTGATTTTATCCCCCTCCGGCTCGAATACCAGAAGATAGAACACCAGCGGCAGCAGCTTCATCATTTCCTCCACCACCGGCGCGATCTCCGCCGTGGCGGCAAGGGCGTCCGCCTGACACACCGCCGCGAGGAAGGTGTTGATATAGGCCGAAAGCAGGCACACCCCCATCCCGGCAATGCAGAACAGGAAGAAGCGGAGCTGCCGCCTGCCCATGCACAAAGCGGCCACCAGCAGGGGAGATACCATGCAGAGGAAGATGTTTTCGATGTAGGTCATGCGTCCACCGCCTTTCTCGTGGCGGGCAGCAGGCCGAGAATGGCGAGCGTCAGCAGCATATCGCACCAGAAGGTGGGGCTTGCCAGAGAGGTATCCGGCCAAAAGCAGCCCACCGTCCAAAGCAGATACTCCGCAAACGCAAAGCACAGCACGCCGATGTGGTAGTACCGCATATTCCGCGCCGTGCCTGTCTGCCCATTGGCGTAGACCAGTCCACGGATGGCGCAGAAGGAGAGCCAAATCATCATGCCGCACCAGATCAGGTTGGAGAGAATATCCCCGAAGGTGCAGTAGAACGCCAGCAGCGGTACGCCGATCAGCGGCGAAAGCCATGCAGAGCGGCTGCGGAAGCTGCGCTCGTCCTGAGTGGTGAGCGTGGCCTGCAAAATGCGCAGGAAAATTACGCTGGCCACCCAGCCGAACTCCGAGACATAGAAAACGCGCGGTGTGGTATCGAACAGCAGCAGATACAGCGTCCAGTAGAGCGCGCCGAGGGCAAAGCAGCCGTAGAAGCACAGCAGCAGGAAATACGTCTGCCGCCCACTTTTTCGGTAGGCGATACCCGAAAGCAGTGCGCCGACGAACGTGGTCAGCAGTTGCAGCAGGTTCTCAATCAGCTCCATGCGCATCCTCGCTTTCCCTGTCCTGCCCGTCCTCTCGGCTCATCTGACGCAGCCGGAAGCACAGAACGGTCACGCACACGCCGAGTAAAAAAGCCAGCAGCCCGATGACGATGTATCCCAAGGCAGCGCCGCCGTGAAAGATGCTTGCCGCCGTTTCAAAGCCGGAGTAGTCGCCTGTCTGGATGCTCGCGGCAATGCCGGGCATGGCGAGGGACGCGCCAATGAGCAACGCAAGGCACGCCGCCACGGCGGAAGCCATGGTGACCGTATTGCGCCGCCGCCGTTTCTCCCGCTCAATTTTGGCGATGCGCCGCTTTGTCTCCGCGACGCGCTCCTCATAACTCCGCATCTGTGATCCCCTCCCGTTCTAAGAGCCTTCGCAGGCTCTTTTTTCCGCGATACACCATGTTGGTGATCTGTTTTACCGTTTTTCCCGTGACCTCCGCCGCCTGCGCGTAGCTAATATCCTCAAAATAGGTGAGATAGAGGACTTCCCGATAGTCCGGGTTTATTTCGCTCATGCAGCAATGCAGGACGCGGTTGCGCTCCTCCGTCCGGATGACCTCCTCCGCCAGCAGCCGTCCGTCCGGCTCGCCGGTCAGCGTATCGAGGCTGAACAGGGGCTTCCGTTTGCTCTTATGGCGCAGCGCCATGTGCCGCGCCGCCTTATAGAGATACGCCTTGAAGCCGCCGTCCCGTATCTTCGGCTTTTTGGTGAACAGATAGGCGAAAACGTCCAGCATCAGCTCCTCCGCCTCGTGAACGTCGTGCAGATAGCCGTCGATATACAGGGTCAGGGGGGCGCCGTATTTTTTCATCAGGGCATTGAGCCCTTCGTCGTCGCCGTTCAGATATTGGCGGTACAAGCTCTCGTCGCAGGCCATAGCGTTCACCTCCTTTTTGCGGATGCTTCCCATGCAGAGGGGTATCCGTCAGGTGCTTGTCCTGCCGGAATCGCGGTGCTGTCCTTGAAAGCGCGGGTCGGACGGTTTCTCCGCATTTTCCGGGATCGCCCATGAACGCCCGAACCGGGACGCGCCGGGGATCCGCCCTTCGGTGCAGTATTGGTTGACCCGCCGCTCTGACACGCCCCAACGGTAAGACGCCTCCCGAATGGAGATATAGCCCTTGATCCCGTTCATACCGCACCTCCGCATGGATAATACTCAACACGATACATTATATACGAATATCCGAATAAAAGCAAGCCCACACGGACGTTGGGACGCAGAATCTCTCCCACGTCCTCATATCTATCTGGCTTTATCTTCTCTTACCTTTGATACTTCCTTATGTGACGCTTCCTGCTTCACCTCATCCGCACCTCTAGCCTCAAATGCATCTGCATTATACTGATACTCCTGTGGTTCAGCGACCATCGGCGAATATACAATCTCTGCTTCTACTCGCTCAGCTTCTGCCCTCTCCGGCTCTGTCTGTTCCTGTGCTTTCGCATTTTCCATATGCTTTTCCTTATCAAGCTGCACATTCATAGCCAGATTATCCAACTTATCAATCGAAGCGTCCAGATGAAGCTTCATTGATACAAGCATCTTTTTCACTGCTTTCATAGGTGCAAGCACTGCCTTTGTAACTCCTGTGACAAATACCTGAAAGATTGTTTTCATCATTGACCAACCATGATCAATGCCGATTACTTCTAACTTGTTATTCATGTTCCTTTCACTTTTTTTCTGTATTGTCTGCATTATTGTTTTGCAAAATTTCATATAATTACCCACACCCTTTCAAGTGCTCGGTTTTGTCAGATGCAGGAATATCATCAGACCTGCCATAAAAATGCTTTTTCATTAATTCCTCATACAGTTCATCACTCTCTGCCTTAACTTTCATAAGACAGTAGAGAACCACTGTACTAATAATGATTACGAACCAAATTAACACCTTGCCCATTCGACCACTCCTCTCAAATAAAAAGAGGACCAAACCAGCTGATGGAATATTCCATCTTAAATGCTAATTTAGTCCTCACTAAATGTTTTGATATAAAATTGTACCTAATCTAAGCGCACAGATTCACTCTCAGACTGATTGTGGACATCTGTGATACTGACTTGGATTTTCGGTTTTGATATAACAGCGCTGCCTTATCTACCGCTAAATTGGTATAAAAATAAGGACTAAATTAGGCATAACCCCTTGATTTTACTGGTTTTCATCTAACTTGGTCCTATTATAACTCAAACACCAGTCTCCCAGTGCTTTTACTCAACTACAAGCTAGCTCAGATCCTCGCCGTTAGTCTCGATGACCTTCTTGTACCAGTAGAAGGAATCCTTTCTGTATCTCGCAAGATCCTTCATGTCAAACTCATCTCTGTTGACATATATAAAGCCGTATCTCTTGGTGATTCCCTCGTGGGTGGACACGAGATCAATTGCTGACCAAGGACAGTAACCCATCATCTCTGCGCCCTCGTCTGCTGCCAGCTTAATCTGCTCTATATGCTTTCTTAAGTACTCTATACGATAGTCGTCGTGTACCTTGCCGTCCTCTGTAAGCTTGTCATATGCGCCAAGACCATTTTCTGTCACAATCATAGGAAGGTGATATCTGCTGTACATCTCTCTTATAGTTGCCCTGAAGCCGTCAGGGTCTATCTCCCAGCCAAACTCTGTGCGGAGAAGATTTGGATTTGGATACGCCTTGTATACCCCCGGCTCAATACCGGCTGATTGCTGATCCTTTTTTTCCGAGTCCGTCACAGCAACCGGGCTGTCATCCCACTCAACCGTTGCAGTGTTATAATAATTGAAACCTATAAAATCAGGCTTTGCCTGCGCCATGATATCCATATCTCCAGCCTCAATAACAGGGATAGCGTCATGCTCTTCAAGGAACTTCCACACCAGGTCGTTGTATCTTCCATACACTGCCATATCAAGGTAAAGCCAGTTTCTTATCGCGTTGAAGTTCTGTGCTGCCAGGACATCCTTCGGCTTACATGTGGCAGGATATACCAGAGAGATGTTCGGGGCAGGACCAATCTTTGCTCCAGGGCACATCTCGTGGAGAAGTTTCATGGCCTTTGCCTGAGCAAGGAGCATGTGGTGATTCTCCTGGTAAAGCTTCTTGTATTTATTTGTCACGCCCTCCATGTTGCAGGTTCCGATCACGTCACCCACAAGTGTGAGCATGTTCTGCTCATTGATAGTCAGCCAGTACTTTACTCTGTCGCCATAATTTGTGTAGAGAAGCTTTGCAAATTCAACAAACTCGTCAACACTCTCTCTTCTCGACCAGCCACCTTTTTTCTCAAGAGCCGCAGGAAGATCAAAATGGAACATTGTGACAAGCGGCTCGATTCCGTACTTGAGGCACTCATTTATCACATTGTTGTAGAAGTCAATTCCCTCCTGGTTGACTCTGCCGGTTCCCTCTGGGAGGACCCTGCTCCACGCGATGGAGAATCTGAATGTCTTGAATCCCATCTCAGCCATGAGGGCTATGTCCTCTGCATATCTGTGGTAAAAATCAGCGCACACGTCCAGCTCACTTGTTCCCGCTGGAACTGTCTTGATATCCTGCACACTTGGACCCTTGCCGTGTGACAGATTGGCACCCTCAACCTGATATGCGCTTGTCGATGCTCCCCAGAGAAAATTCTCCGGGAGTCCATGTTTCTTTGTGATTATCATAATTTTCCCTCCATGGATTTACATTTTCAATAGTATTTATAAAAGAGATGAACCATCTGTTCCAGTTCATCTCCATCTTACGTTTGTTTTATTGCGATTTTATTTCACGCCCTCATACTTCTGCTTATAATTGTACAACGCGCCAAGAAGATTCGAATCATTGCGGAACTTGCATGTGTCGATAACCATGCCATCGTAGGTCTTTGTAATCTTTCTTATCTTGTCCACATACTTCTTAACCCCCGGAACAAAGTTCGGATTGGCACTCATTCCACCTCCGATAAGTATGACATCCGGATCTATCGTCATGTACAGGTTACAGCAGAGCTTTGCTATGGAGAAGTATGAGTCCTCAACCATATCTATGATCTCCTGATTGCCCTCATCTATCCATTGATATACCATCTCACCGGTCACCTCTTCTGGCTTCATATGCATTATCTTGGATGCCTTGTATGTAATGGAGCTTGCAGTACATGTTGAGGTTACCATGAACGGGTTATATTCAAATGTCTCCTCAACAGTCAGCTCTTCACAGCATCTGACATTATCAGCTTCTTCCCTTGTCATGTTCATGAGGGCATATGACAATTCACCTGCCAGAAGTCTCTTGCCTCTGTGGATCTTTCTGTCAATGATTATTCCACCGCCGATTCCTGTACCCACGACAACGACTGCTGCATTTGTAGCCGTGCTGGCATTGCCCAGCCACAACTCTGCGAGAGCCGCACATTTGCCATCGTTCTCAAGGGCTACAGACACACCGCCGCATGCCTCTGATATGAGATCACCAAGATGTGCACCATCAAGATACTTGATCCCGCCACCGCCGTACACTATGCCGCGCTCGACATCTATCTGTCCAGGAAGCCCCATGGCAATTCCTGTTATGTCACAGTCCAGTACCTTCTCGTCATACACCTTCTTGATCTGCGCCACAAATGCCGGAGTTCCAGCCTCGGCATATCTGTCGGTTGGAGTCTTACCCTTTCCCGATATATTGCCCTCATCGTCCATTAACGCATACTTTATAAATGTTGCCCCTACATCAAATACTAAATACATAAGTCCCTCCTACTTTTCTCATTACCCATTGTTTTTTTCTTTCTATATATATTTTCATATTCACCTTGTCACTCTCGTTCTCTCCACAGCATCCTTCCAGCCTGCAAGGAGCTTCTCCCTCTTATCCTCAGTTATCCCCGGCTTAAATCTTCTGTCGGCCTTCCAGTAGCCCTTGATCTCATCCAGACTGTCATAGTAGCCAACCGCAAGTCCAGCCAGATATGCAGCTCCCAGAGCTGTTGTCTCCGTGATCACAGGCCGCACTATCTCGGCATTCTCTATATCTGCCTGGAACTGCATCAGGAAGTTGTTGGCACTTGCACCACCGTCCACTCGAAGGCTTGTGATTGAAAGTCCTGCATCCATCTCCATAGCTGCAAGAACATCCGATGTCTCATATGCCAGTGATTCAACTGTCGCCCTGACAAAGTGCGCCTTATTTGTTCCCCTTGTGAGGCCGAACACTGCCCCTCTGGCGTACGCATCCCAGTAAGGAGCGCCAAGGCCAGTAAACGCAGGTACCACATATACACCATTACTGTCCGGCACCGACAGAGCAATGCGCTCAGTATCCGCCGCACTGTCTATGAGCTTCATCTCATCCCTGAGCCACTTGATGGCTGCTCCAGCCACAAACACACTTCCCTCAAGCGCATAGCTGACTTTTCCGTCAAGTCCTATGGCTATGGTGGTGAGAAGTCCCTGCTGCGAGTCAACTGCCTTATCCCCCGTATTCATGAGGAGGAAACAACCTGTTCCGTAGGTGTTCTTCACATCACCGGCCTCAAAGCAGCACTGTCCGAACAGCGCGGCCTGCTGATCTCCGGCAACTCCCGCTATAGGCACCTCACCGCCAAATATCTCTCTGTCCGTGTATCCGTATATCCCACTGGAATTTCTCACTGCCGGAAGCATGCTCTCCGGTATGTTGAACTTTGCAAGCAATTCCCTGTCCCACTCCAGTGTATGAATGTTGAATAGCATGGTACGCGATGCGTTTGTGTAGTCCGTTGCATGGACTCTTCCGCCTGTGAGCTTGTATATAAGCCATGTGTCAACAGTTCCGAACATCAGCTCCCCTGCCTCTGCGCGTTCCCTGGCTCCCGGCACATTGTCAAGTATCCACTCTATCTTCGTTGCAGAGAAATACGGATCAACTATCAGTCCCGTTTTCTCTCTTATCACCTTGTCATATCCTTCAGCCTTAAGCTGCTCTATCCTGTCCGCAGTTCTCCTGCACTGCCACACTATGGCATGGTACACCGGATTACCGGTCTTTCGATCCCACACTATGGTTGTCTCTCTCTGGTTGGTAATTCCTATTGCGGCTATGTCCTCGGTGCGGATTCCCATGGTCTCCCTCGCCTCCATCATCACCGACATCTGGGTTGCCCATATCTCCATAGGGTCATGCTCCACCCAGCCGTTATTCGGGAAATGCTGGGTGAACTCCTTCTGTTTCACTGAGCATATCCTGCCTTCCTTATCAAATATTATCGCCCTTGAGCTGGTCGTTCCCTGATCCAGCGCCATTATATAATCTGCCAAATTGCCCTCCTATTAACACGGACGCTCGGTTCTAGTGTTTTGCAACCAAACTGATGGGTATGCCTTCTCAGGGGACGCTCCCGCTCGTTTCGCCCTGCAGCGGTACTAAGATGCTGCTTAGCGCACCATCTAAGGACCGGCGGGCTCAAATGCCCCTGCGAAGGCATACCCATCAGCTTGGTTTATATACACTGTTAAGCCTCGCTGTTCTCCGTAATTATGTATGGTTCGTCGGGCAATTTTGCCCTGACAAACCTTTTTTCCTTCTTCCTTTTAAGTATCTATCAAATAAGCCAGAATCAAATAGTTCAGCTTAATTGTTTTGATCAAATTTTCTCAATCGTTTTTCAAATAATTCTCTCTCAAATGTTCGTTCACTCTCTCGACCTCTAGTTTGAAGTCTCTTGAGGACATGCGGATTGCACCCTGGCCCATGGTGACTATCTGCTCCAGTCCGTCCGATGTGACCACAGTGACCTTGTGCTTTCTCGCAAGCTCATGTGTGAGCTTTTCTATATGCGCATCCGCGGTCTCACCCTCCTTGGTGTACACCACCTCTATATCATCATAAGGGAATCTCTCGCCCTTGTTGTCCTTCACCTTGTAGCCGTCAAATACCACTATTAACTTACAGTTCATATATCCCTGATAGTTTGACAGTATGTCCATGAGCTTACCTCTGGCGGAGTCTATGTTGTGCTCCGACAGTTCCCGAAGTGTATCCCACGCAAATATGACGTTGTAACCATCCACTATGACATAATCCTCGCCAGTCTTTCTGCGCTTAAATGCTCCAGGTGTCGCTATTCCCCTGTCGGCTGGCCTGCTGCCCACAAGAGGCCCATTCCCGGGCTGTCTGTCTCTGGACTGACTCTTATTATACTGTCCATTTCCACGATATCCCGAATTTGAAGAATCTCCTGCCGTACCAACAGACGCGCCGCCTCCGGCTGTGCCATCACTTCCTCTGCCGGAAGTTCCATTTACCTTATATTCTGATGTGGTTCTCCTGAACCTTCCGTTCAGTGCCACATCCTTATCCTTGTAATCTCCGCCAAATGTCCTTGCAAATATCTCGCTGAGTTCCTCGTCCGTGATGGACATATCCGACACGCTCTTTCCCGGCCTGTTCACAGGAATATCCGTAACATCGCCATCCTCTGTATACCCCAGCTGACCTGAGATCTCAAATCCCGGATCCTCCTTCACATGCATGTTCTCATACACATCGTACCAATCAACCAGATAACCTGCACCGTGGGCACAGAATACCGATGATGATGGGTTAAACCTGTCAAGCTCAGGATCATAATGTCTCTCAGTCAGAACCTCTTCGGTGTTGTGACATGGCTGATAGCCGTCTATATCCACCTGAAGCCTGCCTGTACCTCTGGAAAATGCCGTGAGCTCACTATAATACTCTCTCATAGTGTATACCGGGGCATGTCCAGTGATAACCGTTGTCTCACCAGATATCTCCTGTCCGTCCATGCTGCCGCTCATCTTCACTATGTCAGCAAGCACTCTGCCCGCATACTCCTGCGGCACCTCTATTTTAAATGCATACACCGGCTCAAGCAAGACACTTTCCGCCATCATAAGTCCCTGTCTCACAGCCCTGTATGTCGCCTGCCTGAAATCACCGCCCTCGGTGTGCTTCTGATGTGCCCTGCCTGCGGTGATAGTTATCTTCATATCCGTGATCGGGGATCCCGTCAGCACCCCTCTGAATTCCCTTTCCTGTAGATGAGTCAGGATCAATCTCTGCCAGTTCTTGTCCAGAACATCCTCGCTGCAAATGCTGTCAAAGCACATACCGCTGCCATTTTCCATAGGTTCAAGCAGCAAATGTACTTCAGCGTAATGTCTGAGCGGTTCAAAGTGTCCCACTCCCATGACCGGAGCTGCAATCGTCTCCTTATATGATATCCTGCCCTGACCGTACGTGATGGCTATGCCAAATCTGTCTCTGACCATCTGCGCCACGACCTCCAGCTGCACCTGGCCCATGACCTTGATGTATATCTCACCGGCTGCCTCATTCCACTGCACCTGCAGCAATGGATCCTCTTCCTCCAGCTGTCTAAGCTTTGACACCATCGTGACCGCATCCACATCAGTCGGGTACATGACCTTATAGCTGAGAACCGGCTCCAGACTTGGAAGCTCTCCATCCGGGCAGGCACCGATTCCCTGTCTGCCGTAGGTATTCACCAGTCCCGGAACAGCACATACACAGCCCGCAGTGACATGATCCACCATGTCATACTTTGCACCGGAGTATACCCTTATCTGATTTACCTTTTCAAGTGTTTCCTCTCCTTGTCTGCCTGTAAGCGTGAGTACATCCTTTAGTCTCAGGGTTCCCCCTGTGATCTTCATATAGGTCAGCCTCTCTCCTTTGTCATCACGGCCGATCTTAAATACCCTCGCGCCAAATTCATCCCTTCGCCGAGGCTCTGTCACATATCTGTTCATTCCATCCAGCAGCTCAGCCACACCATCATTTTTAAGTGCCGAACCAAAGTAACAAGGAAAGAGCTTTCTGTCTGCCACAGCCTTAGCTATGTCATCTTCCCGGTTTTCCCCGGTCTCGAGGAATCTCTCCAGCATGTTCTCATCGCACATGGCTATGTGTTCACCAGCATCTTCACATAAAAAATCGACACAGCCATCACTCAGTCTGTGTCTGATATTGTCCATGAGATACTCCCTGCCATACCCCGTCATGTCCATCTTATTTACAAATATAAATACAGGAATCTCATATCTCTCAAGCAGTTTCCACAGCGTCTCCGTGTGGCTCTGCACTCCGTCCATGCCATTGATTACCAAAACCGCATAATCGAGGACCTGAAGAGTCCTCTCCATCTCCGTTCCGAAATCCACATGTCCTGGAGTGTCAAGCAGTGCTATATGCATATCACCAAAGTTAAGCTCCGCCTGCTTGGAAAATATCGTGATTCCCCTGTCCTTTTCCTGACTGTCTGTATCAAGGTATGTATCCTGATGATCCACACGTCCAAGCTTTCTGATACGTCCAGTCTGGTATAGCATCGCCTCGGAGAGTGTGGTCTTGCCTGAATCAACGTGGGCCAGTATGCCCGCGACTATGTTCTTCATATGTATCTTTTCCCTTCACCAGCCGATATATATCACCTGCCACGCATCTTGCTAACCATTGATATATATCGGTTCTTTATAAACTCATTTAACGGTTCAGCTATGAGTCTGTATCCGCCATACTATCGCCATACTAGATTCCCTGTTTTTCATTCTGCGCCGCCTTATATCTCTTGAACCTCTTGAAGAATATGGCTGTAAATGCACCTATGATAAAAGGGAACATGAATGTGGCAAATCTATAGAGAAGTGCCATGGCTCCGGCTGCAGCAGAACCAACAAGTCCCGAATAGATTGCTGTCATAACAAGCTCACTTGATCCGATTCCTCCCGGCATAGGAATGACTGCCGCCAGCATGACACTCATGGCTGTTATACCTATTGACGTGACAATATTCATATCACACAAGTTGTGACACACTATATAAGGTATGGCAAACCAGCACGCGAACTTGCATATATCAAGCAGCATGACTACCACTATAAGCCACGGTTTCTTAAGTACAACCCTGGTGGCATCCTCCATCATAGCTGTCTGCCCACTTAAACTGTCAATCTGCTTTGCAAATCGTCCTTTAAACAAAGCATCAGCTTTTTCAAGAAGCCATCTGAGGAATCTGTGAAACGGCGGCCAGCACGCAAAGAGCACTATCGCCATCGTTATGAGTATGGTCGCTATAACGCCGAGGACAACATATGAACTGTATTTGCCAAATACTCCAAGCATATATTCTCTGTTCGCAAGAAACAATGCCACCGCCATAACACATATGGTCATCTTGTGTATCGCATAATCAATAGAGTACAGACCAAGAGCTTTCGACGGCTGTATTCTGCAGTGTTTCATGAACAATGTGGATGCCACTATGGTACCGCTCCCAAGCGTTGACACCCTGTAAAATGACACAAAATACGTCATAATATTTGCATCGAAAAATGTCATATTGTTCTCCACCTGTCGCATGAGGATAAACGTTATGCAGCTCTCTATCACTCCGTATAAAAGCGTCGCTCCGAGAATAGCTGCCACGACCACAGGACTTGTCTTTACAAGCTGCGACATTATAGGGCCTGCCATGTCACGGAACACATATATGATAAGTCCGACCAGCACCAGCACACACAACCATTTTATAAGTGTTTTCTGTCTATCTGATAGTTTTTTCATAGTCTTATATCCCTTTTCCCCTAATATCAATTCATTCAGATCAGTCTTATCCCAATCTGCCCACCATCTCAAATGCACCGGCAATTAGCGACTGATCTCATGTTTCGTACAATAGATTAACAAGCTAAAGTGAAAAAAACAAGCATTTGTTATTTCATTCTGACATAATAGGTAGACTTGCCTGTACCACCTCTGCCTATATCGCCCTCTTTTACGAGTTTTCTGAGTGCTCCCTCTACCGAACTGATGCTGAGAGACGGACAAAGTTCCATTATATCCTGCTTTGTAAACTTTCCTATTTTCAGCAGTATTGCTTTTCGCACCATCTCAATCGCCGGCAACTTTTCCTCTACGATTTCAAAGCGCTCCTCAAAATCCTTATAAGCAGCCAGTATTGTCCCAAGGAGATATTTTATAAACGGGATCACGTCCTCTGTGCCCTCGTGCCAGCCTGCCTGGGCTTTCCCAAGCGACTTATAATATAACTCCTTATTCCCCGCTATCTTTGCCTCAAGAGAAATATACTTTCCAACATAGAATCCACTTCTATATAGCAGAAGCGTTGTGAGCAGTCTGCTCATTCTGCCATTGCCATCATTAAACGGGTGTATGCACAGAAAATCATGTATGAAAACAGGAATGACGATCAGCGGCTCCACCTCGAAATTACCGATCACCCTGTTGTATTCCCCACATATCCTGTCCAGCGCTTCCGGTGTCTCAAATGGAGCCATCGGCGTGAACAGGACTTCCGTATGCCCATCAGGATAAGTTGCGCTGATATAATTCTGCACCGTCTTTGTCCTTCCTGCAAATGGGTTATTCATATGACTGTACAACATCTTATGCAGCTGAAGTATATAATTCTGAGTTATAGGTATCGCATCAAAGCTTTCATGTATAACCCCCAGCACATCCCTGTAACCTGCTATCTCTTCCTCGGCTCTGTTCTTCGGTGTGGTCTTCTCCTCAACCAACTGCTTTATTCTTGTATTTGTTGTGACTATCCCCTCTATAGCATTGGACGCCTCCGTGCTCTGGATCTTTGCTATCTCCACAAGCTTATCCAGTTCATCTGGACGCTGTCTTAAATACAGTTCCTGTTTACCTGCATATCTATATATTGCAGCTATGAGTCCAAGCACTTCAGAATCCCATTTTTCTTCTTTTATTTTACTGTAATTAAAAGTTCTCATTCCCTTAATTTACTCCTTTTCCCTTAAATATTAGCACATTTTAAGGGAAAGTCAACCCGATTAAGGGCATTTCCCCTCAAAGTTCTATCAGTTTTAAGGTTATCCAATTGTATACTATTTATGCAGCTAATTAAGGGTACTTTCAAAAAAAGCCATCACATCAAAACACGATGTGGTGGCTTTTCCATATAAATTCTATATCACAGCAATTACTTTATATCCATTTAGCCGAATAACGGAGTTGAGTAATATCTGTCTCCACTGTCTGGAAGAAGTACTACGATATTCTTGCCTGCATACTCAGGGCGCTCTGCAATCTGCTTTGCTGCAAAGTAAGCTGCACCTGATGAGATTCCTACGAGGATTCCCTCTGCTGATGCGATCTCCTTTGCTGCTGCAAATGCATCATCATTCTCAACAGCGATGATCTCGTCGTATACCTTTGTATTTAAAGTGTCAGGAACAAATCCTGCACCGATTCCCTGTATCTTGTGTGCTCCAGAAACACCCTTTGAGAGAACTGGTGATGTGGCAGGCTCAACTGCGATGACCTTTACATCAGGATTCTTCTCCTTCAGATACTCGCCAACGCCTGTGATAGTTCCACCTGTTCCGATACCGGCTACAAATACATCTACCTTGCCGTCTGTATCCTCCCAGATTTCAGGACCAGTTGTGAGTCTGTGTGCCTTTGGATTGGATGGATTTACGAACTGTCCAGCTACAAAGCTGCCAGGGATCTCCTTTGAAAGCTCATCAGCCTTTGCGATGGCTCCCTTCATTCCCTTTGTTCCGTCTGTGAGAACTATCTCAGCACCGTATGCTTTGATGATGTTACGTCTCTCAACGCTCATGGTCTCAGGCATAACGATGATCGCCTTGTAACCCTTTGCTGTTGCTATGGATGCAAGACCGATACCTGTGTTGCCTGATGTAGGTTCGATGATGGTTGCGCCCGGCTTAAGTGTGCCGTCCTTCTCCGCATCCTCGATCATCTGGAATGCGATCCTGTCCTTAACACTTCCTGCTGGGTTAAAGTACTCCAGCTTCGCAAGGATATTTGCCTTGAGATTATTCTTCTTCTCTATGTTTGAAAGCTCCAGAAGTGGAGTCTTACCTATAAGCTCTGCTGCGCTCTTATAAATATTGCTCATTGTATAAAACCTCTCTTTCTAACTGCAAAATTTTAATATATGATTTGCGGTGCGAAAACCAAGTATATCTGTCGCAAGCCGCACCGCAAATATATTACTCCTGAATTGCCTTGAATGCCTCGTCAAGATCCTCGATGATATCGTCTATGTTCTCAGTACCTATTGAAAGTCTGATCGTGTTCTGCTTGATTCCCTGATCGATAAGCTCAGCCTCGTTCAGCTCTGAGTGAGTTGTTGATGCCGGGTGGATAGCCAGCGACTTAACATCAGCGACATTTGCAAGAAGTGAGAATATCTCCAGGTTGTCGATGAACTTCTTGGCTGTCTCTGCGTCACCCTTGATCTCAAATGTGAATATCGAACCACCGCCGTTAGGGAAGTACTTCTTGTACAGTCTCTGCTGCTCAGGATCTGTGGATACTGAAGGGTGATTTACCTTCTCAACAAGCGGATGGTTGTTCAGGTACTCAACTACCTTGAGTGCATTTGATACATGTCTCTCAACACGGAGTGACAGTGTCTCAAGTCCCTGAAGGAATATCCATGAGTGTATTGGTGAGATCGTAGCACCTGTGTCACGGAGAAGGATAGCTCTGATCCTTGTGACAAATGCTGCAGGACCTGCTGCGTCTACAAAGCTTACACCGTGGTAGCTCTCATTTGGCTCAGTGAGCTGTGGGAACTTGCCTGATGCCTTCCAGTCGAAGTTACCGCTGTCGATGATGACGCCACCGATAGTTGTTCCGTGTCCACCGATAAACTTTGTTGCTGAGTGAACTACGATGTCAGCGCCGTACTCGATAGGTCTTACGAGATATGGTGTTGCAAATGTGCTGTCGATCACAAGTGGAATCTTGTGTGCGTGAGCGATATTTGCTATTGTCTCGATATCTGAAACCTCTGAGTTAGGATTTCCAAGGACCTCGATGTAGAGAGCCTTTGTGTTCTCCTGGATAGCATCCTCAAATGCCTGTGGATCAAGTGGATCAACAAATGTTGTATCTACATTGTAATCCTTGAGTGTATGTGCAAGGAGATTGTATGTTCCGCCGTAGATATTCTTTGCTGCTACGATGTGGTCTCCTGCAAGTGCAAGGTTCTGAATTGTATATGTAACTGCCGCTGCACCTGAGCCAACTGCCAATGCTGCAACGCCACCCTCGAGGGCTGCGATTCTTCTCTCAAATACATCCTCTGTTGGATTTGTAAGTCTTCCGTAGATGTTGCCGGCATCCTTGAGTGCAAATCTGTCAGCTGCATGCTGTGAGTTGTGGAATACGAATGATGATGTCTGGTAGATTGGTACCGCTCTTGCATCTGTAACCGGGTCTGCTGTCTCCTGTCCTACGTGTAACTGTAATGTCTCAAACTTTAAATTTCTCTCTGCTCTTGTCTTCTTTGCCATGATCTTATTCTCCTTAAATTCAAATATTTTATCTGTCATGCGCACCTGCCCATTCATCTTGTCATGTATATGAGCTCATGTGGCATTATACTCTTCTTTATTATTCTCTGTCTATTATGTATGATCTGTTATTTATATCTGTGTCATGATTATTTGTTCTGTGTTCGCTTTAACAGCAGCAACACATGACTTCTATGAAACACATTCGTCTGTCTTCGTTAAGGTACTGTGGTTTAAATGTACTTCCCAGCATATCAACACCTCTTTCTCGATTTTCGTCTTTGAAATTTGACTTGATCGTATCATTTCTGTGATTATTTTTACTTTTCACATAATTCCTACTCGGAAACTATGAATTAAGCATAGCTGTATATTACAGCCTAATTCCCACTTTGTCAATAGGTTTTTTATGAATTATCTTGATTGTTTTTTTTCAGATGTTATAATAGACATGTAAATGATGTAAAATCATCAGTAAATACAGGCATTTGGGAGGTTTATATTATGAAAGTATCCACAAAAGGGCGTTACGCTCTGCGTTTTCTTATAAATATAGCATCGAGGACAGACGGCAAGCCAGTGAGCATAAAGGATGTTGCCGCACAGGAGGAAATATCCGAGAAATACCTTGAGCAGATCACTTCTGTGCTGAACTCCGGCGGGCTGGTGAAGAGCACCAGAGGGCCACAGGGAGGTTATCTTCTAAGGAAAGCACCGGAGGACATAACAGTTGGAATGGTTTTAAGGCTCACTGAGGGCGGCATATCTCCTGTTGCGTGCCTTGATGCAGATGAATTCCAGTGCGAACGCGAGGCAAGATGCTCCACCATAGGTCTCTGGCGCAGACTGGACAAAGCGATCCGGGACGTGGTAGACACCACCACCATCGCTGACCTTGTGGCAGAAAGACCTGAGGCGGCAGATAACTATTGCATTTAAAGCACATTTACCATATCAAAGCATAAAAGCATGTATATATGATTTCCAGCAGGGCAGCTGGGATTCATATATACATGCTTTTGTTATATTTTTATATTTTGACTTCAAAATCCGTACAACTTTCTCAACATACGGCCTTACACCATCCCTAGGGAACACATCTTCCGGCATCTCAAATCCGTGTTCCTCACGGTACATATAATACCTGTTATCTATTTATTCACCATATTTTTCACAGAGATCATATACCTCCCTCAAATTATGCATTTATTTACAAAAATAATACCCTGTCCTTGCGGACAGGGTAAGTGAACCTGTGGTGTAAAATTTTCGCTCTTACTTGTGAGCCATTGTCTTGATCTCTGTGTCGATCTTCTGTACGAACTCGTCAAGTGGAAGAACTGTTGTGTCAGCCTCACCGTGGAGTCTGTATGATACTGTTCCGTTCTCAGCCTCATTGAATCCGATTACGAGAAGGTATGGAACCTTCTGAACCTGACCCTCACGCATACGATAACCAAGCTTCTCTGCTCTGTCATCAAGCTCTACACGAACGTCGATGGCATCAAGGGCATCAACAACCTTGTGAGCATAAGCCATAAGATCCTCGTTGTCTGTCTTTACAGGCATAACTCTTACCTGTACAGGTGCAAGCCATGTTGGCAGATTGCCCTTTGTCTCCTCAAGGATGTAAGCCATGAATCTGTCGAGAGATCCAAGGATAGCTCTGTGGAGAACTACAGGTGTCTTCTTCTCGCCGTCCTTGTCGATATACTTCAGATCGAACTTAGCTGGCAGACAGAAGTCGAGCTGACATGTCGAGAGTGTATACTCATTTCCTACGGCCGGCTTAACATTTACATCAAGCTTTGGTCCGTAGAATGCAGCCTCACCGATCTCCTCTGTGTAATCGATTCCTATATCATCAAGAACTTTTCTAAGTGCATTCTCTGCTTTGTTCCACATCTCATCGTCATCGTGATACTTTACCTTGTCCTCTGGGTCACGGAGTGACAGTACGCATCTGTAATCTGTGATTCCGAAATCCTTGTATGTGTCAAATATGAGCTTAACAACTCCTGCAAACTCTTCCTCGATCTGGTCTGGTGTCACAAATATATGTGAATCGTTCTGACAGAAGTGTCTTCCTCTCTCAATACCCTTGAGTGTACCACTTGCCTCAAATCTGAAGTCGTGTGCGATCTCAGCGATCCTGATAGGAAGATCCTTATATGAGTGCATCTTGTTTGCATATATCATCATGTGGTGCGGGCAGTTCATTGGACGAAGTACAAATGACTCTCCCTCCATCTCCATTGCCGGGAACATGTTGTCCTTGTAGTGATCCCAGTGACCTGATGTCTTGTAGAGGTTTACTGTACCTACACAAGGTGTCATAACGTGGAGGTAGCCAAGCTTTCTCTCCTTGCGCTTGATGTAGTTCTCAAGCTCCTGCCATACTGTATATCCCTTTGGAAGGAACATTGGAAGTCCACGTCCTACAAGGTCATCGACCATGAAGAGCTGCATGTCCTTGCCGATCTTTCTGTGGTCTCTCTCCTTTGCCTCCTCAAGTAACTGAAGATGCTCCTCAAGCTCCTCCTTTGTAGGGAAGCACACACCATATATTCTCTGGAGAACCTTGTTCTTGCTGTCGCCCTTCCAGTAAGCTCCTGAATGTCTGATGAGCTTGAAGTTACGGCAAAGCTTTACATTGTCTACGTGAGGTCCACGGCAGAGGTCTGTGAAATCACCCTGCTCATAGCATGTGATCGTTCCATCCTCAAGTCCATTTATAAGATCGAGCTTGTACTCGTCATCCTTGAACATCTCAAGAGCTTCTTCCTTGGATATCTCCTTGCGGATGATCTTCTTGCCGCTCTTGGCAACCTTCTTCATCTCTTTCTCGATGGCTGCGAGATCTTCCTCGCCTCTGATAACGTCATCGCCGAGATCTACATCGTAGTAGAATCCTTCTGCAACTACCGGTCCTACCCAGAACTTTGCCTGTGGGTACAGATGCTTGATAGCCTGTGCCATAAGATGTGCACAGGAATGATTCAGTGTCTTAAGCTGTTCGTCTTCTTTGAAATTAACCATGTCAGTTCTCCTTCTTACTTCTTATAAAGTGAAAATAAATTGCATGTAACAACTAAAAAAGCACCCTTAGATATAATCTATCTAAGGGTGCGTATGCACGTTTCCACCTTAACTTTTAACTCAATTATGCCTTTAACGCAGCTACGCGGTGACGCTTATATCGCGCACGGCTCGGGAGTGGTCTTCATGTGATATATCATAAGCTGCTCCCACCATATGTTCTGGCTCACGTCTGATTCATATCTGAGTCCGATTCACATATGCAGCTCTCTCTGGATGCATCCACCACACTACTCTTTCCGTCTATGCCTTTGTCTTATCTGCCACCTAGTGTAGCACGATATATTTTTTTTCACAATAGTATTTTTTATTTTTTTGCCTTTATTTTTTCAACCATTTTCAGCCTTTTTCAGCCAATCAAACAGCCAACAGACTTCTCTCTACCTCATTTCCATGGAAAGACTCATATCCTGGCCGTCCACCATAAGAGTTCCCATGCTGCCGCATACCACAGGCATCATCGGTGACAGATGTCCGAGATCCACATCCATCACGACAGGCACATTGTATTTTCCTATGATTCCCAGCACAGCCTGATACTGGTCAAGGCCCATCATCTCCTGTCCAAACTGCAGCGGTCTGCCGATCATAAAGCCCTTACAGTATCTGAACCATCCGCCGTTGTCCATCTGCCACATGGCTCGTCTTATGGACATGACGTTCAGATCACAGGACTCGAGGAACCAGATAAATCCATCATCCTTATATCTCTCAAGGAATTCGCCAACATGGTCAAACTTTGTTCCTATAAGGTTCACCAGACAGTCCATGCAGCCGCCTATCATTCGCCCGCTCACCTGGAACTTCTCAGGATAGCCCTTTATCACTCTTGGCTCTGTGATGTTGTATGGCAAGAATGGATGTTCCTCATCCCTGAGGGATTCCTTCTCCCATCCGTCATATCCGGCAAATGACAGTTTCTGTCCCTGAAGGACCGCCATAGCATCCGCAACTGATCGGTGCCACGGCTCTTGTCCAAATGCCGCCGCACACGGACCATATATGGACGCCGTATCGCACAATGTCGTGAGCAGGAATGTGAGATTTGTGTTGTCCGAATATCCCATAAACCACTTCGGATCTGCTGCCCTCAGTCTGTCAAAATCAACATAGTTAAGTATCTCGCACATGAGCTCTCCGCCGCCGCAGGATATGAGTGCATCGTTCTTCTCCGATGTGTAATAGTCATTTATCTCCTGACCGCACAGCTCCGGCTTGTTGCTGATTCCTATGCCATCACCGGTATAACAATTTGGCCCGATCTGTATACCAAAACCCATATTCCTGAAGTTCTCCTGCGCTCTGCCAAATGCAGTCTTATACGGCTCTGTATCACAGCCAAATGATGGCGCAACGAAACCTATCGCATCGCCCCTTTTTATAAATTTCGGAAATCTCATATATCATACACAGGTATTTCCTGCTTACCTCCTTCTTATCGTTTTATCATATTCAGCCATCCGGTCCAAATCTCCAGACATCATAGATTTCTACATCAGTTTTAATATCCACTCCACCACGAACACGGTCACACATGCCGCAGCGGCAACTACTATAAGTCCCTTCTGCTTGATTCCAAGTATGAGTGCTACCGCAAATCCACACACAGCGCTTATAATACTCTCCGTACTGTATAAAATGGACGGAAGTGTCAACGCCGTGAGACACGAATACGGCACATAATATAGAAATGAATTGACAAATCTGTTCTCTATCTTCTTGCGGAACGCCACCAGCGGCACCATTCTTATGAGGTAAGTGACAACCGCCATGGTTATTATATATATGTATATATTCATCACTGCACCTCTTCTTTCTCAGCTCCCACAGGGAAGAATATAGCTCCGATCACAGACGCTGCCACAGTGCTTATGATTATGGCGATTCCCGTCGATATGAATTTGAATATCGGAACGTAATACAGCACGCATGATATGACTGCCGCCACAAGCGCAACTATGGCAACCGGTCTCGATTTCTTAGCGACCGGCATGACTATGGCAACGAACATTCCGTAGAGTGCCAAACTTAATGCGCTGCTGATGGACTTCGGAAGGATCCCGGATGCCACCGCACCGAACAGCGTTCCGCCCGTCCAGCCGACTATCGGAAGGAGCTGAAGTCCTATCATATACCCAAATGTCAATTCCTTCACATGGCCCATCGCCACCGCAAATATCTCGTCAGTATTTGCAAATGCTATTACGAGTCTCTCCTTGATTCCAACTGCCTCCCCAAGCTTCTGTGAAAGTGACAGGCTCATGAGAGAATATCTCAGATTGATTATGAACTGGGTGAGTATCATCTCAACCAGCGTTCCCCCTGCAAGGATAATCTTGAGTCCTGCAAACTGTCCCGCACTGGTTACATTTGTCAGGCTTATGATGACCGCCTGAAAACTTGTGAGTCCGCCCTTTACCGCCAGCAGACCAAAACTAAAACTTACTGCGAAATACCCCAGTGCTATCGGTATTCCATCCTTTAACCCTTTTCTAAATTCCATCTTAAATACTACTTCTTTCGTGACAAATTATGTTATCTCTTCCTTCTGCGTCCTCCGCAGTCGTAACACTTTACATACTTCCACACAAATCTGTCCTTGAACCCAAGGCCAAGATATGTGTATGCCCTTACCTTTGTATACAGCTTTCTGGCAGCCGCGATCTGCCTGTCATCCGGCTCAACGCGTCCGTATACAGCAGCCTGAACCCATTTTATAAACTCTGTGAACTCATCGCCCTTTATAAAGCTGCACGACTCCGTGACAGTGTCGGCATACTCCGTGTCGTTCTCACTGACGTTCTCTATGGCACCAGAAAACACCATCATATCATACATCGCCGTGGACATCTCGTATATAGCTGATATCCTGTTTCTTCCCACAAGCCTGCGTCTCCTGCGCGCAACTATCGTCCTTCTTCTGAAGATGACTGCGCCCCACAATATCAGTATCACGGCAAGCACAACAACGACTGTTCTGAACACTCTATTCTGTACAAGCTCCGACAGACCATCCCCGGCATCCCCTGGTGATCCCGACTGCGCATCTCCACTGCCATCATTCGGGACATCGACCTGATTGCCATTTTCTCCTGTGCCATTTGAAGAATCACCATCCATCTCCGTAGTGACTTCTGTATTCTCTGACATCTGGGTTGTCGAATCAGTTGTCGCCTCCGTTGTTACATCCGGACTTGAAGTCTCCTCAGAAGTCTCCGGCTCCTCTGTATCATCCGATGAATTGTCCGCAGTATTATCACCGCTGTAATCCGGTTCCTTCGGTATCCCCAAAGTATCCGCCCTGTCTCCAAGCGGTGTGGCATCCACGATCACCCAGTCACCGGCATCCTCACTGTACGCTTCAATCCACGCATGACTGTATTTATCCAGAACCACCGCACGGTATGTTCCATCCGACTGCTTTATCCACGCAGACGACGGCACCACATAACCTGTATTATACACGGTGGAGATTCCCAGTATCCTGAAGCCCACCGCCGCCGCAGAAGCAAAGTGAACACAATATCCCTCATGAACGTCATACATCGCACTGTTGACCGGATCCTCACCCTCGGTAAATTTCTTTGGTGCTGTGGTATATGACATATGCTGTCTTATATATGTCACCAATTTGTCCATGACCTCATTGGAAAACTTCTTATCTGTCGCATATCCCTGTATCTCTGATTCGTATCTTGCAAATGTATCCTTATCATAATACACCATGACCTCATCATCAGGGCTGTGTCCATCCGCCCTTCCGTGCCACGACCCATTCTCATATGTAACATAGCTTCTCGACTTGACGTAGAGATTTCCCTGAGGCTTATCCTCCCTGATTATCTCATCCACAACTTCATCACCGGGATTGACCTCAGAATCATCCACCTTATAATAACCTGAATATCCTTTGTTACTTTCCCCCGACAGAAAATATTCCATGTTGTCCACCATGTCGAGCAGTTTCCCTTGTTCCTTCACACCTCTGTCGTATACGCTGTCATATACAAGAATGGTGACAACAAGGCACGCGGCAAATACCGTCACAGGAACTGCAATGTTCCACACCACCGACAGCGGCTGTCCCATTCTCATGAGAACATATCTCGCCACGATAAGTGACAATACAGTAAGCACTACTCCGGGTGCACTCACAGGTACACTGAGTGTTGCGCCAGCAAGCATAAACAAAAATGCAAGTCCGATAGCTATCATCAGACTGTTACACCTGTATATCATATAAGTGGCAAAGAACATTGACACCGCCACTATAAAAAGCACAAATTCCGTCACAGCACTCACGCTGACATAGTCAAGATCTATGAGTCCTGTCTTTATCCCATAAACCTTTTTCAGATCATATGCTATGCTGTATACCATGCCCTTTCCTCCGGCATAGAGCAGCTTTCTTCTGGCAAGCCCCCATCCCAGCAACACAGTAACCGGAACCACAATATCCAGTATCCTCTGTTCTTTTCTCAAAATGTACCACAGAGAATAAACCAGTGCTATCACCAGACTTCCTATGATATACGCACCCACAAGATTGGTGGAGTCCATATATTTATTTATATCCGAGCTGTATGCGATATCGCCCACAAGGTATGTCATACCAAGCGACAACGCCCATACAGCCAGTCCCAAAACAACTCTCAATTCCACACCTCTGTAATTCTATGATGATGCCTGGAGAATCTACACCGTGATATAGGATTTTGCAAGATCCTCCTTTATGGTTTCAAATCCCACCTGAAAACTTTCATCTCCACACTCTATATTGCCATTCATGTCTATGTCGATGAAGCTTGTGAAATCCTCACCTCTGTATCTCTCTCTGTACATTCCTATCACATCGTAGCTGTCATTTGTCCTGGCATCCACATACGACAACCTTGCAGCGGCATCGTACACATCCTCCTCACGGACTATGCGGTATCTCGTTATGGACATCTCCTCCGGATCATACCACGCTATAAAGTGAGGGACTTTAACATCTATCAGTGAAAAGCTCACCGATACCATGGATTCCAGCGCAACAGACATTGCCTGTCCATAGTGACGGCAGTTTCTTCCATCGAGATCCATACAGATGATGACCGGACACGACAATGCCTTTGATGTATCCCTGACCATTATCTCATCCTGTCTGGCCGACAACTTCCAGTGGATACGGGTCATCCTGTCTCCAGGTCTGTACTCTCTCACCTGATACACCTCGGTCGAGTCATCGCTTCTCACATCCGAATAATATACATCACTGTCCGTCACAAAATCTCTTGTGTTCTTCGTGACCTCCACCGGAACGAGATAGCACTGAGGCAATACGTAAATGTACGCCGTTCCACCAACCTTTTTCCTGATTGAGAAAATATGGAAAGCATCATATATCCTGACGCCCGATGCCTTTATCTCGTATCTTCCGCTGACATCCAGCTTCATCTTTCCCACGCACTTTCCATACCTGTCATCTATCTGTTCAAATGTACTCTTCTTCTTTTTCTTCATACCCGGAGCAAGAACACTGAACACCGCTGCCACATGGGGTACCTGACCACCGGTGACAGATACCGCAAGTTCCGGACAAAATGTACTGTTCTTCTCAACCACAGGTATATTCATCTGCATCTTAACACTGGTTCTTATGTATCGCACGATCAGCCCGGCTATAAGACTCAGCATGACAGCAGTCATGATCACCGCTGCGAAAAAGTATGATTTTTCTTTATTGATTATTCCTATATATACACATGCCCCTATCAGGACAATATACAATATTCCTCGTCTCATACGACATCCTACCACTACACGCTTCCAAATCTCATGCTACTTTTTCGCCGAACTTCTTCGTCTAACCGACGGTTTGTACACCCTCTCCATTATGTCCTTGAGCACAGCCTCCTGTGTTATGTGGTTCACCCTTGCCTTGGCACTTAAGACTATCCTGTGTCTTATGACGTCCGTCCACACCATCTGCACATCCTCAGGTATGACAAAATCTCTCCCGCTTATATATGCCCAGCTCTTCGCCATCTTGGTGAGGGCTATCGTTCCTCTTGGACTCACTCCTAGCTCAAGGCTAGGATTCTCTCTGGTTCCAACAACAAGCTGGCCTATATAAGAATACACGTCATCACTGACCTTGACATGCTTTACTTCCTCCCTGATAAGCCGCAGCTCAGATGCACCTATTACAGGCTCTACATCCTGAAAGCCATCAGCGGAGGTCCTTCCCTTAACTATATCCAGTTCGCTCTCTATGGATGGATATCCCAGCTTAAGGCACACCATAAATCTGTCGAGCTGGGAATCAGGAAGAAGCTGTGTTCCGGCACTGCCGATAGGGTTCTCCGTGGCAATTACTATAAATGGATCCGGAACCTGATATGTCACTCCATCCACAGTCACATGTTCCTCCTCCATAACCTCGAGAAGTGCCGACTGTGTCTTTGGAGATGTTCTGTTTATCTCATCTGCGAGGAACAGATTGCACATAACAGCACCCGGTCTGTACACAAACTGATTTGTCGCCTTGTCGTACATCGTAAATCCCGTTATATCTCCCGGAAGGACATCCGGTGTAAACTGGACTCTCTTGGTCTGGAGCCCCATTGCATTTGCAAATGCAAGAGCCATCGTCGTCTTGCCGACTCCCGGTACATCGTCCATGAGAATGTTACCGCCTGCGATTATCGCCGCCATTATCTTGGCAATACACACGTCCTTGCCTATGACGACCTTCTTCACCTCATCTATAACGTCCATTACCTTGTCATTATAATTCATCTCGTTCTCCCATCCTTCAGATTATCTGTCTACATACGCAACAGGGAGGAAGCTCTTCCACTTCCTCCCTGTTATCATTGCTGCTGAAGCTTCGCCTTTACCGTCTCTATATTATTCATTATAACTCTGTATGTATCATTGTCCCCATAGACACTGTAGAGTTCTTCTGCCGCAAGCTGATAAAATTTGAGTGCCTGCTGGTAGTCCTCCTGTCTGTACCACACCTCTGCAACAGCAGACAGCGCAGCACTGTAGTGATATCCTCTGACACCCTTGAGCTGATATCTGCGCACCGCCTCCGTCAGCTTGTCCTGAGCTTCCTTGAGCCGACCTGCCCTGAGAAGGCTCTCGCCGAGATTGGCATATGTGGCAACAATCTCCGTACCGGCATTCTCATGTCTTTCTATGATGCTGAGCGCGTGCTCCAGTGCATCAACAGCCTTGTCGTAATCGCCAAGCTCCTGATAAATGAGCGCCACGTTGTTATAATAACCCGCCAGCAATATATCATATGGACCGAGCTGCTCCGAATATATGTCATACACCTTCCTGCAATAGGACAGGGCTTCCAACAGGTTACCTGCAGCCCTGTTCTCATTTGCAATATTCATGAGAGCGGTTCCATATGGAACTGTATCTTCAATCCCCATCTTATGAGCGAGCCTCATGACCTGCCTGCAAAAATACAGTGCCTTGTCGTGTTCTCCCGTGGTGCGGTGAAAACCGATAAGCTCATTGTATATCGCAAGCATGGAATCAGTATCCTTTTCATATTCAGCATCGCTGAGTGCCTGGGTAAGGTATCTCTCCACCTCCGGCAGTCTGTTCTCTGCGAACAGCTTATCAAGCCCGCTAAAAACCTCATTTATATTCATATAGTCAACCTCAATTTCTCTCACAATATCCTGTCATCACATCATAACACAATATTCGATTCATTTACAGACCCATTAAGGAAATCCATGGCATTGTCCAGAGTGGTCCTGCTTATCGCCTCCAGTGCCTCCTCTGTAAGGAATCCCTGATGAGACGTCACTATCACATTTGGAAATGACAACAGTCTCGCAGTGATCGAGGACTCCAGTATGTCATCCTCCCTGTTCTCAAATACATTTGGAGTCTCCTCCTCGTATACATCCAGCCCGATTCCGAAGAATTTTCTGCTTCTGATCCCAGCTATGAGATCGTCGGTCTTGATGAGTGCACCTCTGGAGGTATTCACCAGGATCACGTGATCCTTCATCATGCCAATGGTCTCTTCATTTATCATATGGTAGGTCTCGTCTGTCAGCGGACAGTGAAGCGATATAAGATCAGATCCCGCCAGAAGCTCAGGGAGCTCCACATATCTGACAAAATCAAGGTCCGGATTCTTATACATATCGTAAGCGATCACATCCATTCCAAATCCATGACATATCCTCGCCATGGCAGCCCCGATCTTACCGGTTCCGACGATACCGGCTGTCTTGCCGTAGAAGTTCATGCCTGTAAGTCCGACCAGACTGAAGTTGTTCTCCCTCACCTTTATATAGCTCTTGTGCAGTCTCCTGTTCACCGCCATGGCAAGTGCCATCGCATGCTCCGCCACAGCCTCAGGCGAATAGCCCGGAACCCTCATCACAGTTATACCGCATTTTTTTGCCGCATCCATATCCACGTTGTTGAAGCCCGCGCATCTCATCAGTATAAGCTTCACGCCTGCATCACTCAGCGCATTCACAACGGGTGCACTCACATCCGAGCTGACAAATGCACATATGGCGTCATACCCCTTTGCAAGTCTTGCGGTCTTCACCGACAGATCTGTGTCCACATAATCTATGGTCAGCTTGTCGTACTGATCTTTTATCGCATCGAACGACTCCATGTCATAACGCTTTGTATCATAAAATAATATATTCATATCTGTTCCTCCTGTTTTTTCCTCTATCGGTATAATGTGTAGCATTGCTTTTTTCTATGTACAAAAACGGAGATTCTCTGAACTGTGTACAGAGGATCTCCGTTTATTATTTGCGTGACAGTATAGCTGTAAGTCCCTGAGTCGGAACATGTGAGTCATCGTTATCCAACATGTTAGGCAGTGTAAGTGTCGCCTCATACACCTTGCCCTTTCTGCAGGTCGTGAATGATCCATTCATCTCCTCCGCCATCTTCTGACATGTCAATGTTCCTATGTGTGTGCTCTCCGCCTTGCCACCTTCTGGATTTATATAATTTCTGAAATAAATTCTTACCTTTCTCCGGTCTATATATACCCTTATATCTATAGTTTTGGACTTGTCCGAATACTTTCTGATGTTGGTAAATACATTGTCGGTTATCCTCTTCATACCCTGAAGATCAACGTAAATTTCGGCTTCCTTGTCCGAGATATCAATGTCGAACTGATATCCATTCTCGCCCAGGAGCACAACATACTCTCCAAGCATCTGGTCAAGGAACGGCCCCGCCGGGAACATCTCCATGTTGAGATCCTCACCGCCCTTTGAATATACATAGAAGTATCTGAACATCTTGTCCGACATCGTCCTGAGCTGCTCCGCCTTCTCAGCACTTATCCTTATGTATTCGTCAAGCTCCTTCTGGGATGAATACTCCTTGTTCTGCATGAGCTCCAGATATCCCGCCATGACTGTGAGCGGAGTTCTTATATCATGGGCCATGGCTGTGACCAGATCACTGTTCGCCTGCCATGCCTCACGCTCCCTGCTGAGCTGCTCAATAATGGTCTGCCTCATGGTGTCTACATTCTCCGCCAGCATACAGATCTCATCCTGACCGTGTATTGTTATCGGCCCATTGATATCCACATCCTTGATATCCATGACCTCATTTGTGAGGCGTCTCATTCTGCCTATCTCTCTTCCGAAATAGACTATTATCACACCGATGAACAGGATACAGCATATGACAAATATCGCTATCTCTCCGACATCCTTGATCGTATCATCCGAATAGTCAACTATGCAGACATCAAACACTCCATCCTTGAATAGCACAGGATAGAAATCGTAGTCAAATTCATTGAGGTCTCCTCGCAGCATGCTGGAATTGCCGTAGTAAGCTCCCTCATCCGCGGTCACCGCATCGGATTTCTTCTGGGATTCGCCGCTCGAGGATGCCTTCCTCTTGATCTTTCTGATATTTCCATAGTTGTCCTGTAACAGAATGATTATCTCACCAGTCTCCGAATTCGTTATGACATATTTGTATGCGCCCTTCTTCTCTATCATCCAGTCAGAGTCGAATACTATATCATTGTTGTTATAAATCAGTATGTACACATTGTCGTGCTGCTCCTGCCATGCCCTGAGTGCCTGCGTATCCGTAGCCTTTATGGAATGGCTGGTCACATATGAAGCAAAGCTCTGGATCTGTCTGGCGGATCTCTTCTGTGTATTCGTGTCACTCATGTATACATTTTTCATGTAGCTGTTCAGTGCAAATGCTCCTGCAAAAAAAGCCGATATGGACAATATTAGCCCAAGCAGTATGATCACAAACAGCTTTACCCTGAGTGTCCGCTTAAATGGCATCTTCATATCAGTCTACCTGATATCCCTTTCCATATATGGTCCTAATGATCTCAGGCTGCGCTGAGTTGTCCTCTATCTTCTGTCTGAGTCTGAGTATGTGTACCATGACCGTGTTGGAAGATGAAGGAAGATACTTCTCCTGCCATATATTCTCGTAGAGTGCCTCGAGTGACCATGGCTTTCCTCTGTGCTCCACCAGGAAGAACAGAAGTGCATACTCCTTGTCGGTGAGCTTGATGACCTCACCGTTCTTGATCACAATCCTCTTAAATGAGTCAATATTTATATTGCCGACTGAGATATTCTTTGGATCGGTCTCTGATTTTCCGCGGTACACCTTGTATCTTCTGATAAGAGCATTCACCTTGCGGTTAAACTCGCTCTGGGTGAATGGCTTTGCCAGGAAATCATCGCCACCCACATCGTATGCCTCGTTCTGATCCGGCTCCTTCGTCTTCGCCGTCAAGAAGAGGACTGGGATAGATGAAAACTCTCTGATCTGCTGGCATGCCTCAGTACCTGAAAGCTTTGGCATCATTATGTCCATAACTATGAGATCGATGTCCTTGTCCGCACGCACGGTCTCGACAGCCTCAACTCCATCGGCAGCCTCCACAACATCGTATCCAAGTCTCTTGAGATATATATTGAGCAACGTTCTGATGTCCTGCTCGTCGTCCACTATAAGTACTTTTACAGATTCTTTTTCGTTCTCCATATCGCATTACTCCTTATCCACACCAAATGTATGTACATTATAACAAATACTCATATCTTTATTCCATTCTAAACTTCTTTGTAAGGAAATTTAAGTCATAAAAAAAACGGGAACCCTCACTATGTGAGAAGTCCCCGCCTTTTCTTTATAAAATGATTGGAAGAGCTATAGTTAGGTGTGTCTAACTGTTTCTGAGTATATCCAAATTGCCAGCATATGTCAATAACCTGCCCGCCATTTGTAATGATAACATTTATCAGTTCGCTCTTCTCTCCTGTCTTCTTCGCTTTATGCCTCTCCATGCCCCCATGATCATGTCCCTGTACACGCCAGGATTGAATATGAGCAGCAATGGGAAGAGCTCCAGTCGTCCCGCAAGCATGTCAAACATCAGAACATACTTGGTAAATCCCGTCAGCCCGCCAAAGTTTCTGGTAGGTCCTACCTCAGAAAGACCCGGTCCTATATTGTTGAGACACGATGCCACCGCAGTGAAGTTAGTCACCAGATCCCTGCCCTCAAGGGACACAAGAAATACAGACAGGGTAAATATTCCCATCAGCGTGATGAAGTATACATTTACCGCCCTGACTACCTCGTGCTCCACCGGTTTGCCATCCATGTTTATCTTCTTGATATTCTTCGGATGGAAATACGAACTCAGCTCCTTGACAACGGTCTTGAACATTATCACGAGTCTCGACACCTTCATACCGCCACCAGTGCTTCCCGCACAAGCTCCGACAAACATCAGGATGACCAGCACCGTCTTACAGGTCTGTGACCACTGGTCAAAATCCGCCGATGCGTAACCCGTCGTGGTGATGATCGATGCCACCTGGAAGGCCGCATGTCGCAGGGCATCCCACATATTTGACATGGTGTTCATCAGACTTACAAACAGTATCACCACCGATGTCAGGATGATGAGGAAATATGTCCTGACCTCCTCCATGGAAAGTGCCTTTCGGATGTTCCTGAACAGCACAAAATAATAAAAGTTGAAATTCACACCAAACAATATCATGAACACAGTTACAACCCACTGTATATATGGTGAGAAGCTTCCAAAGCTGTCGTTCTTTATTCCAAAACCGCCTGTTCCGGCTGTTCCAAATGCCGTACACAGAGCATCGAACAATGACATATGTCCAAACATAAGGAAAATGACCTCCAGAACCGTCATTCCGAAGTAGATAACATACAATATCCTGGCAGTGTGCTTGAGTCTTGGAACAAGCTTTCCAACGGATGGTCCCGGGCTCTCCGCCTTCATCAGGTTCATATTTGAACCGGACGCACTGTTCATCGGAATGATGGCAAGCAGGAACACCAGAACTCCCATACCGCCTATCCAGTGGGTAAAACATCTCCACAGCATCATGCCGTGTGACATACTCTCCACATCGCTCAGTATGCTGGCTCCCGTTGTGGTGAATCCCGATATGGTCTCAAACAGTGCATTTGTGAACGAAGGGATCTCCCCTGAAATGACAAATGGCATGCAGCCAAATATACTGAGCAGTATCCAACTGAATGCCGTAGCTACACATCCCTCTTTGAGATATATGGTCTGATTTGCCGGTTTTCTAAGTGTCATAAGCGTTCCTATCACAAGACATGATATTATGACTATAAGGAACGCAAATATTTCATGTTCCTGATATATGAGAGATGTCAGGCATGGAATGATCATGAGCAGACCCTCAAGTCTTATGATCTGGCCAAGTATAAATACTATCATGGAATTATTCATAATCTTCTCCTAATCAAACTGCCTTAAGCAAGTATATCTCTTATATCCGTAAATCCTGTCTCAGTGGTGACTATCATGGCCGTATCTCCAACCTGTATAGAATCCTGACCTGTTGGAAGCAGGATCGAACCGTTTCGATTTATAAATGCTATGAGGAGGTTCTTCTTGAGATTGAGATCCTTCAGCGGTATATCCGTCACCTCCGACTTCTCATCCACACGGAACTCTATCGCCTCAGCTCTTGAGTCAAACATGTGGTAGAGTGTCTCTATGCTGTTACTGTTGGAATTCTTCTTCGCACGGACATATGCGACTATGGACTCCGCGGTTATACTGCATGGATATACAACACTTCCCAGATCAAGGCTGTTTATGACCTCTCTGAAATTGCTCCTGTTTATCTTGGTTATCGTCTTGGCATTTGAATGTTTGCGGGCATGGAGAGTCAAAAGTATATTCTCCTCATCGATTCCTGTCAGGGATACAAATGACTCAGTCTCCGCAAGGCCCTCCTCGTTCAGAGTCTCCTGATCCGTTCCATCACCGTTTATGATGATAGCTTTTGGTAAAAGCACAGAGAGCTCCTCGCATCGTTTCTTGCTCTCCTCAATGATCTTGACAGATATTCCCATGTTGACAAGCTGCCCAGCCAGATAGTAAGCGACATTGCCGCCTCCTATTATCATGGTGTCCTTGACCCTGGCAGTCTTAAAGCCTATATGCTCCATGAATTTTCTGGACATAGGTCTTGTTCCCACACATGACATGATATCTCCCGCCTTGAGCACAAAATCTCCGGAAGGGATATAGAACTCCCCGGCTCTCTCAACTGCCGCTATAAGTATATTTATCGGCTTCTGTTTATTTGCAAGATCCTTACCCAAATCAGCTATGCTCTTGTTGTCAAGCACGTTCTTCTCCGGGATCTTTATCCTGGTCATCTCCGCCTGTCCGTGTGCAAATGAATTTATCTCAAGAGCCGTTGGCAGATACAGTACCCTCGACACCTCGATTGCGGTCTCAAGCTCAGGGTTTATGATCATGGTAAGTCCAAGCTTCTCCCTGAGATAGCTTGCCTCCTTGCTGTAATCCGGGTCTCTGAGTCTCGCTATGGTCGCGCAGTCTCCGACCTGCTTGGCTATGGTACAGCACAGGATGTTGAGCTCATCCGACGACGTGACTGCAGCTATCAAATCTGCGTTCTGTATTCCCGCTTCAAGCTGCACGCTGTGATTTGCTCCGTTTCCAACTATTCCCATAACATCATACTGATTTGCGTATGTTGCGACCTTCTGGGGATCCTTGTCTATGATAGTTATATCATGCCCCTCATTTGCAAGCTGCTTGAGTATGGCCACGCCAACCTTTCCACAGCCCACTATTATGATCTTCAATCCCGTCTTCTTGCTTGATCTGCTACCAAACACGGATTTATCCTCCTTGATTACCTTCAATTAACTAAGCCAAGTATAGCATGCTAAATATAAAAATCAACACCTGCCACTTTTCTTTACTGAAACCTTACACGAACAGTCTTATTATGCAGCACACCAGCACAAATATGACAAATGCTATGCCGACTATCATATTTGTTCTCTTGCTGAAACCTTTGGTGGGTTTTCTGTAGATTCCGTCATCTTCTTTGTTCTTCTTCATAGCCTTTTCTGTCTCCTGTTTTATTGTTATGAGTTTATTTTATATGTGATTTTCCGCAATAGCCTTAAGCCTCTTTATGAGCAGATTCACATTTGTGTGCCTCTTCAAAGAATTTTCCCCACTCTTTATGAAATCCCATGACTCCCCATAAGTCATATCTGTAGTCACAGTCTCATTCTCCTCAAAAAAACGCTCCAGCGATCCCGACGTCTCATGCTTCATCGAGAACTCCGCCGCCCTCCGCACCTTGCCGTGCTCATCTGAATTTGCATCCCGATACAGGAAATGATCCAGGTTGCACGAAAAATAGTATACGGAGTATTTTATCTTTTTACTTCCTATCTTTATTGATGACAGCGAAGTGAGCACATCCAGATTCGCACTCTTGCAGAGATTGCGCTCCTTCACGTGATCCGGATTTGCCGTCACGATGATATCCGGGTAGTATACCGGCTTGTCTTCATTTCCCCCATCAGTCACGACCAGATTGTCATCTATGTACGCCCCATCCATATCCACAAAATGAATTATCTCCACAATGTCCTTCGGATACAGGCCCGTCCTCTTTAGCAGAGGACTGACCATTATCTCATCTATAAACCGCTCTATGTTGTCAGGATGTATGCCATTCTTTGAGGTTATATCACCGCCAAAGCTTCCGTCATCCTGCATGAGCATGGCAAATTCCAGAACAATATCAGGATCTATATCCTCAAGAAGCTGTCCAAATGGCACCTCAAGAGCATTCCGGTCCGACACTCCCTCGACAAGGAACAGGAAGATCTTCTTCTTAGGTCGTTTCCCCATGATCCATACCTGCCTTTCTGAATGCCGATACAATCTTGAACCTCTTCGTATTCCTATACAGCTCCTCGTCCTGTTCTCCAACCACGATCTCCCTGAAATAAGTATTTCTGAGATTGTTGCTGCTTCCGATTCCCTTCATACGGATATACCTATTTCTCGGATTTGTCGTGGTGAAATATATATAATCCTTGCTTATGACCTCCAACGGTCTGAGGTTATGCGATGTAAATATAAACTGCCCCTTGCCAGACTCCTGGAACGTCTGCAGCACCTCTCCCAGAAGATACTCAAACACACCGGCATCCAGCTCATCTATGGCTATCGTGCACGACTGCTCATTGTACGCATCTATTATCAGACTGAGCACCGACACGATCTTGCGGATACCGTCGGACTCGTACCTGAATGGCATGTGTACTCTTCCGTCAGGCGCAGCCTCCTGATTGTGGAACACACTCATGTCCGTCTCATTCCTGCTGGACACTATCTCCACCACATGTCCCATACTGCCATCCTTCATGAGGGCAGGCGACAGCTCGTGAAGATCAACATTAAGTCCCGGAACTATCTGGCTGAGGACTATGTTTATATTTTCAAACTGGCTCTTTATCTCGCTGAAGACTATCTCCGGCATGATGTTCGGCACATCCGTCTTCAGAAGGAATTTACCGCTCTGTGTGTATAGCGGAAGTCCGTAGTTGAGTCTTATATATCCTGTTGATTTCGTGTCTACCACATGAAGATAGAGCTGACTGTAGTACGCCAGCTCCAGTATAACCTGATAAAACTCAGAGTATAACCCGCACTCATCGCACACCTTTGCAGTTCCGAGCGAGAAGATAAACGACGCCGACTTTTCCTGCGCCAGTCTTCTCACCACATTCAGCTCATCCACGAACTTTCTGTCATTTGTTATGAAATATTTCTGCTTAGATACAGGCCCGAACGGCATGTCGTCAGTGCATGTGTCAATCACAGGCTGAAGTATCATCTTCCTGCCCTCAAAATCACCTGACATACTCAGTTTCTCACCCGATATGCGGACTCTGTAGCTCGGCTGGCCACTGTTCTGATCCTCTCCTCCGTACTGTCTGAACCCGTTATTTGTCTCATTCTCCACAGCGGACATGAGGAATTCGTACACAACCTTTCGGATGCGTCCGTCCTCGTACTGAAGGTCAAATGTAAACTCCAGTCTGGCCATCTCCTGACCCTTTGCCACACATTCTGCATACACCGCCGGAACCTCAGCTCCAATCATCAGAAGCTTCAGTATGGCAAGCGCCTCTATAAAACTCGTCTTACCCGAGCCGTTCTGTCCATAAAGTCCCAATATATCTGATTCTGTTCCATACGGAACAAACTTCTTTCCACAGGCAAATACTATCTCTCCATGCTCCACACTCTTGAAGTTGTCAAGCACCGCTTTCTGCAGTCTTATCGTGGGAAGCCTATCCCAGTGGTCTTCTCTAAATTGTCTGATTCTCATTCACGGTCTCCTCAGATGCTCTTAATATAACGTCATAAAACTGTATTACCATTATATTGTTATCTCCAATTTCCGTCAACAGCCATCAAGTTTTTCGAATTTTATATTCTGTTTTTTTGATCTTTCACAGCTTTACCATTTCTATATCTTAACGGTGGTTCTCCCACCGCCGCAGAAAATTTCCTGATAAAATAACTTACATTTGGGTAACCTGATTTCATGGCAATCTCGGTAACCGACAGATCTGTGGACTCGAGAAGATGTCTTGCATACTTAAGTCTAACATAGTTCACATACTGTGTGAGCGTCATGTGAAATCTCTCACTGAAGAATCTTGACATGTACTTTTCCGACAGATGAAAATGTTCAGAAAGCTCATCAAGACTTATGTGCTCATGATAATTATCCTGTATATATATAAGTATCTCCTTTTCCAGTCCACCTGACGCTCTCCCTGTCTTCGCTTCAAGCTGATCGTATTCCACTAAAAGATCTACAACCTGCAACAGTCTGATTCTCACCTGTATCTGTCTGTGTGTTCCAAATTTCCCATTTTCCTCTGACAACTCATCAAGAATAGGTATAAGTTTTTCAAGCAGATTCCGATTCGTCACTTCAGGTCTGAATTCCCGTGTGTGATTCCTAAGAGGAAAAAATATCTCATCCTCCAATTCATCCTTGGTCTGAAATGATATGAATTCCATCGGAAACAGAAATGTAAAATAATCCACCGGTGTTTCCGGGGCGGCCATCATATGCAGCACTCCCGGACTTACTATATATACAGCTCCGTCATCCCCTATAAATTTCTGTCCATCAATCTCAACCATAAGTGGACCTTTCCTTACATATATTATCTCCACCTCATCATGCCAATGAACCGGGATCTGGAATGCATGTGGCCAGTATCTCATATGATACTCACAAAATGGATATTCTCTTGTCCCGTGTGGATGATTTTCCTTTAATTCTGCGTACATCTTAATCTCCTGCCTCCACATTTGTCTCATACTACGTTGTCATACTACCCCATATGTGGAATATGTGCAACTTTTGATTGATATAGTACAAGATTCAGCCTGTGGAAATGCGATATTATACAATTTAGTTACAATATATAATTTGGCACTAGTCTGCAAAGGAGCAACGGTTATATGAAGAAATTATCTGCACTTTTTATACCTATATGTTTTGAAACACTTTTCTATATGTTGTCCGGTATGGTTGACACACTCATGCTATCATCAGTTGGGGACTATGCCGTGGGTGCTGTCGGAACCGCCAACAGTTATATCGGAATGTTCATCATCATGTTCTCCATCATATCATCCGGCATGATGACGGTCATGACTCAGAATATCGGCGCAGGCAGACCTGGGATTGCTTATCAGGCACGCCAGCTTGGTCTTATATTCAACTCAGTCATAGGTATGGGAATGTCTATATTCCTGTTCATTTTCTCCGGAAATATTCTTGATCTGATAGGAATAGCCGGAAACCTCAGGGAACCTGCCATGAGCTATCTTGAGATCGTTGGCGGAGGGTGCTTCCTGAACGCGCTGATTCCAATATTTGCAAGCTACCTCAGGGCATTTGGACATACAAAGCAGCCTCTCATCGCTACCATAATCGGCAACCTTGTAAACTTCGCCTTAAATGCAGTATTTCTCTTTGCGCTGCATAAAGGGGTGCAGGGTGTCGCTACAGCGACAGTCATATCCAAGGTTATCAACCTTGCAATTGTTATCTTTTTCTCCTGCACCCTTGTAAAAGCAGGAAAAAATCCCGAAAGGCTTTCTAACAGAACTGTCCTTTCACAGATCATCAGAGTCGGACTGCCATCTGCATTCGAATCCGTTCTGTACAATGTCGCCATGATGCTGGTGGTCAAGTTCCTGAACCAGATGGATACTGACGGAATAAATGTCACGGCACGATCCTACGCAACCCAGATAAGCAACTTCTCCTACTGCGTCGGCTCAGCGCTCGCCCAGGCAAATGCCATCATGACAGGATGGCATATCGGTTCCGGCGATATAGATGCATGTAAAAGAGATACCAAAAAGGCCGCCATCATCGGTGTGATCGTGGCGACCTGTCTTGAAACTTTATTTGCAGTCACAGCCCCATGGGCCATGAAACTGTTCACCGACAACCCGGACATGGTACATATTGTCACAAGGCTCCTTGCTATTGACATCATCCTCGAGGTTGGCAGAGTTACAAACCTTGTCTACGGCCAGGCCTTAAAGACCAGCGGAGATGCGGTATTCCCAGCCGTCATAGCAGCTGTCTTTATGTACGTGTGTGCTGTCGGCGGTACATGGATGTTCGGCCTGCACCTTGGGCTCCTTGCAACCGGCGCCTACATAGGCCTTACCTGTGACGAATGTGTACGCGCAGTTGGTATGGTCCTGCGCTGGCGAAGCGGAAAGTGGACGGAGAAGAAACTGGTGTGATAATACCCTAGTACCAGACATATTCCAGAATGTATCAGACCAGACATACGCCATGCATTTATCACAGTATTCCCCCTATCATATACACCACAAATGCCGCAAGCCACGCCACAACGCACTGCCAGATCACTACCATGACAGCCCAGCGATGTCCCATCTCTCTCTTGATGGAGGCGATGGCTGCTATACAAGGCGAGTAAAGCAGGCTGAATACGAGCAGCGATGCTGCAGCCCTGGTTGTGATAGCTGCGGTCACTGATCCGTTAAACAATATCTCAAGTGTGGATACCACACTCTCCTTCGCCATGATACCGCTTATGAGCGACGTACATATTCTCCAGTCGCCAAGTCCAAGCGGCTTAAATATCGGCACCAAAAGTCCGGCTATCGCAGCAAGTATGCTGTCCTGTGAGTCTTTCACCATATTGAGGTGCATATCAAAGCTCTGAAGGAACCAGATACATATAGTTGCAAGAAATATAACTGTGAACGCCTTCTGAAGAAAGTCCTTTGCCTTCTCCCACAGGAGCTGGCCTACGTTCTTCGCACCCGGAAGTCTGTAATTTGGAAGCTCCATGACAAAAGGAACCGCATTGCCCTTAAACAATGTGCTCCGATAAACCATAGCTACGATTATTCCTATCGCAATTCCGAGGAAATAAAGCCCTGCCATAATAAGACCGCCCTTTCCAGGAAAGAATGCGCTTACAAAGAACGCATATATAGGAAGCTTAGCCGAACAGCTCATGTATGGAGTGAGCAGAATAGTCATCTTTCGGTCTCTCTCACTCGGGAGTGTCCTGGTTGCCATGACGGCCGGAACCGTACAGCCAAAGCCTATCAGCATCGGAACTATACTCTTGCCGGAAAGTCCGATCTTCCTTAGCAGCTTATCCATGACAAATGCAACTCTGGCGATGTATCCGCTGTCTTCCATGAGCGACAGGAAGAAGAACAGGGTAACAATTATTGGAAGGAAGCTGAGCACACTTCCCACTCCTGCAAATATTCCATCCATAACAAGGCTCTTGACCACCACATTTACATTTGCTGCGGTGAGAAGCTTTCCCACCTGAACCGTAAGTGCATCTATCCCCATCTCTAAAAGTTTCTGAAGTCCAGCTCCGATCACGTTAAATGTCAGATAGAACACCGCCAGCATGATACCGATAAAGCACGGAATTGCTGTATACTTTCCGGTGAGGATACGATCTATCTTCTCGCTTCTGATCCTCTCCTTGCTCTCCTTTGGCTTAACTACGCAATTTTCACATACCTTTTCTATGAAATTAAATCTCATATCAGCTATGGCTGCACTTCTGTCAAGTCCTCGCTCTTTTTCCATCTGGATTATAAGATGTTCTATCGTCTCTTTCTCGTTTTCATCAAGTCCAAGCCTTTCAAGTATGAGATGATCTCCCTCTATGATCTTGGTCGCAGCGAATCTAAGCGGCAGATCTGCTGCCTTTACATGATCCTCTATAAGATGCGCCACCGCATGTATACATCTGTGAACAGCTCCGCCAAACTCATTCTCATCACAGAAGTCCTGTCTTCCAGGCTTTTCCTGATACTTGGCTATATGTATGGCGTGTCTTACAAGCTCATCCACACCCTCGTTCTTTGCCGCAGATATAGGAACAACCGGGGTTCCAAGCATGGCCTCCATCCCATTTACATCTATGGAGCCCGAATTGCCTGTGACCTCATCCATCATGTTGAGTGCAACGACAACCGGTATCTCCATCTCGAGAAGCTGCATCGTGAGATACATATTTCGCTCTATATTAGTAGCGTCTACTATATTGATGATAGCCTTTGGGTGATCGTCAAGCACAAAGTTTCTGGACACGATCTCCTCGCTGCTATAAGGGGACATCGAATATATTCCGGGAAGATCTGTCACGGAAGTATTCTCCCTACCCCTTATCGGACCATCCTTTCTGTCGACAGTTACTCCGGGGAAATTGCCTATATGCTGATTTGATCCGGTGAGCTGATTGAACAGAGTCGTCTTTCCACAGTTCTGGTTTCCAACCAGGGCAAATGTTAGTCTTGTTCCTTCCGGAAGCGGATCGCCGTCCCCTTTGACGTGATATTTTCCTTCCTCGCCAAGTCCCGGATGTTCCTTCTCCTCTATGATCTCAACTCTGGTGTGAGCTCTGGATCTTGTCTCTATCTGTTCTGCATCTATCTGCTCTGCATCAGCCAGTCTGAGTGTAAGTTCATATCCATGGATCTGAAACTCCATAGGATCGCCCATCGGAGCAAGCTTCACAAGGGTGAGCTCCGCACCGGGTATAACACCCATGTCAAGAAAATGCTGTCTTAGCTCTCCTTCACCGCCAACTGCCTTTATTCTGGCACTCTGTCCCACCTTCAAATCTCTCAGTGTCATAATTGATTATCCTTCTTTCATCATTCGTCCAGATTCATCCACGCAGTCTTTCAGTACCACAAAATCGTCTGTCGAATGCCGTCTATTTATGTCTATTGATATTTTTTCTCAATTATAACACGATGCGTTGTATGCGCAATATATAGATCCTGATTATCGTCTATATTTTCACGGCTTTTTCATGTGCATCTCTGTCTATAGAAATCAGTTCCTTAAGTTCCCTCACCGTGAACACGCCGCAGACAACTGCGGTAATGCCGTCCGCTATCGGTCCCGCATACATGACACCATCGATCCCCATGAATATAGGGAATATGATGATGAGAGGAAGCAGAAATAGTATCTGTCTTGTGAGTGACATGAACACACCAAGTCTCGCCTTTCCTATAGAGTTGAAGAAGTTTGATGTCACCGGCTGGATTCCATTTACGATGGTAAGAAACATATATATCCTGAAGTATCTCTCTGAAAACTGGAAGTACAGCTCGCTTCCCTCTCCAAATGCGCTGATGATCTGTCTGGGGAATATCTGGAATGCTGCAAATGCCACCACCGACAGAGCCGATGCTGCTGCCAGCGCCAGAAGATAAGTCTTTCTCACCCTCCTGTACTTTCCTGCGCCATAGTTGAAGCCTATGATCGGCTGGGTTCCCTGTGATATTCCTATAACGATCGCCATGAATATCATGTTTACCTTGCTTATTATTCCTGAACACGCAAGTGGTATGTCGCCTCCATACACCGACTGTGCTCCGTATCTTGACAAAGTATTGTTCATGACAACCTGGACTATCGCCATGGCTATCTGATTGAAACACGCCGACGCACCGAATCTGAATATATTGCCGCAGGGCTCTCCTCGCATAACAAAACTTTCCCTGGTAAGATGTATTGTCTTGAAATGGAACATATATCTGAGGCTTATGGCAAATGATATGATCTGTCCTGTGATAGTTGCCAACGCCGCACCGCGCATACCCATATCGAGCCCGAATATAAGTATCGGATCAAGTATAGTGTTGATGATGGCACCTGTCAGCATGGATATCATTGAATACCTCGGACTTCCATCAGCCATGATCAGCTTACTCATTCCGGTATTCGCTATCAGGAATGGGAAACCTATCGCTGTTATCCTTGTGTACTCCTGTGCAAATGGCAGAACCTTGTCAGTTGCGCCGAATGCCTTTAGCATAGGTGTCAGGAATATTGTCGTCACAAGGAAAAGTGCCACGCCAAATATCGCCATGAGACAGATTCCATTTCCTGCTGCCTCAGCCGACTTCTTCTCATCTCCGGCACCAAGCTTCAATGAAAAGCTGGTCGCACTTCCTATGCCAAGAAGAAGCGATATCGCGGTACATGCCGTTGAAAGAGGAAATGCTATATTTGTCGCAGCATTTCCAAGCATTCCCACTCCGTGTCCTATAAATATCTGGTCAACTATATTATAAAGTGCTGTCACCAGCATTGATATGATACACGGTATGGCAAAGGTTGTGAGCAGATGTGCCTCATTCTCATATCCAAGGGGATTGTTCTGATTTTCATTTGTCTTTGTGTTATCAGATGTCATGATTCTGTATTGCCTTTCTGTCTGTATTGCGACTCAGTTTTTCATTCCATATTTCTTCAGGTCTACCCGGTCATTTTCAACCTCTATGCCGTCTGCCCTCAGGCGGTCCGCCTGGACATTTGCTCCACCGAACGCAAATGCTCCCGCAAGCTCACCCTTGGAATTCACCACGCGGTAACACGGTATATTCTCAGGATCAGGATTTTTATGAAGTGCATTGCCCACGGCTCTCGCCATCTTCCTGTCACCTGCCATCTCCGCAACCTGGCCGTATGTTGCAACACATCCCTTCGGAATCTTCTTCACCGCATCGTAGATCCTCTTTGTCGGACTGTAGGTTACTATGTCATAGCTATCCGCTATCATCTGCTTCACCGCATCCTCTGGCACACTTCCATCAAGTATGATCGTATTCCAGTGCTCCTTGTTCTGGTGCCATCCAGGTATAACTGATTCAAATGCCTGCCTCCAGAAATCCCGGCTTTCCGGATCAGCCTTCACATTCAGATTGATATATCCATCCCTCTCATAAGTCCAAAGGAATGCCTTCTTGCTTCCCTTTACCCTGACAAGCTGCCAATTCTGGTCGTGAAATGGCGCCTCCTGGTAAGTGTCCGGAAATGAGAGACCATATGCCAAAGCTTCCTCTCTTGTTGTCATTTGTATTTTTCCTTTCCTGTGTTGCGATTATGTAATTATCTGTATCCCTTAAGATATCTCTTCTGCTCATCAGTTATGCGGTAGCTCTCCACTGCCTTCTGTATCGTCTTTCGGTGAACCCAGTCGGACATGCGGTGTTCTTCTATGTACGGAATGACCGCATCCCACTGCTTTGCCAGGGCTGTAGCCATGTACCACGCTATCATCATGTTGACATAATACTCATCAGACTCAACTCCCGCCACAAGCTTCACATACTCAGGCTCAAAATCCTCGTCAAGATAAAGTCTCATGAGCATTCCTATTCCGTACCTTATAGTATAGGTCTCGCTTGAGGCAATCCAGCACTTGATGACCGGTAGCAGTTCTTCCTTGTGCTTTTCAAAACACTTCGGCGCAGGAAAATCACATGTCGCCCAGTTATCTATATATGGAAGAAATCTTTCTATCTCCGAGATACATATGTCATAATCCTTTATCCTGGTTATGAGCATCATGTGGAGATTATTTTCCTCGTAATAATGGTGTGGAAGTTCTTTTATAAACTTTTCTGACAGTTCTGTTCCAGCTATACTCTTCGCATACTTTCTGAGCACTGGAACTCTTATGCCTATGACAGTCTCCTTGTCGGTGTCAGGCATAAGCCTGCTGTGAAAATCTCTGTACTTTATATCCTGAAGTTCAAACAGATGCTTTTGAATCTCCTCCATATTTTCACCTTACGCTTTCTAATTTTCTCGTTGTTAGTTTTCCATTTTCTACATTTTTCTATTCTAACTCATAATTGTATACAACTATTATATCTAATACTATCTGAATTTCTTCACATGCTCCGATATAAACCGAAACAGTTCGATATTGACCTTCTCATTCTTCTCCTCCGCCTCAAGATATTCAGGCACTGAAATATCTGTCTGAACCTCTCCGCATACATCAACACCCAATATTCTTGAATGTCTTATACCACCGGCATATCTTTCATCATTACGACAAGCGTCTGTATTTTTTTCTTCACCCTGACCGCCAAGAAAGACACCGAGCAGGTGTTCAAGTCCACCGATTGACATATCCCCCTGACTCCAGTTTGTCTCCGTGTATTCTGTTCCGAGGACGTCTTTGTCTATAGATATGTACAAAGGCAGATCTGTTCTGATATGGTTCAGCTTATCCTCAGGCAGTCCACCATGCAGGTCTTTGGCAGAAAATATCAACAGTCTTCCGCTTGAGATATCCCGGGAAATATCATACGAATCATCGTACTCAGCTTCTTGTACATTATACCCACATTTATAGCTTCCCACATTTTCTTGTCTCCCCTTGGAACCTTTATAACTTTCCAAAGTCTGCTCTATATCTGACTCCGGCGGACCTACAACCACCAGCTGTCTTAGATTTTCATTCTGTATAAGAGTCTGTCCCGCCCAGTCTCCGCAGCTCATCATTTCTGGAACCATAGGTATCTGCATGTCTGTATGATGATCATACATAACCAGCCCAAACGGTTCGGTTATATGATCTGTTATAATCTTCGTTATATAATGATAATTTCCCGAATCTATATAATGTATACCCTGGATTCCGTACGGCTCTATCCTGCCCCATATTTTTTCATACGCATTTTTTGAACAATACATATCTGTCTCTTGTATATCAGAGCAATCTATGTATCTGAATCTATCTATATCTTTTATATCCTCATCACGATATACGTGAGTAAAATCCAAAATCATATTCTCATTTTTCACCTTGCTGTCACCCATATACAACCCCCATATATACAATAACAAGTCAATTTCGCAGCAATATCGATTAACCTGTCAATAATAAAATAATCTTAATATAAAAATCGCCCGACTGTATTCTAACACAACCGGACGATTTTAATCACTATTTGTCTTTCTTTTTCCTTATGTGGATCTCCGGGATTGCCACCGTGTCATATGTCACAGACGAGTCATCCTCACCCACATTATCCTCATTGTCATCATGGCTCTTTGTGTTCACCTCAGGAATAGCCAGATTGTCAAATGACATGTTGAATCTGTGATGCTTTTTATGCTGTTCTTTATTTTTTTCTCTCATAGTTGGTTATACCCCCTAAAGTATGTTTATGAAAAATGTAATTACCAGGCTGTTCAGGAAGTCAGCAAATAAACTTCCTATAAGCGGTATTATCAGATATGCCTTGACCGAAGGAACATAGCGGTCGCATATAGCCTGCATGTTCGCCATGGCATTTGGCGTTGCTCCCATACCGAATCCGCATGTTCCGGCGGACAGAACCGCCGCATCGTAATCCCTGCCCATCACGTTGAACACAACAAAATATGTGAATAGCATCATGAGTATGAGCTGCGCCGAGAGCAGTATGATCAGCGGAAGTGCAAGTTCTGCAAGCTGCCACAGCTTCAGTGTGATCATCGCCATTCCAAGGAACAGTGACAGGCAGATACCACCAAGGTTGTTGATCTCACCCATGTATATATCAAACTTACCGGAATACTCTCCGATATTTCTGATGACCGCAGCCGCGATCATCGCACCTATATATATAGGAAATGTAAGTCCTGTCTTTGTGAGAAGTTCCGATATGATGGTTCCTATTCCTACGGCTATGATGAGCTGGAACACAGCTGCCGCATACATATTGGTATGGCGCTCGTGTTTCTTCTCATCCTCAACCAGTATACTGTCGTCCTCGGCAACTGCAGTGTCCAGAAGCTTCTTCCTGTCTATGAGTCTCTTGCCAATAGGTCCACCTATAAGACTTCCTGCGATAAGTCCAAATGTTGCCGCAGCCGTGCATATAGTTGTTGCCCCCTTGACATCAAAATCCTCCAGCACCGGGCCAAACGCTCCTGCAGTTCCATGACCACCTACCATAGGTATAGATCCCGTGCAGAGTCCAACAAGCGGATCAAGATGCAGCAGCTTACTCACCCCGAGTGCCAGAAAATTCTGGGACACTATAAGCACCACAACCAGTCCAAGGAATATGAACAACGACTTTCCTCCGCTCTTTAAAACCTTGAGATTCGCCTGGAATCCAACGGATGTGAAGAAGAATACCATGCACACCTCTCTCAGCGTATCGTCAAATGTAAATTCTGCTATGCCAAGACTGTAACACACACAGGTCAGGACTGCGAAAAGCAGACCTCCTATGACCGGCGCCGGTATGCAGAATTTCTCCAGGAAATTAATTCTTTTCTTCAAAAACTGTCCCAATATAAGTACCAGAACTGACACCGCCAGTGTCTGATACATATCTATCTGTATCTCCATGTAAGACCTCTCTTATCTATATTATATACACATGCAGACATCCGTGATCAGATACCATTTTACCCAATATCATCTGCATATATTCTTTTCCGCATTCAGTATATTTATTATCAGCAGCTGACAACTACTGTTCAGCCGGGATCTCTATTCCTTTTTTCTGATAATAAGCTTTCGCACCATCATGAAATGGAATGGTCACGTTCTTCACAGCCTCACTCTCATCTATCTGGAAGGTGAGTGCTATTGAATACTGGATATCCTGCGCATGTTCAAAGAGAAGTCCTGTGAGCTCCTCCACTATCTTCTCATCCATATCATCCCTGGCGAGGAGCACTGCTCTGACACCGAGTGTCACAACATCCTGAGTCTGTCCCTCGTAGGTTCCCGCTGGTATGGTGTAATCCGTATAGAAGCCGTACACGGATTTTAGTCTGTCCCTGCATTTGTCATCTATTCCGATGAGCTTTACGTCACATTCCTTAGACAGCTCCTCGATCACCGAGGTCTGTATACCTGCTGTACAAAAGAATGCATCTATCTTTCCTGATTTGAGTTCATTTGCCGCATCCACATAATCGAGATTAACCGTGTCCACAAGGGATTCCACAAGTCCGGTCATCTTAAGTATCTGCTCTGCATTTCTCTGGGTACCGGACTCCTCCTCACCCACAGAAATCTTCTTGCCCTGAAGATCATCCAAGCTGTCTATTCCCGAGTCAGATCTCACCACGATCTGACACGCCTCAGTGTACAGGCTGGCAACTGCCGAGTACCCTCTGTACCTCTTCTTGTCCGTGGCGCCTGTTCCGTTGTAGGCCGCATCCACCAGATCCGCCTGGGCTATCGCCATATCCACATATCCGTCGGACAGAAGCCTGATATTCGCCGTGGAGCCTGCAGTAGCCTTTACCTCAAAATCAAGATCCTCATCCTCCGAGGATGCTATCTGCGCAAATGCGTTGGAGAACGCATAGTATCCGCCGCCAACTCCCGCGGCTCCCAGCTTCACGGAATTGCCACCGATACCACACCCGGTCAGCGAAAGTGTCACCGCCATGATGGCCCCTGCCGCCATCAGACGTTTTATCAAATTCCTCTTTATCATGTCGTCCTCCTTGCTCTTCGCACAGCATTCTGTCTGAATCTTCTTTGTTCGTTTATTCATCACACGAAATAAAGGGCTTTTCAGCCCTTTATCACCGCCATCCATTTATTGAAAATACAATTTAAAATACATATTATTATTTTATCTGATTGTATTTAAAAGTCAACTCAGTATTACTATTTACTTATTATTCCCTGTCCATGCTCTTTAAAGTACACCATCATCTCATGGGTAAGGCTCAGGTGCTCCGGATAGTCCGGGATATCCTCACGCTTTACCCACTCTCCAGTTGCAAGCTCCTGTCTGTCTATAGTCAGATGTCCGTCACCGCCCTCCGGTATGTCTGCCTGACAGAAATAACCCATGAGAAGATTGCTGTCATAGCCCCATGGCTGTGACTTGTAATAAGTGATATTCTTAACGCTGATGCCGACCTCTTCCATGACTTCTCGTCTGACTGTCTGCTCAGCGCTCTCTCCTATCTCGGTAAATCCCGCAATCAGGGCATATCTCTTGTATTCTCTTCCAGCATATGTGGTAAGTATTATCCTGTCGCCGTCGATCACGCCCACTATGACAGCCGGGGCTATGACAGGAAATATCAGCCTGCCACAGGACGGACATCTGAGCATCCTCTCTTTTTCATCATGTACAGTTCTCTCTCCACAGGCGCCGCAGAACCTGTTGGTTCTGTACCACAGTGACAGATGCCAGCCGGTAGCCGCCGCAAGCACCGCAGCCTTCGGTTGGCACGCCCTTGTCTTATACATGCTTCGGTAATCATATCCCGGAGCTGTCAGTCGGTTATCTCCATTCCACAGAAAATATGCAGTATCATCTATTGAAAAGAGATAAACCAGATCCCCTATTTTCCTATCGCATCCGGTTATTTTCTGCAGTTCTCCATACGTCATAAACCCAAGCAGGTTCTCATTATCCATAACTTTCGCAAATATCATTTTCTCAGAAAAAGAGAGAACCATATCGTGATCCTCTGGTTCTCTCCTGTTACTATATTGATTATTAAACCTCTGTGGTTCTATATCCTGTATCATACCTATATTTCCTCCACTATTCCAGATGTCCAAAGATCTCAAAGAGAATGATATCCCTCATTTTCCCTATTATTTTCCTTCAAAGACTTCAACCTGTCAATCCTTAATGTTGGTTACAGCCATGCCATGTAAACATAAAAAATCAGGCAATCGGTATTTCGCCAATCGCCTGATCTTTTTTATGTAGATATTGTATTTAAAATCTTTACGGGGAACCCCCGCTCATCTATTAAGCCTCTGCCTTCTTAGCATTCTCCTTCTTCATATTAACAAGCTTCTTGATACATGTGATAGCCACGATGATACCAAGTACGATAAGGAATACTGCTACAATAAGCTGAAGTCCCTCTACAAGGAATGTTGCTGTTCCAGCCTGGAACTTCTGTACATTGCCTATTACATTGAGCACGATAGCTGTAAATGTAACAGCAAGCATTATCAGCATAGGTGGGTAGAGCATTGCGTGCTTTCTGTTTGTTGCCTTGAGGAATACTGCTACGCCTATAAGTACAAGGGCTGCAAGCATCTGGTTTGCTGATCCGAAGAGTGGCCATACATTTGAATATCCACCCTTGCAGAGAAGATAACCAAAGAACAGTGTTATAACTGTTGCAAAATACTTGTTTGTAAGTATCTTCTGCCATACAGGCATCTTGGATGTATCTGTTGTGTCTCCCATGAAGAGCTCCTGGAATGACATACGTCCGATACGTGCAACTGAGTCAAGTGATGTAAGAGCAAGTGCTGATACACACATTGTCATGAATACATTTGCAACTGAGTTTGGAAGTCCGAACTTCTCGAGGAATCCTGCGATACCCTGTGAGAAGATCTGGAAAGGTGTAAGACCCTCTGGAGCCTTGCCGCCAACTGCGACAGCACCAACTACTATAAGTGAGATAACTCCGAGGAGTGTCTCAAGGATCATTGCGCCGTAACCTACGAAAAGCATATCTTTTTCATTTCTTACTGTCTTAGATGATGTTCCTGATGAAACAAGGCTGTGGAAACCGGAAACCGCACCACAGGCGATCGTTACAAACAGTGTTGGGAACAGATAACTCTTAGCTCCTGTTGATGATACAACTGTGAAACCATTGAATGCATTCAGGTTCATATCAGGATGTCCTACCAGAACTCCGACAAATGCACCAACTAACATACCGATGAGCATGAATGTTGTCATGTAATCTCTTGGCTGCATGAGTAACCACATTGGAAGCACTGATGCAAGGAAAAGGTAAGCCATGATTACGTAATTCCACTGGTCACCATTTAAGTACCAAGGACATTTCATACCTACTGCAAACATTGCAACGATGAGGACGATGGCTACTATAGCTTTGAGCCACTCCCTCATATTCCTGCATGTCTTCATAACCACACCAAATACCATGGCAACTACGATGAACAGCATGGAAACTGTAGCTGCTGCAGCGCCGTTGAAGTTCTTTGTCACAGCTCCATCAGCTCCTGCTGTGAAACCGTTAAATGTCGATGAAACCATCGATGTAAATGCTGCTATAACAAGAAGTGTAAAGAGCCAGCAGAATAATGAAAAGAATCTTCTTCCTGCCTTGCCTATGTACTTCTCAATGACAAGTCCTATTGACTTACCCTCATTCTTGACCGATGCGTACAATGAACCAAAATCCTGAACTGCTCCGAAGAACACGCCTCCGACAAGCAGCCAGAGCAGAACCGGCACCCATCCGAACATGGCTGCAATGATAGGTCCCTGTACAGGGCCTGCACCTGCTATCGATGAAAACTGATGTGCAAATACTGTAAGCTTTGACGATGGTACATAATCCTTGCCATCCTCATTTGCAACTGCCGGGGTCTTTGCATTTGGATCTACACCCCATTTCTTGGCAAGCCATCTTCCATAGCCCAGATAGCCAGCACCTAAAACTACTACTGCGATAAGAATGATAACTAAACTATTCATATCTTTCTCCTTTCTCCCGCCTTGCAGCGGCTCCTTTTTTTAGTATATGCCTGCTCATGAATCCGTAATGACCTCAAGCTGGCTGATACATGATTTATTCGTACAAAGAGTTTATACATAAAAAACACATTAAAAAAGGCTTCCGTCTCTATGCAATCTCATAAAGACGAAAGCCTGTATACTTCCGCGTTACCACTTTATTTGCCATCATAAAAGGATGACCTCTCTGATCTCATCTCGCCTGACCACTACTCACTGTCTATTGAAATAAGCTTCTATGTAACGGTAGAAAACCGGTGACACCTAATGTCTCTGGCATCTCATGACCAGGGAATTCAGCGCACTGCTCGCAGAGGATAATCATCAAGGACATACACCGTCTCACACCAACCGGCGGCTCTCTGAAGTATGCGATCTTTGACGATCGTATTCTGTTCTTTGCATTTGCTCTTTGTTTGGTACATAAACTAGCACTGAAGTATTTTATTGTCAACCCATTTTTTCAAGTAAATAAAAACTCGTATTTTTTTCAAGTGTTTCAACGATATATGTACGCCTGCTGCATATTTTTTCTTGTGAAAACAAAGTATTTTTATCATCGACTCTCAAGACGTTCATGCCATCTCTTTCTTTTCTCGTCCGACCGGGATCTGTGCCAGAAGTATTGCGGCAAATATCAGCCCGCATCCTGCAAGCTGTCTTACCCCCATACGTTCTCCAAGGATGATCCAACCGGCAATGACAGAGAATACCGACTCAAGGCTCATGATCATTGAAGCGACAGTGGGATTTAGTCCGTTCTGTCCAACTATCTGAAGTGTATATGCCACACCACACGACAACACTCCTGCATAGAGTATCGGAATCCACGCACTCAATGTACCGAGAGGCTGCACCCATGCCGCAATCCCGGCCACACTGTGATGCATCTCCGAGAAAAACGCCGGGAATATGCTGAGAATCCCGCATACCCAGAACTGTATACATGACATTCTGACTCCATCCACAAGCGGTGAGAAATGGTCTATCACAAGTATATGTACTGCAAAAAGCAATGCACATACAAGCACCATAAGATCACTGCTCTGAAATGACAGTGAGCCGCTCATACAAAGCAGATAAAGCCCCACCACAGCTATAACTATTCCAAGCCATATATTCCAGCCACACTTCTTCTTCAAAAACAGGCTCAGAATTGGAACCAGCAATATGTAACACGCTGTGAGGAATCCCGCTTTGCCCGCTGGTGTTCCCATATAAAGTCCAAGCTGCTGTGCAGAGCTTGCCAGGAATAGAACAGTTCCACAACATAAACCGCCAATCACAAGTCTCTTTCTGTCTGATCTACTACATGGTTTCCTGTCAGATGGTTTTATCCTGTCAATTATAAATATGACCGGTATAAGAACAGCACCGCCGATCAGTGACCTTATTCCGTTGAAAGAGAACGGTCCGACCGCATCTCCTCCCTGTCTCTGTGCAACAAAAGCTACGCCCCATATAAAAGCTGTCAAAACCAGCAGCAGTGAGTTCCTTACCTGTCTACTCTTCATCTGTGAAACCTCTCGTTCTTTTTAGTCCGTGCCACAGCATAAACCATATAGGCACTCTCTTAGGTGTTGAGAATTGAACTGAGAAACGCCTTTGTCCTGTCATTCTGCGGATCCCCGAACAGCTGCTCCGGAGTTCCATCCTCAACTATGATCCCATCGGCCATAAATATAACACGGTCAGCCACTTCCCTGGCAAACCCCATCTCAAGCAGCAGTTTTTGCTGTGTTTCTTTATCAATTCTCTCAACAGTTTTATCATTTTCCCGGTGAAGAAACAAGTCCCCATGTATATATATTTTACCGTTTTACTACATACACAAAAAACGGCAATGGAGTTCATATGGCTCTATTGCCACTTTTTAATATCCCGATTCCAGCCTTTGCTCAAATTCATCCTTTGGCAGGGGCTTGTCAAACACATATCCCTGTACTATATCACAGCCAAGTTTTTCCAGGTAGTCAAGCTGCTGATGTGTCTCAACGCCCTCCGCAACTGACTTTTTCCCGAGTCTTCCTATGAGGTCTATTATGCTTGAAAACATTACTATATCCTGATGCTTATTATTGTTTACATCGTCAAAAGGTATCAGCGATTTGTCTATCTTGATGGTATCAAGGTCAACCTTTTTGATCATGTTGAGCGAAGAAAATCCTGTACCAAAATCATCTATAGATGTACTTATGCCTCGTTCCTTGAGTCTTCCTATCACGCTGGACATGATCTCATAATTCTGATAATCCTCACTTTCTGTGAGCTCTATCTCAATATAGCTTCTGTCTATCCCAAATCTGTCTATGGTACCGGTTATTCGTTCTACCAGATCGCCTTCTTCCAGATGTCTTCTGGAAAAATTGACTGATACAGGCACAATCTTCAGACCTTTATCCAGTCTGCTCTTCAAAAAACCGCATACCTGCTCAAGCATATAATAGTCAAGTCTGCACACGCTGCCCTCTCTCTCAAGCTGCGGAATAAATCTCGCAGGTGTGACCACCTGTCCATCTCTCACCCAGCGTACAAGTGCCTCCGCACCATATATGCTTTTGTCTGCAATCCTCACCTTGGGCTGATAATATACTACAAACTCACCCGCAGCAAGTGCCTGGGGAAAAGCAGCCAGAATCTCCTGGTCATCCATAAGATGCTTCTGAATCTCTTTTGTATATACCACTATAGAGCCCGCTCCGGTTTTTCTTGCTGCCTGATACGCAATGCTGGTTCTGGCCATAACTTCCCTCGGCTTATCAACGCCTTCCAGGCAGGCTATACCCGCTGTAACTCCCAGCTGGAATTCTCTTTTGACAGATCTGAACTCATGACTCATATGAACATCTTTAATCTTGCTTATAAAATCAGACGCATTCTCATTACGACAGATTACAACGAAATTATCTCCTCCAAGCCTTGCTATCTCCTCATCGCTGTCAAGATATGACTTCACCATCTGCGCATAATTTCTAAGTATCACATCTCCCTGTGAATAATCAAAAACCTTATTCACATACTTGAAATTGTGGATATTAAAAAATATGCCTGTATAATCACCAATCAGTCCGTTTTTTATCAGATTCACCGCATAATACATCAGGGAATCCTGACTGGCAACACCCGTGTTGATATCTGTATTCATGATCTTTTCAAGCATGCACTGAGCCAATGTCCGGTTGTACTGAATAAATATCTCCCTAAATATAAACCTGTGTGTCTGTATCTCCTCTTCTGAATAACCCGGACCATATGGATAATCCTTGATAAACACAGTACCACCGGTTCTGATCTTCATCTCTATATCAACGGGGGTACCCAATTCAGTCACTTCTCGCTCGTATAATACCACGCTGCTTCTTTCTCCAAGCGGCATAAACCTGTTTTTCGGAATATCAACAGTAATCTCCGCCTTTCCCAGCCTGAGCCTGTCAGCAATAGCAGCAAGACCATTCCTTATACACTGGATTCTCTGTTGCTGTGTATCCGCGTCCCCGCCTATGCACTCGAAGAATTCTTTCATCTGGCTGTCCATTTGTATGCTTTTATCAATTGTATTATCCATTCTCTCTCCTCCAGCCTTCAACACATAGCCTATATCGTCCGGTCTTAAATATCAAAATCGGCCCAAGCGCATCAAAAATTAATAAATATAAACTCTTCCTACATTATAGCAGTGGAAAAATGAATGCACAATGTATTATCCTACCCCTGGCGCCTTTTGCCCCAGAAAAACAAGGCAACTGTGCCAGGTCCTGTATGGCTTCCTATGGTAGTTCCTATATAATTTATCTCCACCTTGCCGTCAAGTTTTGGAAATCTCTCCTCAACAAGCCTTGCCACAGCCTCGGCATCCTCCATACATGCAGACTGCGATATATAGCACTTGCCGGAATAATCAAGCCCATCCTGTGCATTCTCCTCCATGCGCTTTACTATCTCCTGAATAACCTTCTTTTTACCTCTTATCTTTGATCTCGGTATCAGCCTGCCCTCGTTATCCATGTTGAGAAGTGGACATATTCCAAGTATTGTGCCAACCGTTCCAGCAGTCTTGGATATTCTTCCGCCTCTGATATAAAACGTGAGATCTGTTGAGAAGAACCAGTGGTTCAGGTCCAGCTTATGCTGTTCTATCCAGTCATGCAGCTCGTCTATGGACCTGCCTTCATCTCTCATGCCTGCCAGCGTGTCCATGATGAGCCCATATCCCGAGGAAGCCCCCAGGGAATCTACCACATAGAGTTTCCTGTCAGGGAATTCTTCCTCCAGATCCTCCCTGGCAATATTTGCAGAGTTTATAGACCCGCTTATTCCCGATGACAATGTCAGGTGAAGTATGTCATACCCCTGTTCAAGATAAGGTTTCCAGAAATCATAATATTCATCCGAATTTACCTGTGAGGTCTTCGTAGCCGCACCCTCTGTCATCTTCCTGTAAAATTCCTCAAATGGCATGGTCTGTCCCAGGTCATCAGAATGCTCCACTCCATCAAGCTCATAGTGAAAGCATATATATTTTACGTCTATTTTGTCAAAATGCTCCTTTGAAAGATCTGCTGTTGAGCAGCAGCTCAAGATATACTTTGCCATGTTTGTCCACCTCTCCAATATATTTATGATTACTTTTTTACATTCGCGTTTTCTTTTGATCTAGTATTAGCATTTTCTTTCGATTTAACATCCACTTTTTCTTATCATCGTTTCTTGCTTACTATTGTATCATCATCTGTACTTTATTCATAGTCATAAATACGATAAAAAACGGGTAAAAACACCCACAACACGTTGTTTTAAAAACCATGTCATGGGCGTTAATATATATGATCATTTGTCATTTAAAATACAGTTGTTATCGCAAGTCGTTCCTCAATCAGTTTTTTCGCAGTGTTGAACCGGTCAAGATAATCTCCCGATATCGTCTCACAGTGTACCCCATACTTGTCAAACCACGCCTTGAGCAAATCGCTGTAATGCCTTCTCTCCCGCATTATTTTCTCATTCCGGGTCCCATCCTGGACAAAATCCGTTCCATCAGGATCAAGGAACAACACAAGATCCCACTTATTTATTGCATTTATCGCGCCCGCCATATCTGTAAGCCTGCGTTTTTGTTCATCATCGTCCATGAGCAGATCACAATAAAATCCCGTAGTCAGTGCATCGGTATCCACAAACAACAGTCTGTTGCTATGCCTGGCTGCCCTGCGTACCTCGTCCTTCTGTCTGATGAAGTTCTCCACCAGATCATCTTCAACCATGAAATTCTCGCCACCCGCGTACTCACAGGTGTCACGTCCTATCTCCCGTACAAAATTCGTGTTATATGCCAGCGCAAGATTCTCAACCAGTGTGGATTTTCCTGTGGATTCACCGCCGACAACCAGAATCTTTCTGACGTAGTGATCCCTGCACACCTCTGGAATATACTCCCAATGCGCCGTCGCCCACTCACGGATCTCTGTCGAGGATACCGGAACCTCCGCCCTGTCAAAGTACACGACCTCACTCTCCGGACAGTACAGACTCTCAAACCTGCCGGTTCCAAGATAATCCGAACCACAGAACACTGCATCTATAGGCTTTCCTATCGTGTCCTTGATATCCTGTGCTCCCTTTTCCCAATAATAATCCGTATTATATTCTTCTTTTGAGACCGCCTTATCCTCTATCATGATTATCTTCACATTTGGCAGATGTCTTGTACTGTTAAGTATCCAGCGATATCTCAGTTCCTTTGAGGCAGACTCTCTGCCCTCACACCAGCTTATCATCACATACAGTTCCTCACACATCGCCGCAGCACGTATGATGTCGTGGATGTGTCCTATGTGAAGCGGATCAAACGAACCCCCATACATTCCTACCTTATATCTATACATAACTTGTCAGCCTCCCTTACTCTGTTGCCGTGCAGTCTTCGAAAACGTGTACTTCGTCCAGGCGATTTCTTCTGACCTCGCGTTCCCATCTGACACACATAATAACGGCATTTCCAAGGTATACTATCCACATGAGCAGCGTTGCTATGTTGTCATTGCCACTCACAAAGTTTTGTGCCCACATATATATTGTAAACACATCTACCGCAATCCATATCCACCACTGCTCCGCGAACATTCTTACAGATACAACCATCGCCACAACCGATGAAACCGTTGTAAACGCATCCACAAATGGCATGGCATCCCCGAGTCTCTTTAACAGCAGCCCATACAGAAATGTGCCAAGTGCCACCGCCAGCACCATGAATATCCTTCCCACCGCCTTCATGTGTTTCTTTCTGACCTCATGCGTCTCATCATTCATATGCCTTGACCACACATAGAATCCAACAAACTGCATAGGCACATAATATAGCGCATTGAGCATCGTCTCTCCGTACAGTGCAGCCTTATACGATATAACCGCGTAAAGCACAGTATTCACAAGACCGAATATGTACGCTGACAACTTCCCTTTTCCCGTGCACACTACACAGACCACGCCTGTGGTGGACGATATGATCCCCATAACCGTATCATCCCAATATATGGACAGCCCCACGATGACTGCACATGCGATAAGCAGCCAGGTGACCTCCAGCTTCTTCCAGCCCTCTATCTCATTTTTTATAAATTTCTTAAATGTCATCTATTCATTCCTCCCTTTTAAACATCAATCCACTACACTATAGTCTCTACTTCCTTGCATCATTCCTTCGTGTGAACAGTTTGGCAGGTCTGTATCTCTCACCGGACTGATATGCATCAGTCTCCTCAACATATTCCACAATCTTTCTTCTGAAGTTAGGTGTGGTAAGTTCCATGTCCCATATCTGTTCATATACATTCTGAAGCTCAGTGAGTGTAAATCTATCCGGCAGCAGGTCAAATGCCAGCTTCATATCTCTCCTGACATCCTCCCGCAGTCCTAGCACCGCCTCTGTTATGATTCTTGCGTGGTCAAATGCCAGTCCTTCACATTCCTCTATGTCGTAGCTGTCCGAGCTTCGTCCGCATGAGCTCATATCTGTTTTTCGCAGCACTGCCGTAAGTTTTATATCAGAGTCTGCATCCTTGAGAACCAGCCTGTATCTTTTCCCGTTTTGGACTTTATATGAAGCTTCAACTTCATTTTTCGCAATTTCTTCGCCTGTGCCTGACACCTCTGTCAGTTCAACCGTAAACCATCTTGCATCCTGTGCATCATCTCCTGCCTTAAGGCTACAGGCTCCGGCGTTCATAAGTGCCATATAAGTTGATGATATGACCCAGCCTCTCGGGTCTCTGCCCGGCTCGCCATACACTCCAACAAGCTTTACATATGCATCTCCTATACCGGTCTCTTCGCAAAGCTCTCTTCTGGCCGAATCTATGACATCCTCACCTTTTCTGCAGAACCCACCGGGCATAGCCCAGCTTCCTTTATATGGGAATCCACCTCTTCTTATCAGTAGTATCTTGAGCTTCTTCTCCTGAAGTCTTCTTACATCCTCGCACTCGTCATCCTTCATAACTGAAAATACAACCACATCCGCGGCAACAGATGGCCTGTCATATTTTGTCAGGTCATATCCGGCAAGGAATTCCTTCTCTTCGTCACTCATCTCATATGTCTTCATACGTATGCTTCATCCTCCTTTATATTTCCGCCGTTATCTGATTATGTCCACCTGACACATCGACATGGTGGCGAGCGCAGCCTCATGGCTCTCCGGCGTCACCCCGGCACAGCACCTCGCATCAACCTTGACATTTATCTCAGGGTACAGAGCCTTGATGATCAGAGCATTCGACACGACACATATATCCGTACAAAGACCTACCATCTCAACATCCTGAAGATCGAAGTCTCCCCATCCTGTATATCCAAAGCTGGTCTTGTTGATGTATATAGCGCCCGGGACTTCAAGACCTGCTGCGATCTCCCAGCCCTCAGTTTCCTCTATACAATGCGGAACCGGGAGATGACGACCTTCGTTTGTCTCCATGTAATCCTCATAATGCGTATCCCTGGTGAAGATGATCTCATCCCCGCGGTCAGCATACTCCTTTATCTTCTTTTTCACATTCTCCACGATGGCTGCAGCCTCCTTTGTTCCGAGAGCCCCATCAATGAAATCATTCTGCATGTCAACCACTATAAGCGTCTTTTTCCTGTTATCGTCCATAATTCTTCTCCTCCTGCATCTGCATGCGTTCCAACTTATTATCTTTTTGATAATATCTCCCGGTTATTTGTATGATATTATCATTTTGATAATATGTCAACCCATTATTTGAAACTTACTAAAAAACGGCAGTCCTGACATGCCATGTTCCAAGCCGAACCCGCATGCCAGCACTGCCGCGCTATTATATTTCAATTACATTTAATTATATGCAAATACTCTGTCAGTTCACACTCTGTCTCAATTTTCTTAGAAGTACAAATGCAAAGAACAGCACCGATATAACCGCGAACACCGCACCTACAAAACCGATATATGATATCGCGCCCTTGTCGCACACAATTCCGCCGATCCAGCTTCCACCTCCGATACCGAGGTTGAAAAGTCCTGAATATATGGCAGTCGCCACTGCGGAGCTCTTCTCATCAACACTTCTGATGACCTCCGACTGCGTGGTCACATTGAACGCCATGGCTGTTATTCCCCAGAATGCACATAGGAGTACCATGGTCGCCAACGTCTTTGACGCCGGAAGCAGAAGCAGCAGCCACACAAGAAGAGTTGCCATGACTGTACCGATAAATGCAAATCTGTGCTTGTCATAAAGCTTTGAGAACAGATAGCTTCCGAGAAGTCCCATCGCTCCAAATATCAGGAGCACTACAGTGATGACATTGTTCTGGAGCTTTGCAACCTGCTGCATGAACGGCTCTATATAACTGTACACCGTGTAGTATCCAAGCACGAACAGTATCGTCTGAATATACAGGCAGATGAGCACCGGATTCTTCAGAAGAGCAGGGAGATCCTTCACATGGAACTGCTCTCCGCTTGCGATCTTAGGGAATACAAATGCCATGTACACCAGAACCGCAAATGCTATGATTCCAACGATGAGGAATGTAACTCTCCATCCCATATACTGTCCAACAAGTCTTCCAAGCGGAAGTCCGGCTATAGTAGCTATGGATGTTCCAGTCACAACCATGCTCAGTGCAAATGATCTGTGTTCTTCATTTACAAGTCTTATGGCAACCGGTGAAGCGATCGACCAGAATATCGCATGGGTACACGCAACGCCTATACGCGATGCCATGAGCACTCCGTATGTCGGCGCGATCACGGACATGATCTGGCATATTCCAAACAGCGCGATCGTTCCCATGAACAGCTTCCTGAAATCTATCTTCGACACAAGAAGTATGAGCGGCAGGGACAACAGCATGACTATCCACGAATACACTGTGATAAGCATTCCCGCCTTCGACTCCGATATGCTGAACGACTTTGCAATGTCTGTCAGCAAGCCAATTGGCATAAATTCCGATGTGTTGAATATGAACGCCGAGACGGTCATTCCCACAAGCGGAAGCATTTCTTTTCTCGTCAATCTACTCTTCATATTTATTCCTCTTCCTAATAATATGTGGTATATATGATTATTTTTTTGTTCACCAGCCACATATTATAGGAAATGGAATTATGAGTCAATGCACTTTTGAATGGTTATACTGTCCAAATGTTAGATTGTACAAAAAAGAAGGCCGGAAACTCTCCGGCCTTCAGGGTTAAGGGAAAATTTTATGTGAAAAATTGTAGTACACTTACTTTACTGCGAGTCTCTCAAATGTCTCGCTCTCTTCAGGAATCGATCTGAGTCCTCCGCGCTTCTCGACACACAGGCTCGCAACCGCATTTCCGTATCTTGCACACTCTGCAAGCTCATCTATACTGAACTCCTCCAGTCTCTTATCCGCTCTGACAAGCTGTGATACAAATGCTCCCCAGAATGAATCTCCAGCCCCCGTCGTATCTACCACATGGCTGACGAAGCCGGGAACCTTCCGGCTTCCATCCCTGCTGCATATCAGCACACCCTCACTTCCCAGGGTGACCGCAACAAGTCTGACGCCGCTTCCCAGAAGATACTCTGCTGCCTCGTCCGGATCGGAAAATGGTGTGAGTAGCGCTGTTTCCTCGTCCGAAAGCTTCATTATATCTACAAATGGAAGAATACTCTTCATCCTCTCCATCGCATTTTCTCTGCTGTCCCACAGCGGTGCTCTGTAGTTCGGATCATACGATATCACCGCGCCGTATTTCTTTGCCTCCTTCACCGCCTGAAACGTGGTGGTTCTGGCCGGTTCATCCGTGAGAGACAGCGAACCTATATGGAACACCTTTGTGTCTCTTAACAGGTCGGCATCCACTTCCTTGTAACAGAGCATTGTGTCCGCTCCCGGCTTTCTGGCAAATGAGAATTCACGCTCTCCGTTCTCATCCAGAGTGACAAATGCCAAAGTGGTAAATACCGTATTGTCAACCACTATACCTCTGGTATCTATCCCTGCCTGCTTTGCCGTCTCAACAAGGAAATTGCCGTGCATGTCATCTCCAACCTTACCAATGAAGGCAGTTTTAAGCCCGGCTTTACCGACTGCCGTGAGCATGTTTACTGGAGCCCCTCCGGGATTCTGCTCGAAGAGCTTCATCCCGGAATCAGTGTTTCCGGCAGGGGTAAAGTCTATCAGGAACTCACCAAGAGCCACAACATCATATTTCTTTTCCATGTTGGATCCTCCTTGTGAATTTTACTTTCCTGTGATCTCTATGTCATAGAATTCTACTCTTGCATCCTGAGCCAGAAGTCCCGTCTCAAACTCAGGCTTTGCATAAATCCTGTATGTGAACGCAACCTGCTCTCCGACAAATACCTCCACCATGTCGTGGTCAACGATGATCTTCACATCTATCTCGGTGCCCTCTGTTATGTCAAATGTCTTCTCGCACACTCTGACACCATCAGGTCCCGGCTCAGTTGCAGGAGGCACAGCCTGACAGGACTGAACCCAGAATGGATCAACTCCCATAGGAAGATTTACCAGTGACACTCTCTGCATAGCCACATCGAACTCAAGGAGAAGGCATCCGCTTGCCTCTTTATCTGACTTGAGCAGTATGCCGAAATGGTCATACACCTCTCTAGGCATGATCTTGCACTTCAGCATATAGCTCTCCTCGCTGTGTCCAAGGAAGCCGTATGTACATGTACTGACTGAATCCATCTCGACCAGTCTGTCTCCGTGAAGCTCTGCATTTCCAAGAACCGGAATATAATCCCAATCTACATGCTTCTCGAATACATGCTCATACTCCTTAGGGAGCTTTACATCAAGTCCTCCATCCGCTGTGGCAACTACCTCATGCGGCACGCAGAAGGTTCCGCCCCAGTACCATTCACCTCTGTCGCTTCTGTCTGCTCTGTCGTGAGCCCAACCGAAGTAGAAGCGTCTGCCGTCATCATCCTGCATGGACTTGGCTGCGTAGAATCTTCTTCCGCCTATGCCATCCTTCTTTGGCTTTCTCCATGGGCCAAATGGTGACTTTGCAACTCTGTATATTGTATTTACATATTCTGAGAATCTTGAGTATGAGAGATACCAATTGTCTCCCATCTTGTACATCTCAGGGCACTCAGGACAGTTGGTGTGTCCCGGTGAATATATCGGTCCGTAATATTCCCAGTTGACCAGATCCTTTGATCTGTAGAGAACTATACATCCTCTTCTGGTTATCGGCATATCCAACCTTCTCGCTGATATGAGGATCCAGTAACATTTGTCCTCCTCATTGTAGAATACATATGGATCTCTCCAGTCAAGCTTCTCGTAAAGCTCTATCATAGGTGTGATGACCGGATTGGCTGCATCCTTCACCCACGTGATTCCATCGTCGCTTGTAGCGTGGCATATGGTCTGCTGATACTCTGCGGTGAGGCAGTAGCCTGTATAGAATGCATGGTATTTGCCCTCGCCGTATATGACTGATCCAGTCCATACTCCTGATGCATCCGGCTCGTCGCCCTCGCCCGGATAGAGCGCTGTAGGAAGCTCCTCCCAGTGCACCAGATCATCTGATACACTGTGGCTCCATGTTGTTCTGAGTCTTGCCGGGTACACTGTTGTTCCCGGAGGGGAAGTCAGTGAGAATATATGATATTTGCCCTCGTGGTAGAAAGGTATTGCATCTCCCGTGGAATCCGCGAAGGACATCTTTCTAAAAATCTCCATATTATCAGTCCTCTCTTTCTACTAGTTTGCTGCCAGTTTCTTCTTCTTGAGAAGCTCAAGCTTGCCCTTCTGTCCATCAAGGAGTACCGCACATGCGATGATAAGACCCTTGATGATGAGCTGCCAGTATGACGACACTCCGATAAGGTTAAGACCATTTGAGATGATTCCGATAACCATGGCACCAAATACTGTTCCGCTGATTCTTCCCTTACCACCTGTCATGGAAGTTCCTCCAAGTACGCAGGCTGCGATGGCATCAAGCTCGTAGCCGCTTCCAACTGAAGGCTGGCCTGAGTACATTCTTGAACAAAGTACAAGTCCTGCAAATGCTGAGAGAAGTCCAGATATTGTAAATACTATGATCTCTATCTTCTTGATAGGTACACCTGAAAGTCTTGCAGCCTCGCGGTTACCACCTATCGCATATACATATGTTCCAAACTTTGTCTTGCTGAGGATGAAGCTGAACAGTATGATGAGCACTACCATGTACACTACAGGAAGTGGGATCACATTGAACAGGTATCCTGTTCCGATCTCGATGAAGAGCTTGTTAGTGATACGTGTTGACTGTCCACCTGTGTAGACATAAGCTATACCACTTGCTATGTTCATCATGGCCATTGTGATGATGAATGCAGGCACCTTGAAGTTAGCAACTATAAAACCACTTATAAAGCCCGCTGCTGTACCAACCAGAAGTCCTGCAACTATGGCAACGCCGAGAGGGAGTCCCTGGTTAACTATAAATCCTACGGTCAGTGTTCCCGACATGGCTACTATCGATCCAACTGACAAGTCGATGTGTCCAAGTATAATTATCAGTGTCATTCCAAGTGCTATGTATGTGTTGATCGAAATCTGTCTAAGCACTGATATGATGTTGTTGGTCGTGAGAAACTTGTCCGTGGCAAGTGCTACCGCCACACACATGATTATCAGGACCACTATGATTCCTATGTTGCCCTTGACTATGGATGTCAGGGGATTGTTCTTTAATATAGAAGTTGCTTTTGAATTCTTCTTTGTCTCGCCCATATTATTCGATACCTCCTGCAGCGTATTTCATTATCTCTTCCTGTGAGAGCTCGTCCTTTGACAGCTTCTTCACGAGTCTTCCGGCTCTGACCACACATACGTTGTCGCACATGTTGATGATCTCAGGAAGCTCACTGGATACCATGATTATCGCTATGCCTTCCTTTGCCAGTTCATTGATTACTGTGTATATCTCAAATTTTGCATTTACATCCACGCCTCTGGTCGGCTCATCCAGAATAAGTACATCCGGCTTGGTCGCAAGCCATTTGCCCAGAACCACCTTCTGCTGGTTTCCACCTGACAGGCTGCCCGCCTCAATCTCTGGCGATGCCGCCTTTATCCTAAGTCTCTGTGAATAATGGTCTATTACCTCGCCGCGCTTCTTCTCGCTTATTGCGATTCCGTTCATATAGAATCTGAGGGATGAGAGTGTGAGGTTGAATGCCACGCTGTTGCCGAGTACCAGTCCCTGCTTCTTTCTGTCCTCAGGAACCAGCGCTATGCCTGATTTGATAGCCTGCATCGGATTCTTGAAGTGTACCGGCTTTCCTCCGAGTATCACCTCGCCTGATGTAGGCCGTGTTGCACCAAATACCGCCTCCATGATCTCACTTCGTCCGGCACCGACCAGACCTGAGAAGCCCAGGATCTCGCCCTTGTGTACCGAAAAACTTATATCTTCAAAGACACCTGTCTGGGAAAGATTCTTTACCTCCAGAGCAACCTCTGCCTTGTCCATGTCGCAGTAATCTCTTGCATAGAAGCTCTCCAGATCTCTTCCTACCATCATCGCAACCAGCTCATTCGGGTTGGTCTCTGATGTCTTTTTTGTTCCTACGTATGCACCATCCCTGATGACGGTAACTCTGTCAGATATCCTGAAGAGCTCCTCCATTCTATGGGAGATGTAGATTATACTTACCTGTTTCTTTCTGAGATTCTCAATGATCTCAAATAACTGCTCCACCTCTTCATTTGAAAGTGATGAGGTAGGCTCATCCATAACTATGATCTTACCGTTGAATGAGACCGCCTTGACGATCTCCACCATCTGCTGCTGTGCGATGGTCAGATTTTCTACTATAGTGTCTGCTTTTATATTCACACCGAGGGATGATATCATCTCCTCTGCTCTTCTGTTCATCTCTGCAAAGTCCAGCGTTCCGAGCTTTGTCCTTATCTCTCTGCCGAGAAACAGATTCTGTGCCACCGAAAGATATGGAACAAGTACGATTTCCTGATGTATTATTCCTATACCATTTTCTCTGGCAGCCGGAACTCCGTTGATCTTGACCTCCTTACCATTTACCTTGATGATTCCGCTGTCGGGCTGGTAAATTCCGCCGAGGACCTTGATCAGTGTGGACTTTCCTGCACCATTCTCACCGAGCAGTGCATGTACCTCTCCCAGCTCAAGGGAAAAGTCGATGCCACTTAAAGCATATATTCCGGAGAAGCTTTTCTTTATCCCTATCATTTCCAGAACTGTCTGTCCCATATTAAACCTCCAAGTTTCTAAAATAGATCTTTTGTTATCCTGCTTTTTCGGGATCTCGGCCGGAGATCTAAGATCCCCGGTCTCTCCCGTGTTATATACACCTACGTTGTGTCATGTATGTCCAGCCGGGGGCAGCCCCGTGCTGTTACTGCCGGCTTCGATCCGGCCTTACTGCCAATCGTTAACTGTCTGCTCAGCCTCATCCTTGAGTACGAGGTGTGAGTCAAGATATACCTTCTTCTCGTCGATCGTTGTATCTCCGCCCACATACTTCTGTGCTGCGTTGAATGCGTACTCAGCAATCTGTACAGGAACCTGACATGCAACTGCTGTGAACTCACCGTCAAGGAGTGCCTGCTTGCCATCTGGTGAAGCATCGATACTGTACACGCCGATCTTGCCAGTCTTATTTGCTGCCTTAACCGCTGCTGCAGCGCCAAGTGCTGAAGGATCATTGATACAGAAGAATGCCTGAAGATCTGTGTTTGCTGTGATGATATCCTCTGCAAGGCTCATTGATGCATCAAGTGCTGCCTCGCCATCCTGCTGTGCTACGATGTTGAACTTATCCTTGTTATCACCGAGTCCGTCAAGGAAACCATTTACACGGTCTACACAACTCTCATTTGATGGGAAGTCAAGGATCGCAATGTCTGCTCCGTCCGGATAATCTTTAGCCATCTGCTCACCGACAAGCTGTCCTGCCATGTAAGCATTTGTTCCAACGAACTGTGTTACGAAGTTCTCTATGTCATCCTCGATAACTGCTGTATCTACATTGAAGATTGGGATTCCTGCATCCTTGATCTCTGCAAGACCTGATGTGATACCTGCTGAATCAACCGGGATGATGAACACTGCGTCGTATCCACTATTTGCCACGTCTGATAACTGGCTGAGCTGTGTGTTCAGATCGTAGTCAGGATCAAGACATGTATATGATATTCCGTTCGCATCGCAGAGCTCCTTGAGCTTGGCATCGATTGAACTCTGGAATGTATTGTTGAGTGTGTTTGTACAGAATGCAAATGACAGGTCAGATGACTTTGTGCTCTCCTGTTTTGTACCTGATTCAGATGAACCGTTGCCCGAAGCGTTCCCTGAACCTGATCCACAACCTGCCAGTAAACTGAGTGACATGCACAGGCATGCTCCAACTGCTAATAACTTTTTAAATTTTCTCATAATTTTTACCTCCAATATCATGCGTTTTATTTTGCTAACTCGTTGTCGAAAAACTGTTTACAACCGGTTTAATTTACGTAAATTTTAAACCGTTTTTCGTCCCTTGCATGTTTTGATGATATAACCTTTGTCGGTTATTGTCAATATCAAGTGTTTTATTTATTGTTTATTCGTCATTATGTACAAATAACACCCGATTGCATTATAGGGTTCGCAGGTCTTTTATCATTTTTTACGTAAATATTTTGCGATATGTCATACTTATGGGATTTGTAGTGTATGATTGACACCCGTTACTTGTCACCTTGTATCTTGTAATCTTGTCCTTTGTCTCCGGTACCACTTCCCCGGGAATTTTCTCTTTTGGGTGTGGTTACAGCAACTTGGACACAAAATTGTATCCTTGGGAACTTCTCAGGCGAAAAAGATACAATCTTCCAAGGTCTTGTGTATAAACGCAAAAAATCCGCCAGAAAGATACAATTTTCTCTCTAACGGATTCTTTTTTAGATAAAAAGATACAGTTTCTAACTCTGTCCGGCACGGACTAACTAAAGATGTCATATCACCTCAATCTGTCCGGCATGGACTCATGGAAGATTTCCTTCCATGCAAGCCTGAGCTGTTTCGGCTCGACCTGATACGGCTGAACTCCCACATACTTTGGAAGCTGTTCTTCACTTACCAGGGACTTGGCAACAACCGCCGCAGCCGCTCTTCCCTGCTCGTATGGTCTCTGCGTGCTGAGTCCCTTGACTATTCCTTCTTCCATACACCGGGCTATACCATGGTCAAGATCAGTTGTGAACACCGCCACATCCTCCCTGCCAAGCTCCTTGAGCGCCTTTATAGCCAGAAGCGCCGGGCGATCCCAGCTCACATACATTGCCTCAATTTCAGGATTGGCAGTTATCACATCCTTGGCTACCTGATATGCATTGGATATTTCTCCAAAGCTCCTGATCGTCACTATGTCAATATCCGGGTAACTGTCCTTGATTATTCTCTCGGCGGCATTATCCCTGACTCTTGTTCCATAGAATGCCGCGCCATGAATAATAAAACCTGCCTTTTTTTTCTTATTTTCCTTACAATATTCTCCCAACATTCTTCCCGTGTTCGTTCCATTCTCCGACTCATTTACTGATACACAGGACACATAGCTGTTCTTGGACATACCCTCCGGAACATTGCTTATGAACACCAGCTTTGACACCTTTGAAAGCTCCTGAAACTTTTCTCTGGTACGGCTGTCATCCGCCGGAATAGCTATAACTGCATCCGGTTTCTGAAGTCTTATGCCATCGAGCTGTGCATTCTGAAGTTCCGAGTCAAAGTGCGCATCCATAACCGACACCACATCTATTCCAAACTGCTCAAGCTCCTCTCGGATACCCTTCTCATGGAGCTCCGCCCAGGACGTACCGGTATAATGAAATGATATGGCCACTCTGAAATGTCCTGCCTTCAGCCTCTGTTTTTCCTCCTTCGTCAGCACCACGGAATCCGGGGCAGCTGCCTTATCTCCAAATGGTCCATTATCCAGCATCTTGGTGGATTTCCTGACAACCAGTTCCACATCGGCATAGCAGTCATGGGATATGGCCGCACCTGTGTTGATCTTCTCAAAAAGCATTCCAACTGCCTTGGCGCTTAAGCCCTTCACATCTCTTCTGATTATGGTAAGCGGAGGATATGTAAGTTCCGACCAGCTCTCATCACCAAACCCAACCACAGATATCTCTCCCGGACAGTCGATTCCCATATCTCTCAGCGTCTTCATGAGATAGAGCGTTATTCTGTTGCCTCCCGCAAGGACCGCGGTCGGCCTGTACCTGCGGAGCGCCTTCTGGATGACGAGCATACAGTCATCCTCGCCATTTTCCAGGGTCACATCCACTATATTTGCATCATTTGTATTGATGTTGTACTTCTCCAGCGCATTTAAAAAGCCCCTGGTCCTCTCGTCCTTCGTCGTGCTGTCCGTGCTCTCCCGGAAGAACAATACATTCTTGTGTCCGCTGGACAACAGATAATCCGCCCCTTTGAATATCGCCTCACGATCCCTGAACTCAACGGAATCTATTCCCTCACCGAGTATATTTCTCTCCACACAGACAAATGGAACACCCGACTGTATGAGCTTTGTGTAGTTAGATGCCACATCGCTCACCGGCGCATGTATGATACCCGCAACCTTCTTGTTCACCAGAAGTCCGGCAAGCACCTGCGCCTCCTCCTTGAGATCATTATCTGTTATCGCCACAAGGAACTGATATCCTTGTACACTGACAAGCTGCTTCACATAAGCTACCACATCTCTGTATATCGTACTTTCAATGTTTGGAATGACTGCAACTATCGTGGACTCCCGGCCAACCAGCAGTTTTCTCTCCTTATCTGCTATCTTATTCTGATATCCGGTCTCTACTATGATCTTCTCTATCTTATCCACAAGCTCAGGTCTTACATACCTTGTCCTGTTTATAACATGTGATACAGTGGCTATGGACACCCCGGCCATATCCGCTATTTCCTTTATCGTAACCTTGCTTTTACTCATACAGCATCCTTTCTCCCTTGTAAGCCATATACATCAGTTCTGCCAATTGATATTCTCTCCCTGGATAAGTGGGTATCTGGCAAGCGAACTGCTATCCAGATCCTCTCTGTTCATATCAACAGCATTTATCTGGTGTCCCTCATAGGTATTGTAATAGTATATACCCTTATCGGCATTACAGCAGGACGTGTATATAGTGATCTCATATTTGTCAGATGCCACCTCACAGCATCCCCTCTGCTGATCCACAGAACCGAGTATATGGAAAAACTGGCTCACACTCTCAGCCTCAGAATCTCCAGACAGACTGTTCTGCTTCACAAATGCCACCCTGGCAAATCTCGACGTCGACGACAGATCCCCCGGAAGTCCTATGGCTCCCATGCCGCGGCTGTAAGTGACAAGCCCAACCTCAGGTGCAAATGTGTTCATAGGCTGCTTCGGTGACAATCCCATATACTGATTGAGCAGGAACATCTGCTGAGGAAATGGCGGGTTGTTCGTAAGAACCCCAATCGGATTCTCATACACATGAAGTCCGTCAGCCATACACTCCACAGTTATAGCTCCATTTCTGTCAGCTATTATCCAGTGGAGCTGCGCTGTAGGAAGCTGCTCGGAAAACGGTGTTCCTGTCAGGTTCATCCTGTCCAAAGCTACTCTTGCCTCTCCCACGCTGGCACAGCTTCCGAGTATCCACGGAATGAACTCGTACTGGGCAACATTGTCCCTGTCACCGCTCTCATCCACTTCCTGATACGCGGCATTTCCAACGAAATTCAGACCAGCCATTCCAAGTCCCTTCTCATTTATAGCGTCATAGTAGAGAGGATAGCCGCCTGCCACATGTGCCATTCCTATCACGGCATAATGGTGGTCCCTCCTGCCCATATATCGGAATTCAAATGGATAATTTCTCGGTGTCACAGTTATCTCGTCACCGTATGAGAATTCATAATCAAGTGTTCTTCCAAAATAGAAATTCTTTGTCTTATATGTCGCTGCTGTACACATATTTTGCCTCCTTACAAATTTCTGCAGATAATTTATATCATCATCTCAAAGCCATAACAGCTCTTTTCAAATCCATAGTGCTCATAGAAACCATGTGCCCCTGTCCTCGGAAGTCCGGAATCAAGGGTGATGGCCTTGCATCCCCTCTGCTTTGCAAGCTCCTTCGCATGATCCAGGAGTGCCACACCATATCCTTTACCATGGTCCTCCTCTCTTGTTATGAGACTTGACACATAGCATGTGAGCCCCGACATCCAGAATGTATTGAAATAGTCCCCATGGCACATGCCTCTGCAAATGCCTTCATCCCATAATAAAAACGCAAAGCTGCGTTCGTCATCTATGACGTCCATATATACTTTGTGTATTTCATCCCTGTCATATGTATTATATGTCCATAATTTTTCTATAAAATCAAATACAATATCAAAATCCTCTGCTGTCGCTTTTCTGATCTCCATAATTATATTCTCCTTTCCATTGAACACCAGCCATGCAAAATTTGCCTTCGGCAAATGGCTGGCGCTACATGTCAAGTTTTCACAGAAAACTTGACACATCCATTGAACACCAGCCATGCAAAATTTGCCTTCGGCAAATGGCTGGCGCTACATGTCAAGCCTCAGCCCACTTAAACTGACTTTGCACCGTCAACTAAATTACAGCCAATGCTTACATTATAAAATATCAAAGTGATTATTAACAGACCACCACCCATAAATTTATTATAAAATATCCCGGTAAAAAGTGAGGAGGCAGATACGCACAACACTGTATCTGCCTCCTCACTTTTATATCTTTGTCTCCACATCCGGGAATTCAAGTACTATCTCGAATCCATTCTGCCACTTTGAATTTGCCGTCACTGTGATACCCAGATCATGCGCCATCTCACTGACAAGATACAGTCCCATGCCCGTTGCATGCTTCCTGTTCTCACCCGAATCACCCGTGACACCCTTCTCGAATATGTATGGCATGTCACAGCTCTTTACACCTATGCCATTGTCACTCACGGACAGCAGCTTTTTGTTGCCCGCCGTCCAGAAGTCAAATGATATCTCCGGCTGTTCATTTGTGTATTTCATGGAATTGCTCACAAGCTGACCGAGTATAAACTGCAATCCCCTGCGGTCACTGTACACTGCTCCGTTCTCAAGACATTTTCTGACCCGTATGCCCCTCTCCTCAAGCAGTGATCTGTAGTCAGCTATCACCTCATCCACGCATTCTTCCACATCTATGCTCTCCATGAAATAATCCTTGGAATCGCTTTTCAGTCTGGCGTAGTAGAGCATCTGATCCACATAGTTCTGCATCTGGCTGGTCACATTGTCCATCTTCGTCACAACATTATGAGGCAGCTCATCTCTCCTGTTGTCCACCACAAATGTCAGCAGAGAGATGGGGGTCTTGATCTCATGTGCCCAGTTCTCCACATACTCCTGATAGTCCCTGAGCTGTCTGCCACTCTGCATCACTGAATCTCTCAGATCGTGAAGCTCCTCCGACAGCACGCTCACATATTCCTGTTCAGAAGCCCCGCACAGGCTCCTCATTTCTATCTCGCCCTGTTCATCCGGGGCAGCGACAAATCTCCTGAACGCCTCTATTTTCTTCCTGTCCTTTATACACAGCACCGAGCACACCGCCGCGAACAGTATCACAGTGAACACGCCAACCAGCACCCTTATTCTGACAAATGCCTCTGGTGCCACAAGCCACATGAAGAAGCAGAACGCCACGTCTGTCAGAAGCAGCAGACCAAGCCAGACAATATTCTGTTTTATAACAAGTCCAAATCTTTTCATATTCTCTCAATTACTCAAGCTTGTATCCAACGCCTCTTACAGCTATGATCTTTGCCTTTATATCCAGTCCCGCCATTGTCTTTTTGAGTCTTGTAAGATTCACCTGCAGGGCATTTTCATCTATATACTCCGATGTGCCCCACACTGCCTCACAAAGCTTCTCCTTAGACACGACATCTCCTCCGTTTGTCATAAGTGTTTCAAATATACGTCCCTGATTCTGTGGAAGCACCGCAGATCTCCCATCTATATACAGAGTGTATGTCTGAGTGTCCAGAAGAAACCCTTCTCCTTCGATCAGGTTCTGTCTGCCCTCGTACCTCTTGAGCACATTTGCCACCCGGGCCAGAAGCCGCTCACGGCGACATGGCTTCGTGAGGAATTCATCAGCGCCCAGCTCCAGCGCATGGAGCTCGTCCTTTAGCTGGTCCCTCGATGTGAGAACCAGCACAGGGACAGAGCTCCGCCTCTTGATCTCCCGGCATATGTCAAAGCCGCTTCTGCCAGGAAGATTGATATCCAGCAGAAGAATATCCGGAGCCATGTCCAGTATCTGTTCTATTATGTTGTCAAATCCATCTGGCTTAACTGCCCTGTATCCTGCCTTTGTCAGCATATCCAGAAGTTCATCGCACATGAGGACATCGTCCTCAACCACCATCACACACTTCACCGTTTACTCAACCCTTTCCGGTGTCATCATCGCCATGAGATATCTGTTGCTTGAGCGTTTCACCGCTGTCATATAGATATATTCTACCACACACAACAGGATTATCATAACCGCAGCTATGATAATTATCTGTTTCACTCTGCCGCGCATGAATTCTGACAGGATTCCCGTGAGCAGAGCACGCACACCGAATATACTGCTGACCGCCGCCACGGCAACCGGGATTCCAAAATACCAGCCCACCTGTCTGTTTGCTGAGCTGCAGAGCATTTCGTATGTCGCGCCAAGCTTCACAAGGGTTCTGTACCTTCTGCCGGACTTTCTCTGTCCCATCAGGAACTGAACACCGATTATGGTATTTGCAATTATGAGGAACACCACCGCCAGATAAAGCGTTATATATCCTGCAGCCACCGTGTAGAACATATTTCTTCCTATGTTCTGCAGATAACTCTCGCAATCAGCGTTTATGCTCTCAAAATCTATGCCGTCAAGCTTCTCATTTTCATCCATTATGGCTTTCATGAGGCCCTTACCGTCCACGATATCCTTTTTGAGAATGGCATTTACATATAACTCGTAATTGTCATTTGTCAATCTGGCAAATGTATCATCGTCCACGATAAGTCCGAACGACAGGGTTATCGATGAATCTGTCACAATCTTCGTGGTCTGGACCTCTCCGATCAGATGATACTCATCTCCTCTTACATCCACCTCCGGACTCTCTGCCAATACCTCATTCAGTAAACCCCCGCGGTAATCAGTAAAGAAATCCGTATAGAGTGCCAGTTCATTTTCTCCGAGCTCCAAAGGCTCCTTTCCCGCAGCCTCAAGCACCTTGTTGTACGCACTCTCCTGGATCAGGTAAGGGTATGTCATGTAAGACATGTTATTTATAAGCACATCCCTGTCCTCTGAAGCTTTGAGTTTTTCAAGCTCAGATATGACATTCCCCACGTTCACAGCATCATCATGGGACTCATTTTCACCCATCTTTATATAACCAAGCTTCATATCGAATACGTCCGAGAAATCCTCCAACACGCCGGCTTCCTCCAGCTTCGCGCGGATATTCCTGCTGTCCGCCTCAGCGTCATCCCCATATGAGGCAAATGTATAATCGAGCACATGATACATATTCTGTCTGGATATACATATGCCAACGCCCGAACCGCAGCAGCACAGAGCGCCGAGTATGAGTATCGAGCTTATTGCAAGCGTTCCAGATTTTGTTACTACATTTTCGTGTATCTGCCTGAAACCGAACACAGCAAGTGGTTTTGAGCCATTTGCACGTCTGGCCAGTGCATCAACAAAGAGCCTGAGACCGAAAAACAGCAGGAACATGCCAACAAATCCCAGTGTTATGGTGACCGCCATATATTTTACGCTGATCCACGAATAGCCGCCTATTCCCTGACAGTATGCAATGACCAGCGCAACAAGACCGAAGACTGCACTCACACCATACACAGGAGCCGGAAGCTGTTTCTTCTCTGTCTCCGGTGTATCTACAAGGAGATCGCCTATCTGCTTTCTTGCAAGCTTACCGCTCAGTATGAGAAATGCTGCAAGCTTTATCGCTACAAATCCAACAGTTGTCAGTATGACTGCCTGCAGTGAAAATGATACGTGATGACCTATAACGCCAAGACCTACCAGTCTGGCTGTGAGAAGGCTGACCACCTCAGACACCAGGATCGCTATAGGAAGTCCGATGAGCAGAGCCACTACGCTGCTGCCCAGATCCTCCGCCATCAGCAGGGCAAAAAGCTTTGATCTTCTCATCCCCATCATTATATACATTCCAAGTTCGTGCCTCCGTCGTTCGAGCTGGTATTTGCTTGCATAGTATATAAGAAAGAACAACATGACCAGTGAAAATACATAGAACACCGCCGCTATCTGAAGAAGACTGTTCACCGCGTCGCTTTCAAGACTTCTCAGGAATATCATCACATCCTGATGGGACAGCGCCAATATGATATAAAATGCCACTATGGACACAACCAGCGAAGCGAAGAACAGACCATTCTCTTTCCTGCTTCTCCTGCTGTTCCTCATTGCGAGTTTAAAGAACATTTGCGCTGCCTCCTCCCATCTGCGCCATCAGCTTGAGTATCCTCTCATAAAACTCCTGCTGTGACTCTCTCTCCATATCTCTTCTGAGCTCATGGAATATCCTGCCATCCTGTATGAAGAGTATCCTCTTGCAGAAGCTGGCCGCATTTGAGTCGTGGGTCACCATAAGTATGGTAGTGTTGTCATCCCTGTTCAGTCCCAACAGCTTCTCCATGAGTGCCTTTGCATTTCTTGAGTCGAGTGCTCCGGTCGGCTCGTCCGCAAGAACGATCCCCGGATTAAGTATGAGCGCTCTGGCGGCCGCAACCCTCTGCCTCTGACCACCAGACATCTGCGACGGGAATTTGTCAAGCACGTTATCTATCTCCAGATATGATGAAAGCTTTTCCAGTCTGCTTCTGCTCTCATCCTCGGATACACCGTGTATTGACAACGGAACCATAATGTTCTCTCTGCCTGTTAGATTGTCCAGAAGTTCAAAATTCTGGAACAGATAACCTATCTCCCTGCCTCTGTACTGCGCAAGCTTCGCACCTTTAAGCACCTGTATCTCTTTGCCCTGGAGCTCTATGGTTCCGCTGTCAGGCTTTATGACCGTTGCGATACAGTTCAGCAGTGTGGACTTTCCCGATCCACTGCTACCCATGATGCCAAGGAACTCCCCCGGCATGACCTGAAATGATATGCCGTCCAGAGCCTTAGTCTGGTTTGGCTTTTTGCCATAGTATTTCTTCAGTGATTCTATCTTTAATAAACTATCCATATTGTTCACCTTTCTTATTTTCATGGGGCCGGAATGCTATCACGAACTTTTGCCCGTTGCCCACGTTAATACAAAAGCAGCGCCGCTCTGATATCATAATATCAGAACGACGCTGTGATTAACACTTACACCTCTTGTAAGTTTTCCTCTCGGATAATCTGTATGTTTTATTGGATCTACTCTGCATCCCCAGTCTTTGGGACCTCGTGGACATCCATGTTCTTAGGAAGCACAAGATTCAGAATGATGGCAACTATGAATACAACAGCCACACAGTTCTCAGCAAATACCGTCTGCACGATCTTAGGGAAGATCTGGATAAGGGAGCCTATTCCTGCAATTATCATCGCGCTCTAAATTTGCTGTTTTAGCTTGTTCTTTACTCATTTTCTTTCCTGTATTTTTTGTCCATTTCAACAGAAATGATTCTACCATAGTTCGTGCAATATAGACATGTTTTTTTGTCGCTTTTTCCTATTTTTTTTAGTATAATGTAAATGCTAATTTTAAAAAATGGAGGGATAACTATGGCATGGTATGATGAGGCAGTATTTTATCACATTTATCCATTGGGACTTGCGGGAGCCCCTAAACAGAACGACTACGGTGAGCCTGTTCACCGCTTAAACACCCTGCTTCCATGGGTGGATCATATAAAGGAGATCGGCGGTTCAGCACTGTACATCGGACCGCTCTTTGAGTCAGTCGGACACGGCTATGAAACTACAGATTACAAGAAGCTCGACTCCCGACTCGGAACAAATGAGGACCTGACTGCATTTGTGGCTTACTGCCACGAGCAGGGCATAAAGGTCATCTTCGACGGAGTGTTCAACCACACAGGCCGTGACTTCTTCGCATTCAAGGACATCCAGGCAAACAGAGAGAATTCACAGTACAAAGACTGGTACTGCAACGTGAATTTCTGGGGCAACAACGAGTACAACGACGGTTTCTCTTACGACAACTGGGGAGGCTATAACCTTCTCGTCAAACTGAATCAGAAGAATCCGGCTGTCGTTGACTATATATGCGATGTGATTCGTTTCTGGGTGAGTGAGTTCGATGTGGACGGAATCAGACTTGACGCTGCGGACGTCCTTGATTTTGATTTCATGAAGGCACTGCGCCGCACAGCAAATGAAGTGAAGCCGGATTTCTGGCTCATGGGTGAGGTCATCCACGGCGACTACAGCCGCTGGGTAAACGGCGAGACTCTTCACAGTGTCACCAACTACACACTTCACAAGGCTCTGTACAGCGGGCACAACGACCACAACTATTTTGAAATTGCGCACACTGTAAGACGTCTCCAGAACATGGGAACATTAAAGCTCTACAACTTCGTAGACAACCATGATGTGGAGCGTATCTATACAAAGCTTACCAATAAGGCTCATTTTGCACCTGTACATGTATTGCTCTACACTCTTCCGGGTGTGCCTAGCATATACTACGGTTCAGAATTTGGCATTGAGGGACGCAAGGAATATGGCTCGGACGACAGCTTAAGACCAGCTCTCAATATAGAAGATTACAAGGATTCAGTAAAAACTAACCCTTGCACAGCACTCATCGCCGCACTCGGCAAGGTACGTCAGGCCGTTCCTGCACTGTCATATGGCAGCTACGATGAGCTGATGCTCACCAACAGACAGTTCGCATACGCGAGGGATCTTGACGGAACACGTGTCATCGTGTCAGTGAACAACGACGATGCCCCAGCCGGAATGCACCTTGCAGCAGGGAACTGCACAGCATACATCGGCGCCCTGTCAGGCGAAAAGGTATCTGTACAGGATGGTCATATCAACATAACCCAGCCAGGGGGCAGTGGTGAGATCTGGGTGCCTGAGGGAACAGACCTGGATGTAAAGCCGGTTAAGGTTGTGACGAAGACTGATAGCGAAGCTAAGACCAACACAGAAGATAAAGCAGCATCTGAAACAGCTACCGATGCAAAAGGCAATAAGGAAGCTGAACCAAAGATAGAATCCAAAGAATCCAAAGACATTGTGACTGCTACAGAATCTGCAGATGCTAAGAAAAACACTACTGATATTGAGAAGAATACTACTGCCGCCAACGAGGTAAAAGATTCAGCCAAGGACGCTTCTGCCCAAGCTGCCGCCGACACCCCGGTTGATCCAGAAACCATCACAGTTGACTGGAGCAAGTCTCCGGAATCCATGACAGTTCCAGAGCTTCAGGCTGCAGTCCTTGCAAAGCTTGCCGGAAACGGACCTGTTGACGCACAGATGAAAAAGACAGTCGTAGATAATATCTGGCACGACTCTCTCGTCAATTGGCTGAAGAGTTTCAGATAAAATTACGTAGAAACAGCCAGGTACATATTCTCCAAATTGGAGAACATACACCTGGCTATTTTTTCACCTAAAAATCAACAAATTGCAGCCTGCGGCCATCAAACCTGATATAACCATCAAAAAAACTGCTGACCATATCGCCTGACTGCTGAATATACCACTGTTTTCCAGATAAAATTCGTACGGATTTTCTGGATTGATATAAAGATATACCACATCGCCTTTACTTATATTCAGTCCATATACATATGTCTGCTCATACACTTTATACTGCTTATCCCTGTATGTAAATTCAAATACTCCCGCCTCCGGATATCTTCTGCCGGCTCTCATATCCTGTCTCATATCTGCACGTACATCATGGCATACAGCTTTCACAGTAAATGAACATCTTCGCTCAAGCGCTTTTCTCTTACATATCACAGAGAGCAGTGTTATTGCACTGACCACAAAGAATGCACAGGCAAATATCTCTGCATAAAATGCTCCAACATTGCAATTTTCTCTCCCCAATATCCGTTCCGGGAGCAATACTATCTTATCCGCAAAAGAGCCATCTTTCACAGCACACGCCGCCCATATCAGCGCCGATGCAGCACCGGCAAACACAGATATGAACACTATACCGATGATGCTCCCCCGCTTTCGCTTCTTAATCATCGGAATAAGAGTCTTTAGAATTATGACAAGAACTATCCCGACAAAAAACTGCCCCACAACAAGCATAACAGCATCCGTTCCGATCTCACTTGCAACAAATCCGGCTATAATACTGGCAACAAACCATATGCCAAATATTACGCCTCCAATTTTCTCAGGCATAGAAACATTTTTTTCTTCTAAATTGTTATTTCCCATATACCCCACCTCTCAGCAAATATCCCGCAGCGATCCTACTGCTCCCTGAACTTTATCTCGCCCGTAGCAGCGTCCATGCTGTCCACTATCGCAAGCGACTCAAGATGATATCCGAGATTCCTGATGACCTGACCACCTGTCTGGAAGCCCTTCTCAACTGCGATTCCGATTCCCTCTACGCTGGCGCCTGCTGACTTGACTATGGAGATGAGTCCCTGAAGCGCACATCCATTTGCAAGGAAATCATCTATGATAAGAATCTTGTCCTCCGGATTTATAAATTTTTTGGATACGATAACCTGATTCTTACACTTGTGTGTAAATGACTCAACCTCTGCCACATACACATCGCCCTCTATATTAATGCTCTTTGACTTCTTCGCAAATACAACAGGCACGTCAAAATGTCTGGCAACAACACAGGCAATGCCTATTCCGGATGCCTCTATAGTAAGGATCTTGTTGATCTCTGTTCCCTCAAATCTCTTCTTGAACTCCTCACCGATCTGATCAAACAGACGTATATCCATCTGGTGGTTCAGGAAACTATCCACCTTGAGAACATTGCCCTCCTTTACTATTCCATCCTTAGTTATTCTCTCTTCCAAAAAATTCACGTCGTAATTCCTCCTTGAATACCTGTCAAATACGAATCCGTCCGTACTCGCTCATTCTCTAAGTTCCAAACGCCATCTTCACCAACACTTTTATGCCATACGGAAATTATCCTCATCTCAATCTGACGTTACTGATTCGTATGTAATCATAATTATAGACATAATACAACAACAATCTAAGTTTTTCCACCCTAATTATATACATTCATATACAACTTTTACATGCGGTGTATTCAAGTAAATCACCACCGAACACAAATCTCACAATCACTAGATAAGTCCCCTGTTAGATGCCTCCCTGACCGCCCCGGCCTTATCAGTCACCCCGAGTTTCCTGTACACCTGGTTCAGATGATACTTTACATTCGCCTCCGACATGTTGAGTCTGTCCGCTATCTTCTGTCTGGACAAGCCCTCTGCCTGCAATTTAAGTATGGCTGTAGCCGTCTCACTGAGTTGAACATCATCCACTCCCGCTTTCATATATCCGGGGTAGTATCTCGTCATACTCTCAGTCTCCTTCTGCAGTTGTCTGAAATATGCCCTTCTTGCGGCTATCTCCTTATCGTCAGCACCATCTTTCTCGACTTTCCATCCACAGGTATTTATAAGAGTATTCACCGCCGCACCTTCTCTGGATATAATCCTTGTGAAGCTATATTCCATCGCAGTATCCATAGCATGGCACATCGCCTTTTTCCAGTCATCATTTTTTAATCGCTGCAAAGCTACAGCCATCAGCACACTACATTCTATCCCTATATACGTACGGGACATCATCTCAGCATAATATCTCAGCTTTGTCAGCAGCGAATATGCCTGTTCATTCCGTCCGCTTTGAAGGTATACTCTCACTTTGGTTAGATAGATAAACCTGTCATATATCCTGAATTCAACATTTTCATCCGGAGCATTTTCCATCCAACCTGTAACACAGGCTCTATCTCCTCTGTACAGGCTGCATCTGGTCTCAAATGCATATATATTGGGAAGGAGATTTTGTCCTTCCTCTTTTTCAGCCTTTCCCTCTATTCCATTCAAAACCTCAAGAGCCTCCTGTGGCTTTCCGTTCTGCAAATGCAGCCACGCCAATATACCATCAGCAACAAAGCACTGCTCGATTTTTCCTCCTGCTTCCGCCTGCATTCTGCCCTTTGCCGCAAGAGTTGCCACTTCATAATTATCTCCGCTCTTTTCAAGAAAACTCTCCGCCAAAGCAAGATTTACAAGGCCTTTTCCATATTTTCCAAGCACAAACTCAACTATCCTGCCAACCTTCGATGCCAGCTCTCTGTCTCTCTTGCTCCACTCACAGAAATCTTTTCCACCGTTCATCATTGAAGGCAGATTGGATGTAACCGACCATTCCTGTATTCTTACCTCCTTATTAAAGACCATTGTGTATGCTGACTTCAAAAGCTTTAATACATCAACACTTCCTCTGTGCGGCAGACCAATATCCAGATACAGCAAAAGCCCCTTTGCATTTTTCCTGGCACTTCCCTGGTTTTCATCTGCATATAATTTTAGTCTGTCGTACCATCTTTCACTCTCATCAGGATTTAGAAGGAGTGACTGCAGCATGCTCATACCACACATAAGCTCAGGACTTTTCTCGATGACATGATCCGGAAGTTCCAGGTAATATTTTTTCAGATCATAGTAATAACCACTGTTCGCCGCATGTCTGGCATTATCGACAAGTATTGAAACTATTCGCTCTGTAACTCCTGCATTTTCATACATCTCTAGAGCTTTCCTTATATCTCCGTTAAGTCTGTAAAACAGTCCGGCATTCTCATACAGGCCTCTTATACGCTCTTTCTCGTACTTCCGCTTAAGACGTCTGCGCATAGAGACCCTCATGTGAAACTGCAGTTGATATTGTGTATTGCCATCCTTATCCATCCGGCTGGTCATAAAGTTTCCAAGCCACTTTGCCCTCTCGATCAAAAGCTCACTGTCACTTCTTCCGGTTATCATCTCAGCCTGTTTTGTTGTAAACTCATCCACCACGGATATTTCCATGAGAAATTCCTGCATTTCCACATCCCAGTTATCATACACATGATACTCAAGGTAATTACACATCTCATCCTCAACGCGTCTCGAAAAATCATTATACATATCATCTGTTATCTCGCTTGTATATGCCATTTCCATGTATTTGATGTGGCACATCTCCACAGCCAGCGGAAGTCCTGTAGTCTCATAGTACATTCTCTGCACTTGTGCCTCATTGATACTAAATCCAGCGTATTCAGCATACTTCTTTATATCCTCCAGACTGAACATAAGCAGCTTGCTGTCCACCACATAAAATCCTTCTTGAAATCTTACAGCAGAAAGCCATGGGGGAACCGGACACCGGCCAACGAGTATAACCCATACGTCTTCTCTTCTAATGAGTTCTATGATCTGCTCCCTCACTGTGTCCACATCCCCCCATGAGAGCTCGTGCAGATTATCTATGACAATTATTTTTCTTGCGTTGCTGCTTTCTACCACAAGGTCATCCGGTCTGATACCGCCGGCATCCACCACCATGTACTTACGTGTTCCAAGATATCTGCTGACAAGAGTCGTCTTTCCCGAACCACTGACCCCGAATATATATGCAGTTACATTCCCTTCATCCGCTGTCTTCAGAAGCCTCCAGGCTTTTTTCGGTTTTATAAAACAGCCTTTATTACCCGAAGCCGTATTCCCCATATGTACAAATCTCCTTTTCTCACTTTTTAATCCCGGTATAGATAATCAACACCCTGTATATATCAGCAAAGGTGCCTGCATCCAGCCCCAACGGGCCGGATATCAAGCACCTCATGCAGCTACTATTTTTATTTTACTATAATCTGCACAGCCTGTGTAGTGCCATTTACAGCAATTACATAGACCGTACACTTTCCTGCGGCCTTTGCCTTTATTCTTCCTTTGGCATCAACTGTAGCAACATTTTTATTTGTACATGCATACAAATACCTTGCACCATGTGTGCCATCAAGCACCTTCTTGCTGGCATCTGCCTTGGTATATCCAGGTTTAAGCTTAATCGTCTGCTTAACTCCCAACACGTAACTCTTCCGTGGAAGCAGAACCTTCTTGATGTTGGTATATTTGCTGCTATTGGTAACTATATGAAGCATGACACTATTGTCTATATACTTCTTCTTACCATTTACCAGCTTATATGCCTTTACTCTCAGCTTGATCATATCTAACTTAGCAAGTGATTTGCCATTAATGCCGGATATTGTAACTCGGGTTGCCGATGCGCCCTTTACCGATTTAATAAGACTTTTCGAGTCAAAGTTTACATAGCACTTCTGTGCATATATATCATATCCGTCAGCCCTGTTAACCTTACCCCACACAACTGTCACTTTGTTTCCAGATACTACTGCATGGATATTCTTATTGATACCAGCTGTATTTTGTGCCGGTATTTTTGCTACAAACCTGGCATTGATTTTCATATTCTTATTTGCAGCAACCTTTACCGAAGTTTTTGTACTCTTGAAGCTTCCTGTCCAGCTTCCAAGTTTACAGTTTTTTGCCGCCTTTGCTGTGCAGATAAGAACCGTTCCCTCGATCACTGATGCACCATTCTTAACTGTTTTGCCTTCCGCAGTCTTGATTGTGATCGATCCGTTTTCAGTCTTTCCAATAGCTACCTTCACATACCTGAACTTGAATGCCGCGCTTATATTCATGTTCTTTGTCACCGTAAGTTTCACTGTAGTACCAGTCTTGCCTTTGGCATCTCCGCCCCAGGCTGACAGATCACAATGCTTTGCAGGAATTGCCTTGCAGATGATATCTGTGCCTTCCTGAACCAGCTGTCCGTTAGATATCTTCTTACCGTCAGCTGTTGTGACAGTTACCGTACCATTCTTCACTGTGGCAATACTTACCTTTGCATATCTTGCCTTAAAGGCTGCTCCCACTGTGATACTTCCGTCAAGGGCTTTTTCAAATGTGCTCTCAGCCTGATCTGCCGCATCCTCTGTCCATGCGTCAAAGTCATAGTACATATCCGGTGTTGCTGTGTATGTAAGAACAGTTTTCTCGTCAATCATTTCACCGTTCTCCACCTCTGTGCCATCTGGCTTTGTCACCTTTATGTTTCCATGCTCCGTATCTGCTATTGTTACAGAGTAAAGCTTAACTGCATCAACTTTAAACTCCATATTCTTTGTGACGTTTACATCACTTACAAGATATGCTCCTGTCTCAGTTCCATCCTCTGCAAGCACTGGCTGGACTGACATGATATTCTCTGACTCCTCTGAATTTTCAGCGTTCTCTGGTTCATCAATGATTATATCTCTGATTCTCCAGCCCTCAGCAGGTGTAATAACAACACTCGCATCTCCGTTCTCTCTTACCATATTATCAAGAACTACGCCATTGTCATTCTTGAATACCACATTGTCTGGTATCTTTGTAAGGTCTGTTATAGTGTAGGCTGTCTCCGGTGTGCTTTCACCACCTGCAGTCTCTATCAGATTATTATCTCTGTCATAATTTCCCTCTACAGGAATGGCATATCCAACTCTGTCAACAAGCTCTGCACTTACCTCTATGCTGTTTGTAACATCATTTAAAAGTATCTCGTTGGTAAATCCAAAGTCAGCGCCAGACTCTTCCTTGACAACCTTTCCGCCTCTGATGTACTTGACTGTCCATGCCTGGATCATATAATCATCAGAAGGTGTTATGGCAAATCTTACATCCTTGCCAGAACCTATTCTCACTAAGTTATTCTCAGCATTTATTGGCTTAAGTCCGCTTATATCTCCATCCTCGCCGGCATAACCTGTACTGATGTCTATATTGTCATATTTCTTAACTTCATCCTCATTCTTGAATATTACATTTACAAGAAGTGATGGTGCGATATATGCATATATCTCTGCATCCTTTGTTATGTCTGTCAGCTTGTATGTGAGTTCATCTGAATCAACATCTACTCCGTCAACTGTCCAGTGCTCAACTGTGTTGTATTCATCCTTAGGGGTAACTGTGATCGTCAGGTCCTTATGTCTCTTGAGCTTAACCTCTCCTGATACGATCTCAAGTTCCTCGCCGTCAGAAGATGCTGTGATCTTCGCCGATCCGGTTCCTGTTGTACCTACCTTAACTGTATACTCTGGAATCTCCACAAACTTAACATATACTGCCACATCTGTGTAGATAGTCTTCACCTCATAGGTAGTCTGCTCCAGTTCAGTGCCTTCTATAGCCTGTGTACACTCAGGATCAAGATACCAGCCCTCGATCATCTGGCCATCTGCAGGAGCTGCCGTAAATACTGCATCTCCGCCGGATACCTGGCTATCGCCACTTGTGATCTCAGCCTTCTCGTCCAGTCCATATACCGCTGTCACAGCTCCAAGAGCAGCATCATTTGCCTCAAAGGTTATAACTGACTTGAGTTCCTGCTTAGCAAAGTGAGCAACAACATCTATGTCAGATGCCACCTTGTCAACCACAAATACGTTGCTGCCAAGCTCCTCTGCTGTGTAATTCTTTGTTCCCTCTGCTGTCTTTACTGTAAATCCCGTACACTCCATATACTGATCCGGAATAGCCGTAAACTTAAGCATTCTGTCGCCTCTGATATCCGCAGACTCTCCATCAAGTGTTTCTCCTGATGTCACGTTCTCTGCCTCTATCTGTCCGGCTCCGTCCGCCGACCATGTTATCTTATACACAGGTCTGTCAAACACCGCCCTCACATCAACTCTCGTATCCTTTGGCACTTTGTATGCAAATGTCTCCTCTGCCACACCCTGGCTGATTCCATTTACAAGCCAGTCTGCAACTTCATATCCTTCTGCAGCCGTCGCTGTGAATTCCACATATGAAGCAGCACCTATCATATCTCCTGATTCGAGCACCAGCTTTGTAGATGTGATCATGGCGCTCACCTCACCTGTTCCCTCTGTCTCAGGACCAAATGTGAGTACATCACCAACCAGCTCAAGACCAGCCATAACTGTCACATCAGATGAATCTCCGTCAACCGTGATCTTAAGGGTATCATTTACTTTCTTGTCTGAATATAACTTTATATTCTCTGTCTCGCTTGTCAGCTTATGTCCATTTATGATCCATTCTTTTACATTGTATCCATCATCAGGCACAACCTTGAATGTGATGACAGAATCTCTGTATATGTCTGTGATCTGCGCAGATTTGCTCTCCGTCGCATCACTTATGGTATCTCCTATCTGTATGTATGAAGGGAGATTTTTTCTTGACACATCTGCACTTATAGAGCCGTGTGTCTTTCCTGACGCCTCTCCAGCAGAAGCCTTCTCTATCACTTTCAGAGAATACTCAGCCTTCACGGATGGTGAGATCTTTCTGTATGTGGCATTTACTGTCACATCCCCTGTAAATCCATCTGCCGGAGCACTCCACGTAAATGTGTATCTCTCTGTTCCGGACTCAGCATCCGCAGTCTCAGCCAGCTTTCCTTCTCCGCTGTCCTCCGCAAGACTGAATACATCCTCTCCTGCGTAATTTACCTTTATGTCAGCTATCTCATAATTTCTCTTCACCGCAAATGTGAATTTCAGATCATCCTTACTTGCATATGCGATACATCCGCCATTTGCCAGATCAGAATCTCCTGACCTTGCAGTCATCTCTGTGTCATTTCCTGATGTCCACGACACAACCGGCTGTTTGTAGAAGTATACGACAACCTTTGTATCCTTGCCGAGATATTCTAGTTCATACCTCTGGGCGCCAGCACCTTCTGCCTCAGCATCAACCTTCTCGCCATTTACCTCCCAGTATGCTATCTCATAGCCTTCATTTGGAGTTGCTGTAAATACTATGTCACTTCCCTGAAGCTGCTTGTCACCGGATACAAGTGCGTCTGTACTTCCGGTAGCCACAGCATCTACCACACCGGCTGCATCATCATCCGCACCATATGTCACCTTGTATCTGTTCGGCGCAGTGTACTTAACTGTATAATCGAGGTCTGAAGCTATATCATACACTGTCATCGTCCTGAGATCCGCTGATACAGTTCCAAGTTCCTGTCCATCTGCTGCTGACCATCCGTCGAGAAGTAGTCCTGACGGAACTGTAACCTGAATGGTTACGTTGTCGCCTCGGCTGACTTCATATATACCGTCTTCACCGCTCTCTATAATCACTGTGCCGTCAACTCGCTGAGCCTTGACTGTGACATCCACACCTGTTGTCACTGTAGTCTTTCCATCGCTTCCAACAGTTACAGGCGAGACTGATATTTTGAAATTCTGTGCCTCTGCAAAATATGCCGTGATAAGTGTATCCTCGCTGATCTCCTCTGCATCATATGTGAGAGATGTGTTATTTGTCACTCCATCTTCCGCGAGAACGGTCTCCGGAACTCCATCTTCTCCCGTAACAGTCCAATGATCCAGAACATATCCTGCTGCCGGAACCGCAGTGAGTCTTACCTTCTGTTCTATATGAATGTTTGCACCTGAACCGAACGATTTTCCAATTGTTCCATCCGTCACATAGTTTGCTTTGAGTGTTCCATGAGCCTCATTGTCAGGCTTGTATGTCAGCTTGTGATATACAGGCTCAAAGTTTACTGCTACATTCATGTTTGCTTTCAGCTTATCCATCTGGATCTGGTCATCGCTGCACGCCTTGCCACCGGATGTTCCACACTGTGGATCCGTAACTGTCTTTCCATTTAGTGACCAGCTCTTAACCTTATATCCCTTATGAGGAGTAGCAGCTAAAGTGATCGTTGAGTTCTCAGGGAGTCTTGTTCCACTGTCAACTGTGAGTCCGTCACTGTTTTCATTTCCAGGCTGCTGGTACTTGATTGAAACTGTGCCATGTGTATTTGCCGGTCTGGCAGTAACGGTGTACACGTTTCCTGTCAGTGTGTATGATGCCTTAACCAGGTTTATTATATATTTCTTCTCAAGTTCATTCATAACCTGTGAATGCTGATCGCCCACCTTTACGTATACAACATCTATATCATATATACCCGGCAGCAGCCCACTTGCTCCATCTGATCCGAGCTCGTAATCCCGGTCTCTCTGAGGCATTATGTCGGTATCCCATGCCTTGAGACCTGTTATCACCGCATCCTCGCACTCTCTTACAGAATCATTTACACTTTTCTCTGTATCCTGGGCAGCTATCTCAAGCTGTGCCCTTCCAACATTTATATTCTTCTGAGTCTTGTCTCCGCCATTTGATGCCGTTATCTGGAACATTCCAATAGACTTCGGTATAAACACGCCGTTTGCAAGTTCGTATTTGTCTGTGTCTTCAAATTCTCCTGTCTTATTATTCTTTATCTTAACTGTGTATTCTGAATCGTCCGTGATATCCTGAAGCTTTCCTGTATTGTCGTATGACACTCTCTCCAGAGACATCTTCACTGAATCTCCATATCTTACATTATCCTGCATGGTCAGATTCATGTTCGTCTTTCCCTCAAATGAGGTATATATAGCCATCGAGTCAGATATACTGTCGTTGTACTGTTTGTTTCCTGCAAAGTATACATATACGTTGTATATTCCTTGTCCGGATGACTCCCACTGTGCAGTATAGCAGCCATTTGCTCTGTCATACTTACCAGCTATGCGCTTGCTCTCAGGTCCTGTGATGACAAATTCCACATCTCCCTGTACATCCTCACCTGACAGTGATTTCGGCTGACAGCTGAGTGTGATCTTGTCTCCTGTATATGTGACCTCTGCCCCTGTGGTCTCAGATCTGACCGTCTTGGTCTGATATACTGATTTGAGATCAGTCTGGACCACCTTGACAGTATCTGACACATTCAGAGTCTTCTTTGAAGTCATCGTAAAACTTCCGCTTTCACTATCTGCCACATAATAGTACACCGTACTGTCTTCACTTCCCGATGTGTTTCCGAGAAGATAGAAGTTCTTGCTGCCATCCTCTGATACCCATTTTGCGAGTATCCTGTCATATGTAACATCATCAGATGCATATGACACCTTTTCACCTGCATAGTCATCTGCATTTACGCTGGCCAGCTTGTAAGTATTGCCATCAATATCTGCGATGAAATCTGATTCACTCACACCATATGCCGTGCCGCCCACATCAGATGCTTTAAATGTCTGTGATTCATCCACGTAACCATCGCTGTCCTTTTTGACGCTTACGCTGCATGGATAGTAATTCTCGTTACTATCTTTCCACATATAGTTTGTTCCGTCGCTGACAAGAATATATTCCCTGACTCCGGATGTTACTGTTATAAGATTTCTCTCCTTAGTCACGTTCTCCACCTTTGTAGTCTCTGAGCCCGATGCCCTGACTACGCTGCCATCCGACAGATCTTTATTCTCGGTATCGTTGTGCGCCAGAAGCATGACCTTGCTGTCCGCCTTATTTACAGTGAGTGTCGCAGTCTTGGTGTAGAGTGTGATGTCGTTGTAATAAACTCTGCATCGATATTCGTTTCCATCCATTTCATCACTTACATCAGTAAGTCTGAGCGTAGGATTGCTGCCTCCTGTCGATACGCTTCTCCATCCATTATCTGTATTAACCTGCCAGTTGTATCCAACGCTCTGGTTTACTCCATCCCCATCATAATAAACCGCATTTGCCGCAAATTCTGCATTTCCACCGGCAAACGTATTTGTATCATCAGGGTTCTTTGTTATATGGAAGTTAGAACTGTCCTGAAGTGTCGTCGCGGTTGCCGGACGGCTGAACAGACTCTTTGAACCATTTGCCTGAAGAGCCCTCACTGCAAATGTGTAAGTCCTGTTGGAATATAGTCCCTTCACTTCATAGTCAGTAACTGTATATGGCACAACTGCCTTGCTGTTGTAATTACCTCCTGCATCAACGATACAGACCTCATAGTAATCTGCATCATTGGACGGTGACCACTCAAGACTGACACTTTTTCTCGTTGTGTCGACAACAGAAAGTCCCATCGGCATACGCGCCGGACGAACAACATTCTTAACATCATAGCCAATGACGAACACTGAATCACTGTCGCTGTTCAGCTTTGCAGTGTTCACTCGCAGCTGCCAGTCAAATGAGAAGCCTGTGCAGTCTGCCGGAACATTGTCCACCGTTCCACTGTATGTAACACCATTCGAGCTTACACGGGTGTGACCAAGACCCGCATGCTGGCTTGATGTTACACCGACGATGACCTTATTACCGAGTCCTCCGCCTCCGGCACCAAGCTTTTCGTTCGCCTCAAGGAACACTTCAGTTGAATACTCATTCTCATCAGTCACAGATATCGTCTGAGTCTGATCTGCACCAGAGCTGGCATTTACAGAAGAATAATTGTTATTTCCACCTGACTGATAGGCGTACTTTAATTTACCTCCAAGAGTCTGGTATGTAGCAGGGTCTCCCGCTGTGTTATTCAGAATATTATTATATATCTCGTTGAGCCCCTTGCTCCTTCTTGCAACCTTGTCGTAATCTGCCACATCTATGATTGAAGTTGAAGGTCCGAGACATACCGGCATAACCACCGGCTCCCATTTTCTCGCAATCGGATCATATATGGAGTATTCGTAATACATATATTTCAAACAGTACAGAACAACCTGATCAGAACCTCCACCTGCGGCATTATATGTTATCTCATATTCCGTTGTCTGTGTATTTGCATATTCAAAGCTTGCTCCATACGAAAGTTCAACCTCTACCTCACCTGCTCCGATGAGCTGGATCTCCGACGACACATACGCGCCAACTGATATTGACAAGTTAGCTGATACCGTGTTCGATGAACCTTTGCTTGTTGAATATGATGTTCCACCGTTATTTACATATTCATATACTTCCTGAACATCATCAAAATACGGACTTGCCTGAAGGATTGCATAGACCTCTGGATTTGTGTATACCGGATACTCTCCCTCGTACTTTAACCGCACACTGTCATTATCAATATCCGGAAGACACAGTGAAACAAATGTTCCATACATATCCTGTCTGCTGTTCGACTGGCATACTACACCCTCCTGACTGCTGTATGGGCTGCCGCCATCCATAGAAAATGTCGCTATGTCCAGCCAGTAATAATCATCTTTATCATTGAGTTTCTTCTCTCTGTGCACTCCCACAACGCACACAAAACTCTGTCTGTAATTGTTCCCCTTGGCATCCTTATCGACACAGCCAACCCTGACATCGCCGATCCACACCTGATCTTTTTTCTTCTTGTCGTTGCCCTGATTGCGCTGGTCGGTACATATACTCATGCTTCCTATCTCCGAACCTGTTATTCCGCCATCTTCCAGTGAGAAAGCATATACCTCTGCGCCAAAAAGCACACTGTCATTTTCATTATTGCCGTTCATGCCCTTAAGGTCTGCACACGCAAGCGCCAGAGGTGCATTCACAGGTCTGTAATATTCGTTACTTTTAACCTCGTGATATTTCACGATTTCTTTACTCTTAGTCCCCAGGCTTCTCGTATGATAATCTGACAACACATAATTATCCGTCAGACTATCGTAGTATACGTATCTGTATGCAGCCTGCGTGGCTTCATATTCCCTCTGCACATATTGAGAATTGCTCGAATAATATCCACCAACTATAAGTCCTGTGACCATGGCTCCTGATCCAGGATACTTAAACCGGCCAAATGCACAATTTGCAGCATACATTCCATAGTTCTGTTTTCCGCCATCTGTGTCTCCAAGTGACACTTCATTCAGACCTTCTATAGGGACAAGTCCGCCGTCTTTATATGTATAGACGGTCATATGACCTGCCTTTGCCATGTTGTAATTCAGAACTGATCCAGATACGGCAACCGCGGCCTCATCCCGGCCATCCTGCTCCAGATCACCGCCGGCCAGAGTTACCACAGGAGCTCTTCCTATTCCATAATCACACCACGATCCATCCGTTCCACTTTCATAATTAGATGCAAGCCCGCCCGGTATGCTTATATTATTTCCCTTTGTGAACCTGCCGTTTCCCTTGCCATAATATACATCGACTATGGCATAGCGTATGTTCTGATCGTTTATATTTCTATCCTCGTAAGTTCCACAGTATACGAGAAGATCTTCAAAGCCATCTCCATTCAGATCGGCCTTTTCGATCTCAAACATCGCATCCAGCTCCTGCTGGTATCTTCTGATAAAATACAAAAGTCCATCGCTATATGTAGAATTCTTGTTTAAAGTAGGGGTAAGCGTAGCAATTGAATATCTTGTACCATCAGCTGCTATCTTGAAAATATTCACATCTATCTTTCCGCGGTACTCCTTGCCGTCTATGACAGTTTTAATACTTTTCCATCCAGCTGGACTGAATACTTTATCTCCATGTACTCTTAGCTCCGCAACGTAGTTGGTTTTTCCGTCGCCTCCATCAAATGCAACGCTTGTCGCATACAGGCCGCTAAAACCATTACTGTCCTTTTTTAGAACATTTCCCATGTTGCTACTTATGTTACTGTCTCCCGATCCGCCGTGTTCCACTTTCACATTATCTTCGCCAAGATCATAGAAACCATACGCTCCGTACAGATTGCCAAGGCTGCTGTTTACCTTTGTAGTCCTGTCCTTGAAATCTCCAATCCTGTCAAATCCGTCTCGCACAGTGTACTTGTTTCTGTAATTGCCGTTTGCCGCAACGTATACCTCATTCACCTCTGCAAATGTAGATATATTATCCTTGTCATACGGCACCGCAGCTTTGCTTTTGTCTATATCGGTGCTGAGACCCAGAGCTTTGTATGTACTCTCGTCAATCTCTGTCTCGACCACCGTCTTGCCTGTTTTCTTCGAGCTGTCCGCCGCGTATGCTTTTTGTCCGGGAATAAATCCGGACAGCATAGATAGCACCATACTGGCCGTCAGCGCCCAGCTTATCGCCCTCTTTCTCATAATTTCTTCCTCCCTTTCACTTAAAAAACTAACCATGAGCACCAGCCGTTTTAAGCTGCCACATTCTGATATCAATAATATATTTACAATTATAATTGCTGTGTTTTTCAATGTACACTAACCAAAAGGCTAGTAACAGGCGGTGAAAACAACTTTTTTACAAAAAAATCCACAGAACGTACCGTCTATACTGTACGCCCTGTGGATCGTAATAAGCATCTTGGCTATTCTGATACATGCCATATATAAAAGGATCACTCCACCGACTTAAGCGACTCCGCCATATTTATCTTATCAAGCTTGACTGACATGACTCTGTTGACAAGAAAATTAAACGCAAATGTCAGAACTATACTGTACACATAGCTCATCGGTGCTATATATGTATCAAATGCAACCATATCCACCTTGATCTGGCCTATGACAAATGCATGTAAAAAAACTCCAAGCACAAGTCCCACAGCGATTCCGAATGTCGTCAGGACTCTGTTCTCCCTGAACACATAAGCCGAAGTCTCGTTTTTGAAAAATCCCAGAACCTTTATGGTCGCTATCTCCCTGATTCGCTCTGTGATATTGATATTTGTAAGATTGTAAAGAACGATAAATGCAAGCGCACCAGCCGAGAGTATGACTACAATTACTATATAATTCAGACTCTCCATCATCTTGGATATTCTGTTCTTCATATCCTTGTTGATAGTCACTGACGCTGTTGCTGCATCACCCATAAGATCGGCAGATATCTCATGCGAATCTGCGCCTTCCTCAAGATTGAAGTACACCGATTTGTACTGAGGTGCCTCCCCCATCTGATCCTCATATGTTTCAGGTGAGATATACACATAGTTGTATACATGATTCCTGAATATGCCTGATATGGAGACTCTTATCTCTTTCATCCCGCTGTCTCTGACCGTTATTACATCGCCTGTTTTGATGTCATACTGTTCTGCCAGCGCAGTATTGATCACAGCTTCCCCTTTGCCCGGATATTCTATCTTCGCACCGTCTTTATCAGCAAACTTCATATACCTGTCAACGTGCTCAGGTTCTTCCATGATGACCATGTTCACGGACTTTACGCCTCCATCATGCACCAGCTCCCATGTAGATTCACTGACGAGATCATAGCAGGAGGTATCCTCCTCCAGCAGGTCTTTAAGACTACGGAATCGTTCATCTTCTCCATCACCCGCAATCGATGTATTCAGCGTTATCACTCCATCTCCGACCTGTATCTTCCCATACTGATTGTCAGCAAATCCGCTTATGGAATCATTTATTCCAAAGCCTGTGAGCAGCAGCGCTGTACATCCGCTTATTCCTATTATCATCATGAAAAAACGCTTTTTATATCTGAATACATTTCTGACACTTACCTTTCTCAGAAATTTCAGTCTCTTCCATATAAATGGGATATGCTCAAGGAACACCCTCTTGCCCGGTTTCGGAGCCTTAGGCCTCATAAGACTTGCCGCAGTCTCGGAAAGCTCGTATCTGCAGGAAAACCATGTTGTGCCAACAGTGCACAGAAGTGAGGCTGCCAGCACTCCAATAACCAGCGTCCAGTCTGTGGTTCTCTCAAGCGGCAGATGTATATACATCATATTATATGCATACCAGATAACCTCCGGAAATACATAGGTACCTATAAGATATCCACCTGCACATCCTACCACCGCCGCAGTTCCCGAATAGATCATATATTTTCCCATGATCGCCGCCTTGCCATAGCCGAGTGCCTTCAGCATGCCTATCATCGAGCGCTGTTCCTCAACCATCCTGTTCATGGTAGTCATACACACGAGAACGGCAACCAATATGAAAAATACAGGGAAAACCTTTGCAACTCCATTTACTATATCTGAATCACTCTCAAAGCAGACATATCCGATATTCGTCTCCCTGCCGAGTATGTAATAGTTCACACCATCTGCATCATCCAGCGTTATGTCCTTCACCATATCCTCCGTCATACCCTTTGCCATGAGGATATCCTTATATCTGTCCAGTACACTGGCCTTACATATTGACTCCCATTCGTCCTTCCTGTCGTCTATATAGTCTTCATACTCATCGGCATACAGATCAAACTTTCTGTCAAATTTCACATATACATCGGTGTAGCATTCACTGTCAAATGCTTCAGGACTGACATATACAAAGCCTGCGATCTTACCATTTCCAAGGGTTGTGGTGCCTCTTTCAAAATTAATATAAAGAGGGGAGTTGACAGTTCCGACAACGGTGAACTTCTTCACCTTCAGGATATCCTGTGTACTGCCGCCCTCACCTTCTGCAGCATCGTCATCTGCCACCTCTATGACATCGCCTGTCTTTATACTGTCCATCTTGGCATCTACAACACATTCATCTTCCTTTTCCGGCATGCGTCCGTCCACAAGACTCAGTTTGTTGATGTTTTCCGGAACTGACATAGTCTTCAGCACCCTGTCATTTTCGCCCTGGTTCTCGTATGGGACATCCAGGCTGTAACCGCCCTCTGCGTATAGCACATCCTTCTCCCCGGCAAATGAATTCACGTCATCATCCGTGTATCCAAGAGTCGACAGGAGATGCAGATCATAGAAATTTCCCTCGTCAAGGAAATTCGACATGGTATTCATCATGTCCGGTTTCGTCATCTTGAGCCCCGAGAAGAAACCCACGCCCAAGGCTATGATCGCCATGATGGCTGCAAATCTTCCAAATGTATTTTTTATCTCACGAAATGTCGTGCGTCTCATCATTGATTTCATAGGCCACCTACCATTCCAGATCTTCAACGTTCCTGATGTTATCATTCATAACCACTTTCTCCACAGTTCCGCTCTTAACCGTGATGACTCTGTCCGCCATGGCTGTGAGTGCCTGGTTATGCGTTATGACTATAACTGTCGTTCCCGTATTTCTGCATGTATCCTGAAGGAGCTTCAACACAGCCTTGCCTGTGTTGTAATCCAGAGCTCCGGTCGGCTCATCACAGAGCAGAAGCTTTGGATTCTTTGCAAGCGCCCTTGCTATGGCAACTCTCTGCTGCTCACCTCCGGAGAGCTGTGCCGGGAAGTTCGCCATACGATTCTCAAGTCCCACCTGCTTTAGAACTGTCGCAGCATCCAGCGGTTCCTTGCAGATCTGTGCCGCCAGCTCCACATTCTCAAGTGCTGTGAGGTTCTGTACCAGATTGTAGAACTGGAACACGAATCCCACATCATACCTTCTGTATGCCGTGAGCTGTCTCTTATTCAGAGTTGATATCTCTCTGCCATCCAGCTTCACACTGCCGCTTGTCAGAGTGTCCATACCGCCAAGTATATTCAAGATAGTAGTCTTGCCCGCACCGGAGGCTCCGACTATGACACAGAACTCTCCCTTTTCTATCTCGAAATCCACATCGCGCAGAGCATTGATCTCCACCTCTCCTGTCTTGTATACCTTCTTAACATCTTTAAATTCTACGTAGCTCATCCTGCACCATCCTTTCACTGTTCTTTCTTACAATCTCATCCAGACTCCACAGCCTTGCCTCGGTCACCCTGTCAAATTTGATCTCTATCCACTCTTCCGTTCCAGGCTTATATATTCCCGCAAAATCATCATTTTGTATTATCTCACAGTCCATCTCCAAAATAAACTTCTCTTCATCATCAGAGAGAACGACAACTGTAAAATCCAGATTTTCTTCCCCCGGCAAAATGTACCGATTTATCAAATGCCCCTCCAGAAGTCCGGGATCGTCAACAAACAAAACTATATGCCTATATCCGCCTACATTCTCGCTATTCACAAAATAATCCAGAGTACCATTTCTTTTCTGAAGCTCATTTGCCAGCATGTCTAACAAGCCCTTCACATCAGCTTCTCCTGCGGCAAAAGAGATTTCTCCATTCTTACGGTCCGCCAGATAAAGCTCATCATATCCTACCCATTCACCATCACCCGGATCACAGGCAAATGCTAGCTGAATCCTGTCATTTGTCTCATTTATCTCAAGCTGGCCTATGATATTTCTCGCTATATCAAATGCACTCTTTTTATTTCCATCACTTACTATTCCTATAACCCCGGTACGGCTGAGATCCAGCACCACCGGCAAGTCGTGGATAACTGCCGTTTTTATCTTCACCTCATTTGCAACGTCTGTGAGCTGTACCTCTCTCTCCCGCTTTCCGCCAGCCTCCTGAACCACCACATGATCAGATATATCCACACTGCCAAGCCCCAGTCTGACCATAAGATGATTGCAGGCCCTCGATCTATTCAGACATTCAGCCTGTGCCTCCGAAAAAAGGATTTGGACTACAGGATTGAATCTATCTCTCATATTATCCAAAATTTCCGTCTTATCGATCTCGATCAATCTGCACAAATGCTTTGCATAATTATTTCTCCTGATAGATTCAAGCTCCCCACGTTTCTCTTTCCCCGGTCTTGTCGAAAAATCCGCTATAGTACCCGGGATTACCCGCATCACTCCGAGGCCAATACACATAAGTATGAGCATAATGAAACCATACAGGTCTATGCCGGCGAATCCTATTGGATGCCAGCGCCCTCTATAGTAATACCCTTTCATGTCAGGATTCCTGCCCTTACCATTTACTGCCATAACTATCACGATCACAGCGATCACTGCCACAATGAGAATTTCCACCAGAAGTATCTTCATATTAAGCTTGTTCTGATTTTTGGGCGTAGAGGCTTTAGGCAGTACAAGCTTGTCCGGCGGCAAAAGCTTCTCATCCAGCTTACCCGTTTTTCTGACCTTATCTGTTGTTTCCGTTCCTTCCGCATTCTCCATATTTTTCATATTCCCCATGTGTCCCAAATCTATTATCCCATCAACACTCAATATATTTTAGTTCGAAAATATATCAGTCTGTCAAGTCCGACAATATATCCCATAAATATTTGTTATATATATTATACATCAGTAACCCCATATTCAGAAATCAAATTTATATATTGATGTTCCCACGACAAAAAAAGTCCCCCATACCTGCCTGATGCAGATACAGGGGACCTTTGTCTCATATACTATTTATGCTTTTTTGACTTTGGTGTAGCCGGTTCTTCAGCTGCTGCAGCGTTATGATTTGCTGTCGCATATACCTTCTGAACTACTTTCTTTTTCTTCAATGGATGCTTTGGGTTTTTATCCATTTTGAACACTTCCTTTCTGTTTTCCTAAAATGTTATATAACAGAAATCTGCAGTGCATATGTCAAACGGTCATGTGCACCACCGGTTGTGCTATCCTTTTCTTATCTTTGACTATGTTATAGTCCTCTATGCTAGCAATGTCAAGAGGTGAGTGCTAATTATTTTGTGAAGATTTTGTGAAGATTAGGTTCTCGCATATTAACCGGGAAAGCGTACTGCCCCTCGGCAAAGATATGGTTCAGATACCCCCAATTCCCCCGCGGTTCATTGACACCATTTTCTCAATTGGATATATTGTGGGTGTTATTAGCAAAAAGGAGCTGACAGCCATGCCGAGTCATCCCTTGAAAACAAGGCCATAAAGACCCCCGATGCAAATCGGATTATAGAGGCAAATATAGTCTACAATGTAAGAACCGGCGAACAGCTTACCAGGAGAAGACAAAATGCCAAGGGCTTCGAAGAGCTTCTTGACTGTGCCGGTGTCCTGTTCCTTGAAAATAACCAGACAGGAAATCTGAGGAGATTGTAATTCAAAGGCAATATATTCAAAAATTCCTCTCAGATCATTGTCAGCCTGCTCGGATATCTCTAATTCATATATCATATTCCATAATCCTTACGAATGTCAGTAAAGGCCTTTTTAGCATTTTTCGTCCGTCCAGCCTGCATATCCGCATATCCTTTCTCCAATTCTTCATCGAACTCTGCATCTGATAATGTGCTGATGTCAACAGGTCTGTCATATGGTATTTTTACCTCAAATGGAAGTCCTCTCTGTAAGATAATCTGTTTATAAAACATATTTATAGCACTGGAAGCAGGGATACCCAGCGTAGACAAGATACTTTCTGCTTTTTCTTTGACATCCGGTTCAATCCTTGCATATAAATTTGCAGATTTTGTAGCCATATAAAGCATCTCCTTTCATAAGTAGTGTTTCCATCTATCCTTAATTATAAGCATATGTCCGCACAACAGCAATACTTTTATCTCAAATAGAAATACACTATCATACACTTACTCATATAAGAAAAATATGTGGGAAGCGTATTGTATTGCTTCCCACTCTTTAATGTTAATTGCTCTACGGATTGTTCTATATCATTTTTCCCTCAAAATCCTGTAATTCATGAAATATATTATCTACTATAATACGTTCTCCTTCTATTCGATATAGCATAAAATATCTATGTCTTTCAAAATTAATTCTTCTATATCCCAGCTTTCTCAAGCGCAGATTATCACATAGTTTCAAACTTGAAGCAATTTTTTCCAAATTTCTTTTCGTATTCTCAAAGTCCTGAAGAACATTTGCTGCAGCCTGTTTACTATGTTTTTCAAATAAGAGATATTGAATAAAATTATCCAAATCATTCTCTGCATCTTTTGTCAAAACCACCTCATAAGTCATACTTCTTCCTCATATCATCTATCACAACATCAGCATCACGACATTCACCTTTTTCAGCATGTTGTCTTGACTTCGTCAGTTTGTCTATCATCTGTTCCTCTGTCATTGCCACATATGGATCTGTAACAACCCTTTTTATCTCAAATGGAAATCCATTATTTGCAACTGCCTGGGTAAGAAAAATTCTTATAGCTGTCGTAGTATCTGTTCCAAGATCATGAAATAATTTATCTGATTTTGACTTAAGATCATTGTCTACCCTTACCTGTATTGTGCTTGCCATTCTCATGCACCTCCTAGTATTAATAATATGCAACTTCACCGCTTCTTTATAAATTATAATACTTAATTTATGCCAATTCAATACAAATGTATTGTTTTAGTAGTGATATTCCATATGCAAACACTATGACATCAGCATCCTTCACATCTTCATATATTTCTATCATGTCATCCTGAATGAGATCATAGTTTCATTTTCACTCTATATATGATAATATGATTACGGTTAGATATATCTAACCGTATGGGTGGAATTAGAAATTACAACACAATTATTGAACGGAGGAAATACAATGAAGATAACAAAATGGGATGAACAGGCAGCCGAGGATATCGGCCATGCGTTTGGATATTACGACTACGGGCAAGAAACAGGTATGGGCGTGTTCTACAGCAGCAAAGAGGCAGTGGCAAATTACATAGCCGGCTACGTTCGTATGGCATTTGAGGGACAAATGCTCTACGCGACCAGCGAACGCGGCGAGGGGTATATCGCCTACACCCTGCCGGGACAGAAAATGAATTTCAAAGCTGGCATGGCTATCCTCAAAGCACTGTTTCGCAACATGAGCCTTAAAGAAATGATCTGCATGGGAAAAGCTCTGTCCAAGGGAGGAAAATCCCTTCAGGATCGAATGAAGAAAGAGAAGAAAGATTTTATATTCGTCGGCATGGTCTGCGTCCGCGAACAATACCAGGGACAGGGATACATGAGAAAAGTTCTGAACATGGCTTTCTCTGAGGGAAACAGATTGCACGTTCCAGTCATCCTTGAGACGGATGCCAAGTCAAAGTGCGACAAATACATGCATCTCGGCATGGAGCTTGAGGGTGTGCGCGATATGGGTGCTTATGGTAAGATGTACGATCTGATCAAATATCCTGATTAGAAAACTAAAAATGTCAGCTAGATATGAGTCCCAAACCATTGCTCATATTTATCTGGCATTTTTAATTTTATCTTTTTGACTTAATCTTGCTCTTCTGTGCATAAAATTTTCGCTTATTTGTTATAAACCTCCAAAAAGATACAAACTTTCGATTTTCTGTATCCTTTGCGCATTTTTCGTCAGAAAAAAGAAAGTTTTTTATCTTTTTAGGATAAGTCGAATTTTTCTACCCCAATATCACCATTCCCCTTAATAATCTTCTTGACATCTCATCCTCAAAAGATAAAAATAACAAGTGACTGACTAAAATTCAGCAAAGGATTCTATAGATACGAGGTTAGACAAATGTACCAGATAATGACAGCCGACGAGGCAATGGATCTTATAAATGACGGAGATGTGATCGCACTCAACTCATTTCTCGGCATAGATATTCCAATCGAGCTTCACGAGGCATTATATAAAAGATACCAGAGGACAGGTTCGCCGAAGCACCTCACCGCTATATCAAGCGCGGGCTTTGGTGCGTGGGATGAGAACAAGGCGGCAGAGGGATACATAAGAGACGGCGCCGTTGACAAGATCATCTGTGGACATTTCGGTGCCATGTACAGCACCAAGAAGCTTGTCCTTGAGGACAGATTTGAGGCATACAATCTCCCACTCGGCTGTATCTCACACGCAATACGTGCGCAGGCCGGCGGACTTCCGGGAGCACTCTCCAAGGTTGGTCTCGATATATTTGTCGATCCTAGACTTGAGGGACCGGGAATCAACAACATATCAAAGGATGACTCACTTGTTAAATACGTCGAGCTGGACGGTGAGGAATTCCTCTACTACAAGCTGCCGCTTATCAACGTGGCTATCATCAAGGGAACTGCTGCCGACCGCAAGGGCAACATCTCATTTGAGGATCTGTTTACCGCAGGAGATGCGCTGTCTATCTGTCAGGCCGTAAAGGCAAATGGCGGAAAGGTCATCGTGCAGGTTGACAGACTTGTGGCAAGGCCATCAAGACCTCACAATACCATCATTCCGGGATGTCTGGTTGACGCTATCGTTGAGATACCGCCGGAGCCAAGACACGCATCATACGAATCCCTGACAGGAAGTTTTGAGATTCCATATTCACAGTGGCAGGACTGGGCTGAAATGCTTTCCGGTCGTACCAAGACAAAGAATGTCGTCAATACAAGCGCAGAGATCATTGGAAGAAGGGCCGCTCTGGAATTGAAACCGGACGATATAGTCAACATAGGTGTTGGAATTCCGGAGACTGTATCCAAGTATGCCAGAGAGAACGGTATTCTGGACAAGATAACCCTGACCGTAGAATCCGGAGGTGTAGGAGGATTTCCGGCATCGGGCAAGGTGTTCGGCGCTGTTATCGGCGCGGACTCCATCTATGACATGGCAAACCAGTTTGATCTCTACAACAATGGCGGTCTTGATATCTGTTTCATGGGCGGAATCGAGGTTGACAGGTTCGGGAATGTAAATGCCCACAAGGGTCCTGGCGCATTTGCCGGTGTAGGCGGATTTGCAAATATCACCGCCAAGACAGCAACTGTTGTGTTCTGTCTCACATTTGATACGAAGGGGCTTGCCGTGGAAGACAATGACGGCATCGTGACCATCAAAAACGAGGGAAGCATTCCTAAGTTCGTAAACGATGTCAGAAGCATCAGTTTCTCAGGAAAACGTGCGCTGGCAAACAGACAGAGGGTTATATACGTCACAGAACGATGCGTATTTGAGCTCACTGAAAAGGGACTTAAGCTCATTGAGGTGTACCCGGGAATTGATCTTGAACATGACATTCTGAACAAGCTTCCTTTCAAGGTTGAGGTGGATGAAAGGCTGCGATAGCTAGAAGTCTGAGAAAAATAAATCCTAATATATTAAAAGGTCGTGAGAAGATCCCTACTCAAAATCTTCCCACGATCTTTTATGTACATCATTTTCTTATCTACATTAACTTTCTCACAATAACTAATGTTTCCCCACCAGCTCCACGCACACAATCTCTGGATAGTTAAACAGCCTCACCGGAACCACACTGTTGCCAAGGCCGCGGCTGACTATCATCTCGGTGCCATTCATATAATATTCACCTGCTGTATATTCTGGAAGAAATCCCTGATCCGGCGCCACTATCCCGCCGACAAATGGAAGTCTGAACTGTCCACCGTGGGCATGTCCGGAAAGCACGAGATCAACACCGATGCCGGCATACCTTGCGAGGTATTGTGGCTCATGTGCAAGAACTACTGTGAATTCTTTTTTCTCAGAGTCCTCATGCGCCACATTCTGAGCGTTATTCAGTAACGTCCCAAGTGTCCCATCCGCAATACTTTTATCGTCCAGCCCAACCAGCCTGAACTTTGCATCACCCCTGGATATCTCCACAACCTGATCATCCAGAATAACCGCCCCTGCACGGGTAAGTCCAGACATGAGCTCATCATACTCAGAAGCCTCCAGCCAATACTCATGGTTCCCTGTGACATAGTATACCGGACATATTTTCACGATCTCATCCACAAATTGGACTGCGCGGTCTACATTTGTGTTATTTGAGTCCACAAGATCTCCGGTCAGGACGATCATATCAGGTTCACATTCTCTTATCCTGTCCACCAGTTTCTGGTTATTCTTGCCAAACTTTGCATTGTGCAGATCCGATATCTGGACTATGCGATATCCCTCAAGATCTGCGCCAAGCTGCTCTGCCGCATATGTATAATGTGTGGTTTCAAGGTGTTTGTTCTGAAAATTGCAGAACAATATTATGACAATAACTATGCTCAGAGTAATTGCCAATTTTATATATTTCTGCTTTTTCGTATTTCTACTTTTTTGTTTTTTAGATTTTCCTTTCATTCGCAGCCCCACTTTTAAATTCCCCATTTCCCCTGTTTCTGAGTATCAGCCCACATAAAATTTTACACATAATCAGATGCGTCTATAGTTTCATCTGTTTCTTCACCATTTGAAGAACACGCAGCTCCCTCTTTATCATAACCTCATCGAAATAATTCTCACTGTGATACTCGTCATTTGCACATATCGCCTCATCGATTGGCAAGACTCTTAGCACAAATCCCGCCTCTCGCTCATATTCATCAAGTTCCTGTCCTATATTCGCAGCTTCAACATCACATATATAATAAAAGTTTTCCTGTTCAAATATCGTATTCTCCGATTTATCACTCTTCTGTCTTCGAAGTACACTTCCAAATTCTCTTATGCTATCAGGGATGACCACAAGCCCGGTCTCCTCGCGGACCTCACGGACAAGAGCTGCCTTTTTGTCCTCTCCGCCTTGAATACCGCCACCTGGAAATTTGTAATAGTGCTCCCGCCCACTGTAGACAAGGGCTATCTTGTCTCCCTGCAGGATGATTCCACGTGCCGATGGTCTGCAGTATACCTTGTAGCCCGCTTCGTAGTCCTTTATATCTATGTCAAATAATCTTTTCATCTCTTATTCGACCTCCGCCAAATCTTTCTCTCCTGGGCCTCCTTTATCAGCATATCTCGAAAATCCGGATGAGCTATGGAGATGAGCGCCTCAGCTCTCTCCCATGTGGAGCGTCCCTCAAGGTTGATGACTCCGTACTCTGTCGCAAGGAAATACACCTGACTTCTAGGGGAAGTGATGATATCTCCGTTGAACTGTGGCTTAACCCTGGAGTGTTTCACTCCGTTCCTGTCGGTGTGGGTGGAGCTCATGCATATAAACGCCTTGCCGCCATGGGAGCCAGATGCTCCGATCAGGAAATCAAGCTGTCCGCCGGTTCCGCTGATCTGGCGTGAACCGCTGCTCTCCGCCGCCACCTGTCCGTACAGATCCACAGCCACGCAACTGTTTATTGATACCATATTATCTATCTGCGATATGACATACGGTCTGTTCACATATTCAAGTGGGTACGCCGCTATCCCAGGATTGTCGTCCAGCCACTCATACAGCTCATTTGAACCGATGGCGCAGCCAAATACGCCTTTTCCACGGTCTATGTTCTTGTATTTATTTGTCAGCTTGCCCGCCTTGTACAGGGCCAGATATGCGTCCGAACAGAGCTCCGTGTGCATGGCAAGATCCTTGAGATCTGACTGGGCCAGCATCTCACCCACCGCATTTGGCATTCCTCCGATACCGAGCTGCAGTGTTGAACCGTCCACAATATACGGAATAAGCAGCTCCGCTATCTTCCGGTCAACCTCCCGCGGTGCCTGTGTTTTCACATCAGCAAATGGTTCATGCTCTCCCTCTACGATCATATCCACATCCGATATGTGAATACATTCGTCATATCCGCCGCGTATCTTAGGCATATGCTCATTCACCTCAACTATCACTATGTCAGCCTTCCTGGCAATAGGGGCAGCCACACCGGTATTCACCGAGAAGTTAAAATAACCATGCTTGTCCATAGGTCCCACCGACACCATGACCACATTTACATGGAGAAAATACTCATAATAAGCCGCATTATTGTGGAACACCATCGGTATATAATAGCATTTGCCCTCATCGCACAGCTTTCTCTCGTACTGCGAACAGTGCCAGCTATGATACACAAAATGCTCCTGACTGTCATCGCACTCTGCAACCTCTATAGGCCCAGCCATCAGATTACCCCTGATCTTCACATCGTGCAGCTCATCTCTCCGCTTTGCCAGTGCCCTGTCAAGTAGTACAGGTTTTCCAAGGGACGATGTGTAATCGACCCAGTCTCCATCCTTGACACACTCCACCGCAGCCTCCGGTGTACGCAGCTTTTCTCTATACATTTGCTGAAAATCGAACATATAAATCCCCCTTTATTGAATAACATTTCACCGCTTGTCCTCCCTCAACAGTCTCAACCACTATTATCAAATAAATCAAATACCATTTCAATATTTTTAGAGATATTCCACACAAAAATATTCATAATATTTTTTCGCCTTCACTGGCACAATGCTCATTTACATCTAATAGCAGAACGCAAAAGAGCCCCCCGCATACCTGAACCTTGCAGATACACGGAGGGCTCTACGAATATTAGTCATCTGTTATTAAGTAATCTCGCATTTCTTACATTATTCGATTGCGATGTAATTACTCTTCTCTACTTTCTTCTGCTCTTCCTTCTTAGGAATCGACAGTTTCAGTACGCCATGTTCATACTTTGCATGAATGTCTTCCTGGGAAACTCCCTCACCGACATAGAAACTTCTGCTCATGCTGCCGGCATAACGCTCACGTCTGATATATTTGCCGCTCTTCTTGTCCTTCTCATCCTTATCCAGACCCTTTGCAGCCTCAATTGTCAG
>NZ_QUKK01000033.1:0-505 GCF_003481085.1 Coprococcus sp. TF11-13 | reverse complement strand
CATCCGGTCTTAAGCAGACAAAGGAGATTTCTTTGTAATCTGCCGGGACTTCCTGTGTTACGTCAAGATGATAGTATTCATAATAGACTCTGTTTTTCACATGAACTTCTTTGTAGTAATTGCGGTGATATAATTCGCCATACTGCATCCGGTTTTTGAGTTGTTCCTTTCTGGCAGCTTTTAATATTTCAGTCAGAGTATCGCCAAAATCAACAATCCTTACTTTCTTCCGTTTCGTTGGTCCGATAATGTTTTTGTGTTTTATGCCGTCGTAGCGGATACTGCGTTTTATGGTCAGGCATTGTTCCTCAAGGTTAATGTCCTGCCATGTAAGACCACAGGTTTCTCCGATACGGAGCCCGGCATAATACGCAATCTGAATCGGCAGAATGGCAGGTGGGTTTTTCTTTTCCAGATACTTGATAAGTTGCTCGTAATCATCATGCGAAATCGGCTGTGTGCCTTCTTCCACTTCATCATCGGAAAAGAGGTCAACTTCCTCTGC
>NZ_QUKK01000032.1:231-529 GCF_003481085.1 Coprococcus sp. TF11-13 | reverse complement strand
TATATTGATGATATCAGACGTCAGAGAGATATAATATACATAAGCAAGATGGCGGAATCCCTGGATATATCATCCCTGGACAGATATCGTGCTCAACTGGTAGACGAATATGATCGGCTTGGAACTCTGAAGAAGATTCTGGATGAGGCATACGATCTGTATAAAGAATGTAATGAAAAATTCGAGGCATCTGGACAGACTCTATGCAACCTATATGCTGAAACTCCATGGTATGAGACCAGTGAAGGAAAGCTGGCTATAGGCATAGGCGTGCTTGTGGTTACTGCTGCAGTGGCGA
>NZ_QUKK01000032.1:0-221 GCF_003481085.1 Coprococcus sp. TF11-13 | reverse complement strand
GTGCTTGTGGTTACTGCTGCAGTGGCGATAGTCTGCCCTGCTGTACTGGGAGCTACGGCAGCTGCAGTGACACAGTCTGTAGCGACATCGGCCCTCGTGGGATCAGCAATATCTGGTATAATGAATGGCGCTGCATCAGTGAAAGCAGGAAAGTCGTTTTTGGATGGATTTGCAAGTGGCGTTGAAGAGGGCGCAATAATAGGTGCTCTTTGTGGAATGTT
>NZ_QUKK01000031.1:0-557 GCF_003481085.1 Coprococcus sp. TF11-13 | reverse complement strand
TATACCGATTCAGAATCCTCATACATAACTTCGGATAAAAGATTGGCAAGTCTTTGTTCTGCTGTTTCCGGTTTCTTAGAATAGAGTCTTATCACATCTGCCATATCGTTAAATGCGTTGACAGTATGTGTGATCTCCCTGAGAAACATGATCTCGTTATATTCATCTTTCGATTCAAAGCCCATTACTTTGGCAATGTCCGCATCTTTGGTACTGCCCTTGTAATTTTTACAGGCGAACTGAAACGAATCCAGAAACAGTTCATATTGCTTTAACATTAACAGCAGTAAGTCTTTGGAAAATGCGTCTTCTGTTTTATTGAGGTCGAGCGGTAACTGTTTGAGAATATCACTCATCGCATCACGAATCAGTAATTCTTTCTTATCCGTAATATCAGTTTCATATTCATCGTTTTCCCCTTTGAGCCATTCAATCGATACATGAAGTGCTTCCGAAAGACCTTCCAGTACCATCTTTTTGGTATTGTCAATCGAACCATTCTCATAACGCAGGATTGTGGAAGCGGTAACTCCCATCTTCTCTGCGACATAAGGCTG
>NZ_QUKK01000030.1:0-723 GCF_003481085.1 Coprococcus sp. TF11-13 | reverse complement strand
TGCGGCTGGATCACCTCCTTTCTAAGGAATGGATAGTAAGGGTTGTTATGTTGTTAAGCGTTCAAGGATAAGTAAAAGCTACACCTCGTGAGAAGAGAACTCACTCGGTGATGCGACTTCGTCGCATATAGTTTTTAACAGCAAGCAACACAGAAAAGCGAGCTTTTCTGGTTGATACAGTTAAAAACTGCATTTACTCAGTAACGCACAAATTTGCCGGTGGTGATGCGCTTATGGGAGACACCCGTACCCATCCCGAACACGACGGTTAAGACGTAAGCGGCCGATGGTACTGCACTGGAGACGGTGTGGGAGAGCAGGTGGCTGCCGGCTCCAAATTTGCTTATCAAGTGTAAGCACCAAAGAAAATGGGCTTATAGCTCAGCTGGTTAGAGCGCACGCCTGATAAGCGTGAGGTCGATGGTTCGAGTCCATTTAAGCCCATTAGCCGAAAGGCTGTAATTCCATACGGGGGTATAGCTCAGTTGGGAGAGCACCTGCCTTGCAAGCAGGGGGTCACGAGTTCGAATCTCGTTATCTCCACTGGATGGAAACATCCTAAATATGTACCTTGAGAATTTCATACAGAAAGAGATAATTATTATAAGTTTATAATAAGCCATTAATAATTAACAAGACATCAATAACCAAAAGATAGGTAAACAAAGCTAGAAATAGCAAATGTAAGCAACTTGTTGCTTACTAACCTAAAATCTGCAAAAG